>JBEKTB010000063.1:0-18372 GCA_049516495.1 Occallatibacter sp.
GACTGCCCAGATTCGTAGTTGCTGGATTGTCCTGAACGGTCTCACCACTCAGGACAATCCAGCAACTACGAATCTGGGCAGTCCTTTCGCCCCGTCTTAACTCAAAATCCATTATGTACCGAGTTCCGTACCGATCGGATGTTCCGAGTGTGGCATTTTCGTTCAGGGCCTCGTCAATCAACGCTTCGCGAAGCTCGTCCGCATGAGCAGCGGTCATCCCGAGCAACGACTGAAACACTCTCGCCTTATGCCTTCCGCGAGGATGTGCCGGACTTAGGCAATAGTCTCGAAGTTTCTCAATCTCGACAATCGATGCTTCGGCGCTCGGGAGCTTCATCCTTTTCCTCTAGTGTCCTGGCATCATGCCCCAGAGCATGACCATGGTCATGCCGATGACGATGATGCTGGTGCCCCAGGCGATTACGTTCCAGAGGCGGGAGTTTTTGTATTCGCCCATCAGGTCGTGACGGTTGATGAGCAGCAGCATGAGGATGATGACCACGGGCAGAAGTACACCGTTCAAAACCTGCGAAAGAATGGCGACGTTGATCAATTGCGCGTCGGGCAGCAGGAGCACGGTGAGCGCGCCACCCGCGATGAGGAGCGTGTAGAGCCAGTAGAAGAACGGGGCTTCCTTGAAGTGCTTGTCGACGCCGGACTCGACGCCGAGGCCCTCGCAGACCGTGTAGGCCGTCGAAAGCGGCAGGATGGAGGCCGCGAAGAGCGATGCGTTGAAGAGGCCGAAGGCGAACAGGATGAACGCGTAGTCGCCGGCCAGCGGGCGCATGGCCTCGGCCGCGTCGGAGGCCACCTGGATCGCTCCCATGCCATGCACGTAAAGCGTGGCCGCACAGGCAACGATGATGAACCAGGCCACAATGTCAGTGAACAGGCTGCCGACGATAACGTCGAGCCGGGAGGCCGCGTAGTCCTTGACGCGAATTCCCTTCTCCACAATCGACGATTGCAGGTAGAACTGCATCCACGGCGCGATGGTGGTGCCGACGACGCCGATGGCCATATACATATAGGCCTTGTCGCTCCACACCGAGCGGGCCGGCAGCTTGACGGTGGCCAGCATCGCATCGTGCCAGCTGGGCTGCGAAAGCACCCCGGCCAGGATGTAGCAGATATAGACAAAAGAGGCGATGATGAAGATTTTTTCCGTGCTCTTGTAACTGCCTTTGACCACCATGTACCAGACCAGCGCCGCGCAAAAGGGCACGGAGATGAACTTGGTAACGTGGAACAGGTGCAGGGAGCCGGCGATGCCGATGAACTCGGTGACCACGTTGGTGTAGTTCACCACCACCAGCAGCACCATGAGGATGAAGGTGAGGCGCAGGCCAAACTCTTCTCGGATGAGGTCGCTCAGTCCCTTGCCGGTGACCACGCCCATGCGGGCGCACATCTCCTGCACCACGATCAGGGCGATGGTGATGGGAAGCATGGTCCAGAGCAGCGTGTAGCCGTATTGCGCGCCTGCCTGAGAGTAGGTAAGGATGCCGCCGGAGTCGTTGTCAACGTTGGCGGTAATGAATCCAGGGCCGAGAACGGCCAGAAACAGGAGTATCCGGATTCGCCAACGCTTCAACATGCTCGCGGGTTCCTAAGGAGGGTTCATTTGGAGTTTCCTCCCTGACCATAACAGGCCAGACCGGGATGAGGCGAACCGGCGGGCGAGGGCTGCGCGAAGATTCGGCGTCCGTTCCGGCTTCGCGGCGCGCGTTGCCGCGGTGGTGCCTGAACAGTCTCAGGGCCGGGGACTTTGTTAGAATCCGTTCCGCAAAGGAACTCCCTCAAAAATGAGACCTGAGAAAGAAGTTGCAATGGAATCTGCTGCCAATGCTGAACAAAATGAGTTAAGCCGCCGCGAGTTCATCCGCATGGCTCTGATCAGTTCGGCAACGCTGAGTTCGGCGATGCTGATGGGGGCCGGCGCCTGGGCCGAGGGCGCAGAGCCGGCGGCTCGCGACCATGCGACGCTGCATCCGCTGGCTCCGGGAGCAGTGCAGCCTGACGGCTGGCTGCGCGCTTATCTGGAGAAACAGGCGGCGCAACTGGGCTCGCAGTTGCCGCAGATTTCATGGCCCTTCACCTCGGCGTACTGGGCAGGCGAGGAAAAAGGGCTGGCGGATAACGACTCCGCCTGGTGGCCGTGGGAGCAGAAGGCGTATTGGATCGACGGAGCCACGCGGCTTGCGGTGGTGCTACAGGATGAGCGGCTGATGGCCCAGGCGCGGGTGTCGATCGATTACACGCTGACACACGCGTCGACCGAGGGGTTCCTGGGACCCAAGGCATTCGCCGATCCCAAGGGAGATTTTCATCGCTGGCCGCAGAATGTGCTGTTTCGGGGCTTGGCGGCGCTGAGCGATGCGCAGCCCCTGCCCGGCGCGGCGGAGAGCACGAACATTGCCGAGGCGCTGAGGAAGCACTATTTGAGTGACAAGGCCTCCTATGGGACTCCCGTCAGAAATGTGACCAACATCGAAGCCATGGTGTGGTGTTACCAGCGCACCGGCGACCCGGCGATTCTGGCGCTGGCCGAGAGTGCGTGGAAGGAATACTCGAAGGTGGCCGCGGACCCGGATCATGGAGACCTTTCGGCGCTGCGGGTTTTTGCCGCCACGCCGATCAATGCGCACGGCTGCACCTACGCGGAGACCATGAAGCTGCCTGCGATTCTTTATCTGGCGACGGGCAGGGAGGAGTACCTGCGATTCGCCCAAGCGGCGGAGCGCCGCATCTTCGACCACCACATGCTGATCGACGGCATTCCTTCGACGTCCGAGTGGTACCGCACGCGAACTTCGCTCGATTCGCACGAAACCTGCGACATCGCGGACCACACCTGGTCGTGGGGCTACATGCTGATGGCCACCGGGGATGCGGTGTGGGCCGATCGCGTGGAGCGGGCCTGCTTCAACGCTGCGCCGGGAGCCATCCGGAATGACTGGAAGGCGCTGCAATACTTCTCCTGCCCCAATCAATTTCTGGCCACGCTGAACTCCGACCACAATGTGATGGAGCACGGCGGGCGCATGATGGCCTACCAGCCGAACCCCGGGCAGGCGACCGCGTGCTGCGGCGGCAATGTGCATCGCATCTTTCCCAACTACGCAATCCGCATGTGGATGAAGACCAACGACGGCGGCCTGGCGGCGGTGCTCTACGGGCCGTCGAAAGTAAAAGCAACGGTGGGCGCAGACAACCGGCAAGTGGAGATTGAGCAGACGACAAATTATCCGTTCGAGGAACAGATTCACTTCAAGATCGCGGCGGAGCGGGCGGTCGCATTCCCGCTCTCGCTGCGGATTCCCGCGTGGTGCGATGCGCCGCGGGTAACGGTGAATGGAACGTCCGTGGCCGGGACGCGCACCAGCAAAGGGTTCCTGGTTGTGCAGCGCAGCTTCAATCCCGGCGACCAGGTGACGCTGACGCTGCCCATGAAGCTGGCAATTTCGCATTGGCCGCAGAACGGCGTGGGCATCGAGCACGGGCCGCTGGTGTATGCGCTGGCGATCAAGGAGAACTGGACGCCGCGCGTCGAGGCCAAGTACACCACGGCCGAGTTTCCCAGTTGGGAGGCGACTCCGGCGAGCGCCTGGAATTACGGAGTGGCTGTCGATCCGGCCACGCTTGCGAGCGAAGTCGAGTTCAAGAGACGGCCAGTAGCGGAGGGCGGGGAGTTGGATCCGTGGACGAACCCGCCGAGTACGATTACCGTGCCGGCAAGGAAGATCGAGGGCTGGGAATTGCAATCCAATCCGGACGACGCGAGCCAGAAGTTCACGCCGCCGCTGCCGGATTTGAGCGAGAGCAAAGTGAGCGGGACTCTGGAGCGGGTGACTCTGGTTCCGTACGGCTCGACGCAGTTGCGGGTCACGATTTTCCCTGCGGTGCGGGGGTAGTCCAAGGCTCGGGCAGCGGGTTGATTTTATTCAATTGCGCAGAGATGGTTACCGTGGTACATTGGTACCAACAATGAACGGAGGTATCCATGTCGCAAGAGTCGCAAAATCCCAAACCGATTGAAGTGGAGCGCGTCCAGACCGGGGTCCGGCTGGAGAAGCGCATGTTGAAGGTGCTGAAAGCCATTGCCGAACAGAAAGACCTGACGTTGGGCGATTTGCTGGAAGGGATCGTGCTGCATGCCTTTGAGGGCAAAGCGCCGTTTTCAGAGCAGACGATCCGGGAGGTCGAGCAGTTCAAGACGCTATACGGCATGACGCTGACAGCCGCGGACAGTCACAATTTTGTGGAGCGGGACGCTTAGATTGCGTTTCGCACATGAGCGCGGCCAGCGGAATTCGGGGTCATTCGAAGCGGCTGAGGGCCGGGAGGCCCTCAGTACAGCCGGTCAGGAGACCGGCGCTACCTTCTTGGTGGCCGGCGCGAAATGCAGGCCAGTGAGGGCAATGCAGAAGGGCGGATTTCTCCAATTGGAGAAATCCGCCCTTCTACTTTGCTCGAAACAAATTGCGATCTTTACAACAGCGATCTTTGCTCCCGCGATTGTCAGGCGGAGGCATAGAGTGGCTGGTGCGACTGGAACGGCACAAGGGGCATGGTCAGTTGTGCGTCCGCCGCGGCCATGGTCAGTTCCGGCTCCTCTTCGACGGCGAGGCTCAACAGGGACTCGACCACGTCGGCAGCGCTATAAGACGAGCGGCCGGGAGCCAGGAATTGCGCGACAGTGTTGAGGTCGTCGCCGACGGTGACCAGGGCCGGCTCCACAGAACCGTCCTTGCGTGTCTGCTGGTGTCCGACGTTGGCCATCAGAGCGTTGCACAGGCATTTGCGGCCCACCGTGTCCTCTTCCTTGCCGCCTTTGGACAGGTAGTTTGCCACGGGTTCGGCGGCGCAACGGTAGCCGATGGCGCCCTCCGGGGTGGCGTAGGCTTCACGCAGATAACCCAGGTCGCAAACCCGCTTCCGCTCCTGGTAGATGGGGAACGCCGACGATGTGCCCTCAAGCAAAGCCACCTTGAACGGGAATCCGGTGGGCGAAGCCAGCGGATCGGTGAACACCTCGCCGGCGCCGGCGACGGCTTGAGACAAAAGCCTGTTTTTCAAATCGGAGCGCAGACCGGATTCCTCAGTGAAGGCGAAGGCGGTGCCCACCTGCACGCCCGCGGCCCCCTGGCGCAGCGCATCGCGCACGCTCTTGGGATTACCGTAGCCCCCCGCCAGCCAGAACGGAACGCCCAGCGCACGCAAACCGGCGATGTCCACCTGGTCGCGCTCGCCATAGACGGGCTCGCCGGCGGCATTGAGCTGGAGCTTACCGCGCGGCGGGGCGTTGTGACCGCCGGCGGTGGGGCTTTCAATGACCAGGCCATCGACGCGGCCGCTGGCGCGGCGCAGCATGGTGGTGGCCAGGGTGTTGGATGAGACGATGGCCAGGAAGCGCGGACGGTCAAGAATGGGAAGCGGGCCTTCCACGTAGTCCGAAGGATCAAAGTTCATGGCCGCATCCATGCCCTGCGTTGCGCCCACTACGGACAGCTTGTACTCCGCCGGCTGGTTGGCGGCAAGGGCGTCCATGACCCCGGGGATGTGCAGCGGAATGCCCGCGCCCATCAGGACGTAGCCCACGCCGGCCAGCATGGCGCCGTAGATCGAGGACAGGTGCGGCATCTGCACCTTCTCAAGAAAATTGACGCCCACCGGATTCTTGTGTCCTTCGCGGGCCAGAAACACCTCGACGAAGTTGCTGACGATGCACAGTTCGACCACCTTGCGCAGTTCGCGGCGCTGATGCATGGGCGCGGTGGGGTAGGACGCTCCCGCGGGCTTGCCGCCGGGGACGAAATACTCCTGCCAGACGCGCTTGGCCATCTCGGGAAAGGGAAAGGCATCGAGGCCGCGGCGCATGTGTCCGCCCTGGTCGCCATCGGCGAGGCGGCGAACAAAGAGCTGATCCAGCGCCGTTCCTGAAACGACGCCGAGTTGGCCGAGCTTGGAGACCGCATTGGCAAGGCGCCAGTTGGACACACCTACACCCATGCCGCCCTGGATGATCTTGGGAAACTGCATCATATCTGGATTCTTTCACAGATATGGATTAGCCCCGCCCCTTTCTTGAAGATTTCGTGGTATGCGAGGAACAAACTTGAGCAATTCTGCTCAGAATGGGCCGGGGTAAGCTGTTGTCTGTGATATATGTCGCGGTTGATTGTCGTTTCTCATCGCCGGAATTAGTCGAAGGCTGGCGCGGGTTCATCGAGGACGAGCGGTTGTTTCCCACCCTTCCGCCAAAAAACGCGGAAGGATGGGGCACGGAGAGTTTTGGGCGCGGGCAGGCGAAGTGACTGGCGCCTAGAGCTTGTCGCGGAGGAAGCTGATGACGTGGTCGGCCTGGACTTCGCCCACCATGCGGCCCTGGGGATCGACGACGGCCAGGGCGTGCAGGTTGTACTTGTCGAAAAGTTCGGCCAATTCGTTCTGATGCAGGCCAGACGGGCAGGAGAGCACGCGGGGCTCGGCGAGCACGGCCAGCCGCGTCTCCGGCAGGGCCATCACCAGGCGCGCCAGGGAGATGGCGCCGCGCAGGACACGCTTGTCGTCGAGCAGGTAGATTTCAGTCACGCTCTCCGGATCGCCATCGAATTTGCGCAGGGCCTCGACGGCCTGGGCCACGGTGGAGTTGACGTCGAGAGAGACGAAATCGGTGGTCATGCAGCCGGCGGCGGAGTCCTCGTCGAACTCCAGCAGTTCTTCGACCTCCTGCCGCTCTTCCGGCTCCATTTCTTCGAGGATGGCGTCGGACTGCTCCTCGGACAGTTCGGCCAGCAGATCGGCTGCGGCGCCGGGATCCATCTCCTCAACGATGTCGGCGATTTTCTCTTCGTCGAGCTTTTCGAGCAGGGCCTTCTGCAGCTTGGGGTCGACCTCTTCGAGGGTCTCGGCTGCCACTTCTTCGTCAAGCGAAGTGAAGATGACTTCGCGCTCGGCGGGGGCCAGGTCCTCAAGAATATCGGCGAGGTCGGAGGGGTGCATCTCGGCCAGGCGCTCGTACTCGATGCGCAGCTTGACGCGGCGGGCGGCATCGACTTCGATGACGTCAACAAACTGCCAGGGAATGCCGCGAGAGGCGAACTTGCGCGACAGGCTCTCCAGCGAGGCGCGCGGCAACAGGCCCTTGAAGACGCGGCGAAAGGCTCCGCGCAGGCCCACCTCGACCTCGGCCACGCGCAGCAGATGTGCGGCGCCCTGGCCCATCCATTCCAGATCGACGTCGTTGACGCGAACCACCTTGCGGCCGTGAATGTCGATGATCTGGCGATCGACCAGATCCTGCCGCAAGTAGAGGTAGTTGCCCTGATCCTCGAGCGGCACCAGTGCGCCGGCGGAACGGAGTTCGAGGGTGCCGGCGGGGGTCTCCATAACCTCGTGTGAGGGGACGATGCACAGGCCGGCGCGGGTCTTGAGCACCAAGCCAGCCACCTTGCCCGCATCCTGGCCGGTGGCCACGGCAATGTCTTTCAAGCGCCCGCGCAGATGGCCCTGCGCATCGGTCACCGGTGTGCCGAGCAGAGCGGTGAGACTGACGCGCGGAGTGGTGCGGGGTTGCATGAGGTGAGTGTATCGCCTTGGGGGCGGGTTTGGGGTTGTGAGTGGACATCGGCAGCAACTGCGCACCGGGCAAGTCTGATTGGGGCGGGCTTGCCACTAGGTCCCAAGCACTTATCGTATCTGGAAGCTCTCACTTTGAGTTCAGTCGCCAAAGGGGAACCCGAAGAGATGCAGAAACGGCCGCAAGTCCCCGTCGACTGCGCTCAAGATCGCAGTGTGTTTTTCCTGCAAACTCCGGAGAAGGAACTCTAAATTGCGCCGTTCGCCGGATTCGAACGTTGCGTGGCGAGGCGGCTGACAGCATCGCCCTGCTTGACCATTTCCGTCACCGCGCGACCTTTCTCCGCGAGCGCGCCGGTGGGGCAGGCCTGCACGCATTTGCCGCAGCCGGTGCAGTTGCGCGCGCGGCCCCAGTCGTCCATCAGGTCGCTGACAATGCGCGATGCTATGCCGCGCGAGGCCACCTCCCACACCTGCGCTCCCTCCACCTCCGCACACACCCTTACGCAGCGCGTGCACAGAATGCAGCGATTGTGATCGAGAACGAAGCGCGGGTGCGTCATGTCGACCGCCAGCCGCGGATTGTTGTAGGAGTAGCGCACGTGGGTAATACCCAGCTCACGGGCCAGCGACTGGAGTTCGCAGTGGCCGTTGGAGACGCAAGCAGAGCAGATGTGGTTGCGCTCAACCAAAAGCAACTCAACGGCCATCTTCCGGTAAAGCGCCAGCTTGGCCGAGGCGGTTTTGATCGACATTCCCTCTTGAATGGGTGTGGTGCAGGCCGGAAGCAGGCGGTCGGTACCGGCGAGTTCTACGACGCAGACACGACAGGCTCCCACCGCGCTCAGGCCTTTCAGGTAGCAGAGCGTCGGAATCTGCTTCCCGTTGGCGCGGGCCGCTTCCAGGATGGTCTGACCCTCTTTGGCTGTCACCAACTCGCCATCAATTCGGACGGAGATTGTTTTGGTCGGCACGGCGTCGTTCCTCTCACTTTTCTTCAGTCGGTGTTTACCTGGGCGCGCAAGTCGCAGCGCAGGCAGCGGCGGCATTCCTCAAGCGCCTCTTTGGGGTCGAGGCCGGCAACCACTTCCTGCTGCGAACGGGCCCTGGCCGCAGCGGGCAACTCATGGGCGGTGTGACGGCGGCTGAGGCTCGGTTCACCGGGCGCCAAGCGGCTGTATTCGAACTCAGGAAAGAGCCGGTCCCAACGCTGCTCGCCCATCAGGCGCTCGTCGATCTTGCGCGCCGCCTGCTTCCCGCCGCCCATGGCGTTCGAAACGTTGGAAGCGCCGGTGATGACGTCGCCGCCCGCATAGAAGTTGGGGCGGCTGGTCTCGAAGCTGAAGCGATCAACGACAATCGTTCCTTCGTCCTTGAGGGCCAGGCCGGAAGCGCGGCAGAAATCCTGATCGAAGGTTTCGCCCACGGCCAGGATCACACTGTCACATTCGAAGCGCTGCACCTCGTCGGTGGGAATCGGCCGCCGGCGTCCGGATTTGTCGTATTCGCCGAGGCGCGTCTTGACGATCTCGATGGCCTTTACGTTGCCGTCCGCGTCGCCAATGATGCGGTGTGGCGCGGCCAGAAAGACAAAGCGCACGCCCTCGTCCTCTGCGGCCTGAATCTCCTCGTCGATGGCGGGCATGTCCTTGCGCTCGCGGCGATAAAGAATGGTGGCGCCGGCTCCCATGCGGAGCACGGTGCGGGCAGAATCGATGGCCGCATTGCCGCCGCCGATGATCGCCACCCGGGCGCCCATTGCTACCTTTTCGCCCTTGGACACCGACTCCAGGAACGGCAGCGCCGGGTGAACGTTTTTCAACTCGGTTCCCGGAAGATAGAGCCAGGATTCCTTCCATGTTCCGATGGACAAAAAGACGGCGTCGAACTGGCTGGCCAGGTCGTTCAGCGGGAGATCGAAGCCAACCCGGGTATTGAAGACCATCTTCACGCCGACGCCCTCGATCAGGTCCAGTTCACGGCGCAGGACGGACTTGGGCAGACGGTACTCGGGGATGGCGAAGCGCAACATGCCGCCAGCCTCGCTGCGCTCTTCAAAGATGGTTACATCGTGGCCGAGCATGGCCAGGTAAAACGCGGCTGTCAGCCCCGTCGGACCCGAACCGGCCACGGCCACTTTGCGGCCTGTCGGCGGGAGTTTGCGCTCGCGGATGCGCTCCAGCATAGGCTCGAAGCGGTCGGATTGATAGATGGCGTCGGCGAGGAAACGGTGCACCTCGCGCATGTTCACCACCTCGTCGAAGGACTGACGGCGACAGCGGTTGTCGCAGGGATGCTGGCAGACTCTGCCGGTCGAGGCCGGCAGCGGATTGTCGAGGACGATGGACACGAACGCGTCTTCGGGACGACCCTCCTGGTAAAGCTCGAGGAAGCGCGGAATGTTCATCCGCAGCGGGCAACTGTTTTCGCACGGAGACAGGGCCAGTTCCTGGCATACGCCGGCGCGGCAGTGACGACCGACGATGTGATCCTCATACTCCTCGCGGAAGTGGCGGATGGTGGTGAGCACGGGGTTGGGCGCGGACTGGCCGAGCGCGCAGAGGGAACACTCGCGAATCATCCGGCCCAGTTCGTCGAGCAGGTTCATCTGCTCGCGGGTTCCAGTGCCGTCGGTGATGGAATTGAGGATGCGCAGCGCCTTGTTGAGGCCCACCCTGCAAGGAACGCACTTGCCGCAGGACTCCGAGTGGGTGAACTCGATAAAGTAGCGGGCCACATCGACCATGCAGTTGTCTTCGTCCATCACCACCATGCCGCCGGAGCCCATGATGGAGCCGATCTGCGCCAGGCTTTCATAATCCACGGGGGTGTCCAGCATCTCGACCGGAATGCAGCCGCCGGAGGGTCCGCCGGTCTGCACGGCCTTCACGCGGCGGCCAACGGGAGCGCCTTCGCCGATGTCGTAGATGAAGCTCTTCAGCGGCGTGCCCAGCGGCATTTCCACCAGGCCGGTGTTCTGAATTTTGCCGACCAGCGAAAAGACCTTGGTGCCGGGGCTCTTGGCGCTGCCGGTTTCGACAAACCAGCCGGGGCCGCGGGTGACGATGGGGGCAATGTTGTACCAGGTTTCGACGTTGTTGATGTTGGTGGGCCTGCCCCACAAGCCCTTCGCCGCGGGGTAAGGCGGACGGGGACGCGGGCGGCCCGCATGGCCTTCAAGGGATGAGATCAGGGCCGTCTCCTCGCCGCAGACAAAGGCTCCCGCGCCCTGCACCAGCTCAATGTTGAAGTTGAAGCCGCGGTCCAGGATGTTCGCGCCCAGCAATCCGTATTCGCGCGCCTGTTCGATGGCCTTGTTCAGCCGCCGCACGGCCAGCGGGTACTCGGCGCGGACATAAATGATGCCCTCGGTAGCGCCCATCACGTAGCCGCCGATGATCATGCCCTCCAGCAGCGAATGCGGGTCGCCCTCGATTTCGTTGCGGTTCATGTATGCACCGGGGTCGCCCTCATCGGCATTGCAGATGATGTATTTCGCATCTGCCTTGGCCTTGGCCATGAAGTCCCACTTGTTGCCTGTGAGGAAACCTGCGCCTCCGCGGCCGCGAAGGCGTGCAGCCTTGATCTGCTCAATCACGGACTCCCCGCGCCCGTCGATCAGGACTTTATAGAGGGCCTGATAGCCGCCCACTCCGATGTATTCCTCGATGTCGGAAGGACTGATGAGTCCGCAGTTGCGAAGAACGATTTTCTTTTGCCCTTTGAAGAACGGAATCGCGTTCCAGGATGGAATCTCAGGGTGCCCCTGGCCGTATTTGAGGTGAGCGGTGATGTGATCCCATTCCTCGATCTTGCAATAGACCAGATCGCGCGGGAAGGTCGAGGTGGAAATGCCCTCCAGAATGCGCTCGGCATCGTGGGCCTGCACGCGGTTCAGCACGACGAGAGGGTTTCCGGGCAGGCGGACATTCACAAGAGGCTCCTGAAAGCAGGAACCAAAGCAGCCCACGCTGGCCAGCATCACTTCAAGGCCACTGCGCTGGATGGCCTCATTGAGCGCATGAAACACCTCTTCCGCGCCGTTGCCCCGGCCGCAGGTTCCCATCCCCACCGTGAGGCGCGGAATGGCCGGCATCAGTTTGGCGAGCCCGGACTCCCGTACCGCGTTGAATGCGCCGATATCCAGAATTCGCGGCATTATTTTCCCCCTCTTGTCAGAGCCTTCACTTCCCGCTGCAGCGTGCGCTCGTTCACATGGCTGAGGATATGGTGGTTTACCTCGACGACCGGCGCCAGCGCACATTGGCCGAAGCAGGCAACGGTGCGAATGGTGAACTTTCGGTCGGGCGTGGTCAGAGCCAGCTTGTCGGCATCGTTGGTGTCGCCCAGTTCGTGCCCGCTCAAGCCCAGATCGAGGCAAAGCTTCTCCAGCAGATCGCGGGAGCCGCGGGTGTGGCATGCGGTTCCGCGGCAGACGCAGATCACGTTGTCGCCTTGCGGATCGAGGTTGAAGAGGGCATAAAAGGTGGCGGCGCTGTAGATTCTGGCCGGAGGAACGCCGGTTTCCGCGGCGATGTAGCGCAGCGAGTCCATGGAGAGGAACTTGTGCGCATTGGCGGCTTGAACCGTTTCCAGGATTCCCAGCAGCGCTCCGGGGTGGCCGCTGTACTCGGCAATCGCCTGATCGATCAGCAGCCGTTCCTGAGCATTCAGCACTCCATTGGCGACACTGTCCATGGTTCCTCCGCTTCTAACTTGCCTTGATTTCCACCTCACCGGCGCATCCAGAGGCCGGCGCAGGCAAACGCCCGGCCTGGCGCGAAGATCGTGCCGTCTGCCGCTTCTTTTCCATGGCTTTCAATGAGATTTCTGCGCCGGCGAATGCGCAGGAACTGAATTCCCTGGCCTCAATCAAGCCGCCTTCCGGCGTTCGATGGGCCCAGACCGAATCAGCATGGCGCAAATCCGCCAGCCCCGTTTGGAAAATGGAGCACACCTGGAGCGCGCACACATTGGGGTGACGGGATTGAGAGGGCGACATAATCCAGACCCTGCTCACTTCTGGAGCAAATCCCGGGAACAGAAGGAAGAAGAAAGGATGCATTCGCCCATGAAGCATGCCTTGCCCGGCGGAAAAGCGCTCGGCGCTTCAGCCTTCAATGCGACCCTGAGAGGCTTCTCCCCGGGGATTGTCCGTCAGGGACATTGACACTTTGAGGAGGCGTTGGTATGTGCTTTAGGTCACACGAGTTTGTGATGGGTTTGCAGGTCGATTACGGGTCGGAGCAAAGCGGCCGAAACCGGGCAGCGGAGCCCTCTTATTGGAAGGATTCCACTGTCCGGGTCAGGTTCGGGCGCCTGAAGCGGTTATGCTTTTGCCGCTGGGCCAGTCGCCGTCTCGGTCTCCGGCTCCGTGGCCTGCGAGGTTTGATCCTCGGCCGTCCCCTCAAGTTCGACTTCGGGCTCACCGCTCGATTCGGTCTCGGGCGCCGGTTCATTGCCAGTGCCCTCGATATCATTCAAACCCAACAGCTTGTTGACGCGATATCCGGCAGCCTCAGCGCTCGCCAGCGCCTCTTCGATCGTCTTGCTCATCTCCACGACCGCGGCGCGGCAGGGAGCAGCCTCGCCCGCCAGGCGAAGCAGCGGCGGCATCTGGAGCCACCAGAGCAATTCCTCATACCGCTCACGAACCAGATAAAAGTGGCCTTCCGCCTCGTGCACTCCGGTCAGCCAGCGCACATCCGGATCCAGCCACAACGCCGCCGAGAGCGCCACGCGTTCGTCTGCGGCGGGGGCCGGTTCGGGAATTGGAGCAGCGGCATCGACCGCCGGAACCGCAGAAACGGCTGCAAGGATTTCTTTCGGGACCGCAGGTGCTTCCGACGCAGTCGCCGGGGATTCCGGAACGGCCGGCTCTTCAGCCGCGGCAACTGGCGCTTCCTCCGGCTTTCCGACGCCGGCGCCGGTGAGCAGCACAACCTTGATCCGAGCGGCGACGCGCCAGCCCTCCTCGCCCTCAAATCCGAGCGCGGTGAAGGCCTGGGCGAACGGCTCGCGCAGGCGGAGCCGGTCAAACAGGTCCAGCGCCACGCGTTCCGGATTTTCCACATCAATCGATTCGGCCAGCAACTCCAGGGCGCACCAGCCAAGTACCGGTCCCCACATGGCCGTGGCGGTGAACTGCGGGCTGGGGCTGGGCAACATGCGGCGCGCTGCCGCCGTCCACGGAGCCGGGAACAGCGCTTCGATGGCGGGAATGCGCATGGCGGCGCGCAGGCGCTCGCGGAAGGAGGGACCGAGCAACCCGGGGCTGGTGGGCGTGGGAGCCTCTTCCAGCGGGTTTGCCCGGACGAACCGCGATACATAAGACTTCTGCGCCTGGCTCAGGAAGTTCTTGCAGCGCGCCCAGGCCTGCTCATAGAACTCGCTGCGCTCCGCTTCGAGCTTCTTGCTGATTCCGTTTGCCAGGGTGCGCGGGTGCTCCGCCAGATCGGCGAACATGCGTACCAGACCGGAGTCCAGTTGGGCGCGCAGCGCATCGTGAACTGGCTGCAGCTCAAGATTAACCAGTGCGTCGTCCAGGTTGGGCACGCCACGGCCATTGAGCTGGTCGCACAAACGGTCCCAGGGCTGCTCCTCGGTGGAATAGAGATCATGCCAATCGAGGAAGACGTGGCAGTGGTAGGCATGCAGGTCGAGGGTGAGCCCGTTCCACGCCAAGTCGTTCGCCCGGCGCAGGTATTCCAGGTTGGTGAGCGAGTCGCGGAAGGCCAGGATGGCGGCGGGATTGTCGGTCAGGTCCAGGCCCTCCCTCAACCGCTGCTGGCGCAGTTGGCCGGCGCCTTTGTCCGCGTAAGCCGCGGAAAAGTCGATCGTTCCGCGCGTCTCGCCATAGCGGTTGTTATAAACCACCAGGGCGCGCTCGCCTCCGCTTCGGTTCGAGTAGGCGAAGACGTTCTCATCGACCGAACCGTTTTCGTGGAAGAAGTCGTAGAGCAGGAAGTTGCGGCTCTCGGCAAACAGCCAGCGCCGCTGCAGCAGCGGCGCAATCTCCCTCTGATGGCGCTCAACGAGCCAGTGGTCCGGAGTTTCGTCGTAGCGCGGGCGGTAATACTCCATCCCGTACTTCTCAGTGAATCCCTCCACCTGTCCGTGGCCGAACATGGGCAGGCCGGGCAAGGTGGCCATCAGCGCAGCAACGCCAAAGCACTTGTCGCCTTTGCCAAATTGATCTATCGCCGTCCGCTCATCGGGATTGCTCATGAAGTTCACGTAACGCTTCATGATGTCCGGATCGAACTCCAGGGTGTTCTTGATGACCGAACGGTACTTGGCGTTGTCCTCGTCGCGCAGCATGACCATGAAGGCGCTGTTGTAGACGCGGTGCATGCCCAGGGTGCGGACAAAATATCCTTCCATCAGCCAGAAGGCCTCGGCCAGCAGCAGGGTGCCCGGAACCTCGGCGGCGACGCGATCAACCACCTCCCGCCAGAACTCGTGCGGCATGCAGCGGTCGAATTCCGCCTGGCTCATACCATATTCGGCGCGGGAGGGAATGGCGCCGCTCGATCCGGGCCCGGGAAACCAGAGGCGGTGGAAATGCCGCTTGGCCAGCGTCATGGCGGCATCGAAACGAATGACCGGAAAGAGGCGCGCCACGTGCAAAATGGTCTGGATGACCTGCTCGCGGACGGCCGCATTCAGGTAGTCGAGTTGGGCCGTATCGTTCCAGGGAAAGCTGGTGCCGTCGTTGCCGTGATAGATGTAGCGGGTCTCGCCGCTGGCGCGGTCGCGGCGGCGGAATACTACGGCTGCGTCACTCTGCTCGAAGTAGTGGTCCTCGATCTTGATCTCCACGCGGCCATCGCTGGAGAGATCGGGGCCGTTGTAGCTGTAAGCGGGATAGGGTGTCTCCTGGCGGGCGATGAACCAGTCAGGATGTTCGACAACCCAGGGCGAATCGATGCCCATGTGGTTGGGCACCATGTCGCTGGCCAGGCGAATGCCGTGACGGTAGGCGCGGTCGCGCAGGTTGATGTACGCTGCCTCACCGCCCAGGTCCTCGGAAATCCGGTAGTCGAAGAGCGAATAGGCCGAAGCCACGGCGTCCGAATTGCCGCAGAGCTGCTTGATGGTCTTGGATGCGCGGCTGCGCTCCCACACGCCGATCAGCCAGAGCGAGTTGAGCCCGCGGCGCGCGAGTGTGGCCAGTTCCTCGTCGGGAATCTGATCCAGACGGGAAATGTGCCGCCCATACTGCTTGCTCATCTGCGCCAGCCACACGTAGGTGCTCTTGGCAATGAGCACGGCGGTCGGCATCCAGGCCATGTCGGCGCTGAATTTCTCGTATTCGTGGGCCGCATCCCCGAATTCGGGAACCTCCGCGGTGCTGACAATGGAATGCCACTGCTGGCGTCCGCTCTCCCGGCGCTGGGCGTCGGTGGGAGGATTGAATTGCGCCCAGATGGCCAGTTCTTCCTCCCGCAGAATCTCGCCGGCTATGAGCAGAAAGCGCTCCAGGGCGTCGCCCAGCAGCGGCTTCCAGAGCTTCCGGATGAGAGCGAGCTGATCGGCAAGGGAACGGGGCGCACCCACCGCCGGCGCGCGCAGCAAGTCCAGCAGGTTCATCGGCTTGGCGTCAGGCACGGGAATCAGGGGCCGGGTGGCGAAATAGTCCGGCATCTGCTGCGTCACCTGGCGGTAAACGGTCTTCTCGGCCAACGGCTTGTCCTCGAAAAGCTCTTCGAAGGGCTTGAACGCCTCATTACGGTTGGCCGTCCACAAAAGCAGCAACTCTTCGAGCGCCGCGGCCCTGTGGGGGGTTCCGTCGGTGTTACCGGCCAGCCATTGCTTCGGCGTCTCAAGGCCCCGAATCACCGCAATACCCGGAAAGTACTCGACAAAGGTCAGCAGCAGCCGATCCAACTGGTCAGCGCCAACGCGCAGCGAAAACCAGTCCAGCGCGGAGGTCATCACCGTGGGATCGAACTGCTCGCGGTAGCGTGCCATCAGGACGTGGCTGGCCTCGTCGATCAGCCCCATGGCATAAAGCTGGCCGGCGTGAACCGCCAGTTCCGGATGCTTTTCAACCTCGCGGACCGTGTTCATGCGGTGCGCAAACTCGCGGCACGCGGCGACATTGGCAAAAACGACGTTCCCTGTGTAGGAAAAAAGCGACTCCGCAAACTGGTAGCGTTCACGGGCGCTGCGCGCAATGTGGAACTCCATCATAAGGAACCGATCTCCCCAAACTCTTCCCAGCCCAAACCGTTCCCAGCCCAAACTCTTCCCAGTTTGGATGGCGTCGGGACTCCTGCCGATGCTCTCTGCGCCCAAGGGTGGGGCGCAGTCCGGCGCTTCCGCGCATCTGCCCGGCCCAAACGCGGTCAAAAGGTAAAGTAACATCAAAGGGCGCAAGAGCGCTGGAACTTCTGATTTTATCCCGCGCCGGACCGTACCGCCGGTCTCCAGACAGGCTGTCGCGCGGGCGTCCACGCCCGCACTTGCTCCACGATCAAGCGAAGATCATCTGGCCAGAACCCGATGGAATTGCCCCCTCAGTCCAGCGCCTTGTGGAAGCGAAGAATCGCCGCCGTCAGCAGCAGGAACCCCAGGCCCGCCATGGCCGCCATCTGCGGCCAGAGAATGTCCATCCCCACGCCCTTCAAATAGGCTCCGCGAATCACGATCAGAAAATAGCGCAGCGGAATCACATAGCTCAAATACTGCATCCACTGCGGCATGGTGCTGATCGGAAATCCAAACCCGGAAAACGTGATGGCCGGCATGATGAAGAAGAAGGCGGTGACCATGGCCTGCTGCTGCGTGGAGGAGACGGTAGAGATCAGCAGGCCGACGCCAAGCATGCACAGGAGGAACAGAACCGCGCCCGTAGCTAACACCGAGATGTGGCCGCGGAACGGAACCTGGAACCAGAGCGACCCGACCACGGCGATGAGCGTGACATCGAACAGGCCGATCAGAAAGAATGGCAGCGTCTTGCCGAGGATGAACTCGACCGGGCGAATGGGCGTGACCATGATCTGTTCCAGGGTGCCGATCTCGCGCTCGCGCACCACGGCGAAGGCGGTAAGCGTAATGACCAGAACCAGCGTCAGGCTGCCGATAATGCCGGGCACAAAGAACCAGCGGCTCCTCAGGTCGGGGTTGTACCAGGGCCGCGGCGCCAGTTCGACCGATGGCATCACTTCCGTCAACTGCGGCGCGATGCGGTAGATGCGGTCCTTCTGGTAATCCTGCGCAAAGCCAAGCGCGATCTGCGAAATGTAGCCGGAGGCGATCAGCGCGGTGTTCGAGTTGGTGGCGTCCACAATCACCTGGAGCGGCGCGGTCTGGCCCTTGCGCAACTGTTGCGCAAATCCGGCATCGATTTCAAGACCCACCGTCGTCTTTCCCTGCTCGATCAGATCGCCGAGCTGGCGCGAGTCCGTGAGTTGACGCTCGACGTCGAAGTAGGGGCTCGAAGTGAAGCGTGAGACCAGCTCGCGGCTCTCCTGGCTGTGATCCAGATCGAGCACGACCGTCGGCACATGACGGATTTCGTAATTGGCCGCGTAGCCGAAGATCATCATCTGAATGATGGGCGGACCAATCAGAATGAAACGCGTCCGCTTGTCGCGGAAGACCTGGATGAATTCCTTGATCAACATCTGCTTCAGGCGCGCCAGCATTCTTCTCTCCTTTGAAAATTCCGAAACGAATCACTTCAGGTCGTGCAGATCATTTCCGCTCTTCATGGCACAATCGGATTTAGGAAAAACAATGGACGCGGCTCGCTCAAAAACGCCGGCATTGTGCTCACTGCAC
>JBEKTB010000064.1:0-18354 GCA_049516495.1 Occallatibacter sp.
ATGCAGCGGGGCGGCTTGCGGGCCGCCCTACTTTCTTTGCGAAGCCCGAGCTGGTTTGCTGATAGGATGCGAGACACGTTCTTTGAAGTCTCTCGTTCAGGAGCCAGCTTCGTGCGTCTTTGCCCTCTCGTTCTTGCCGCAGTCCTCGCTTCATCCCGCATTGCCTTTTCGCAGGCGGTTCCGGCGGCGGTCTTTACCGATCCGCCCGCGGACGCCCATTATCCGGCTGCGATGGCCGTGCTGCACATTCCCAGCCACGGAGTCGAAATCAACGGCCTGGTCTACCAGCCTTCGGGGCCTGGGCCGCACCCCACGCTCGTAATCTGCCACGGCCTGCCGGGAAACGAGAAGAATCTTGACCTGGCGCAGGCTGTGCGGCGCGCCGGCTGGAACGCGGTCACCTTCAACTATCGCGGGTCATGGGGCAGCCCGGGAAGCTTTCGCTTTGCCCAGAGCCTGGAAGATGCGGACGCCGTTCTGGCCTATCTGCGCGACCCGGCGAATGTGATGCGGCTGGGGATTGATACGAAGCGGATCGCCATAGCCGGCCACAGCATGGGCGGTTGGGTGACGGTGCATACCGCTGCGCACGATCACGGGTTAATCGGAGCGATACTCATCAGCGCCGGGGACATGGGAGCCAAGGCAGCACTGCCGCGAGAGAAAGTCGTGGCGCTGATGGCCGACAACCGGGAGGCGCTGGCCGGCGTTACGCCCGAAAGCATGGCTGACGAAGTGATTGCCAACGCGAAGGCCTTTGGATTTGCCAGCGCCGTAAGTGGACTGACCCAAACTTCGCTGCTGGTGCTTTCCGCCGACGATGGGCTTGCGCCGTCGACCGATGCACTGGTTCAGGCTATTCGTTCGAAGGGTGGAAACCAGGTGACCGCCATCCATGTGGCGACGGACCACGGATGGTCGGATCGCCGTATCCTGCTCGAGAGCACGATTCTCAACTGGCTGGCCGGGCTGCGTTGAAAAGTATCCATGCGGCCTCGGTTATCGGCTGCGGATCTCGATGAACAGGCCCTTACCTTCGGCCAGCGCGGTGCCGCGAACGTTGAGAATCCGGGCTTCCGCCCAGTGCTTGCGACCCTCGCTGCGAACCAGGCGGCCCTCCAGGCGGATCGGCTCGCCGGATGGAACTGGGCGCAGATAATCGACCTCCAACTGGCGAGTCATGGCGGTGAGTCCCTGCGCCCGGACGGACTTGCTCATGGATTCGTCCAGCAGTGTAGCGATGATGCCACCGTGCAAATAGCCGGGATGGCCCGCGAAGCCATCGGGAATGGTTGCCAGTGAAACCACGCTCTTGTCTTCGGCAAGCAGGAACTCAAGTTGCAGACCGGCGGGGTTGGCAGCGCCGCAGCCAAAGCAACGGTTCTGGGCAGTGTGGGCCATGGGCTTGAGGTGCTCGGTGGATTCTGTCATCTCTACCACCTTATAGCTTTCCGCTCAGCACTCTCTCGTAGGTCTCGATGTCGATGTTTCCGCCGGTGAGGATGATGCCGATTCGCTTGCCCGCAAGGGCTTGATTTTCCTGGAGAGCGCCGGCCAGCGCGGACGCTCCGGCGCCCTCGGCCAGGTTGTGCGTGTCCTGGTAGTAGGCGCGCATGGCCTCCGCAATTTCAGCATCGGAGACTGAGACGATGCTGGCCACCTCGCTCCAGATGATCTCCATCGCATGCGGGTTGGGAGTGCGGCAGGCCTGGCCGTCCGCGATCACGGTGCGCGACGGAGCTTCGACCAGCCGCCGCTCTGCAAAGCTCAGTGCGTAGGCGGGAGATTCGGCGGCCACCACGCCGACGATCTCGGTGTTCAGTCCCAGTGCATTGCGCGCAGCCGCCATGCCGCAGATGGAGGAGCCGAGACCGATGGGCACATAGACAATGTCGAGCGGCGGAGCGGCTTGAAAGAGCTCCAGTGCATACGTCGCGGTGCCCATGACCAGGCGCTCATGGAAGGAGTCGACCATTGCGAAACCGCGTTCAGAGGCAAGGCTGTCGGCAAACTCCAGAGACTCCTGAAAGTCGTGGCCGTGCTCGACCAACTCGACACCCTGGGCCAGCATGGCGAGGTTCTTTTCCCGGCTGTTGCCGTGGGGGACGACGATGACCGCTTTCAGATCGTAGAGCCGCGCG
Source organism: Occallatibacter sp. (assembly GCA_049516495.1). GTDB lineage: Bacteria > Acidobacteriota > Terriglobia > Terriglobales > Acidobacteriaceae > Telmatobacter. Next base: position 2,142 of record JBEKTB010000064.1, read on the forward strand.
GCCATGCCTACGCCCTGGCCGTGATTGCCGCGCGTTGCGGCAACGACACCCGTCAGCCCGGGTTGGGTCTGCCTGAGCCAGTCGAGATAGACCAGCGCCCCGCGCAGTTTGAATGCGCCGACCGGGGTATGGTTCTCGTGCTTGATCCAGGCCTCGGTCCGCGACTGCTGCCCGGCCGAAAGACGCTGGTTGATGAGCGGCCACGTATATTGCGGCGTGGGCGGCATGTGCCGGTTGACCAGGTTTTGCGCATCGCGAATCTGGGCGAGAGAGGGAAGCTGCATGGAAACAGCATAACCAAACCGGTGCAGGCGGTAGAGTTTTAATGGTTTCTTATCTTTCTGCGCAGATTATTATTGAGTGCCAGCATCGAACACGGGAGTGAGCATCGAAAAACAACGGAGGTTCATTGAGACGATGATGGACAGGCGAACTGCAATCAAGCATTTGGGCGGCGTGGCGAGCGCTGTCCTGTTAGCCGAAACCCTCAGCGCGGAGGCTTGGTCCAGCGGCCAGGCGCCCGCCGCACAACCACCCGCCACTCCAGCCCCGCCCACCGGGCCCTTCACGCTGCCGCCTTTGCCCTACGCCTACGACGCGCTCGAACCCAGCTTCGATGCCGTCACCATGCACCTGCATCACGACAAGCACCACCAGGGCTATGTGAACAACCTGAACGTCGCTGTTGCCGCCCATCCTGAATTGGCGGGAAAGACCGTGGAGGAACTTGTAGTCCACTGGGAAACCTGGCCCGAATCCGTCCGGACTGCCGTGCGAAACAACGGCGGAGGCCACGCCAACCACTCTTTCTGGTGGCCGACTCTGGGCAAGGGCGCCGCTCAGCCCACAGGCGAACTGGCCAAAGCCATCGACGCCAAGTTCGGCTCGCTTTCGACCTTTCAGGACAAGCTTTCTGCCGCGGCCATGAGTGTCTTCGGCAGCGGCTGGGCCTGGTTGGTCAAGCTTCCCGACGGAACCGTCGCCATCGAGACCACGCCCAACCAGGACAGCCCGCTCACCATGGGGCACAAGCCGGTGCTGGGCGTTGACGTGTGGGAGCACGCCTATTATTTGAAGTATCAGAACCGGCGCGCAGAATATGTGAAGGCGTTCTTCCAGGTGCTCAACTGGGACTATGTGAGCGGGCAGTTCGCACAGAAAGCGTAGGCAGTTGGTGACGGAAAGGGTTTGGCGGGTTGTGGGCTCGGCTGTAGTAATGGGATTGGCGGCGAGCATGGGAATGGCTCTCGGAGGCTGCCGCGCGGCGCCCGCGCTTACGCCTCAGCAGGCGAAAGGGAAGCATCTCTACCAAGTTCGTTGCGCCCATTGCCACGAGGACAACGATCTGGCTCTCAAGAAAGTCCCGCCGGACTTGCATGGCGTCTTTGACCGCAAGACCCTGCCCAGCGGGACTCCCTCGACGGATGCGGCGGTGCGACTGAATGTCCTGTCAGGCAGGGGAATGATGCCGGGCTTTGCCGGCCGGTTTACCGACGAGCAGATGGCCGCGCTGCTGGCTTATCTGCATACAGGGTTGCGCTAGGTCTCTGACCGCATAGTTTCGTACATTGATTGCGTGATTTCCCAGGTCTCAAAATCGAATCCTCACCCCAGCGACGAAGACCTGTCGCCGGGGACCCCGAGACCTGGGGCACCCGGAGCAGGTGCAAGAACAAGCAGTCAGTGATCTAGTAGAGCGGAGCCAGGGCAACGGCGCCGAGACCCAGTGCGAAGAAGATGAACATGAAGAGCAGGAACAGCTTCGATGAGCGGGGCGCGCCCGCAAACTCGCGCCAGACAAAGACACCCCAACAGGCGGAGATCATGGTTGCGCCCTGTCCGATGGAGTAGGAGACGGCCGGGCCCACGGGTTTGGCAAGGTGCGCGACCGAGGCCACAAAGTTGGACACCGTGCCGAGGCACCAGACTGCTCCGCCGAAGAGGCCGGCGAGGTGCCAACCAAGCGGAGCTTTCCAGTAGCCCGAGCCGCTGACCGGCGGTTTGCCGTCGAGAGGCTTGGCCATCAGCAGCAGGTTGGCTGGGATGGTGGAGAGCAGCACGCCGATGGCAAAGAAGAGAGCAATGGCGTAGGGTCCTGGTCCAGGCTTGGTGGCGCTGCCCAGGCCGTGAGTCGCGATCGGATACCAGCAGCCCATGAGCAGGCCGGCCACCAGGCTTAGAACGATGCCGCGTGTGGTGGCAGCTTTTGAAGAGCTCTCGCGCAGGCGATAAGCGGCTGCGTCCAGCACGATGGCTACGGTGACCAGGGCGACTCCGCCGAACAGGAGCAGCGGGTTGCCCGCCGGGTTGAACAGATAGCTCGAAATCGCGCCCACGATCAGGGCCAGACCGATGCCGACCGGGAAGGCGACGGCGAGGCCTGCTACATCGATGGCGGCGACAAGAAGAAGGTTGGCTATGTTGAACACCACTCCGCCGGCAACGGCGAAGAGGATAGGTCTGATCGGCGTGTGTGCGAGGTCGGAGAGGAATGTGGGGCCGCTGTGGCCAAAGCTTCCGCCGGTGAGTCCTAGAACGATGGCGCCGGCGGCGAGACCAAAGGCATAGTCCCAGTAGAAGAGCTGAAAACGGAAGCCAGGACAGAGCTTGAGCGTGTTGGCCCACGAGCCCCAGCACAGCATAGTCAGGATCATCAGCAGAAGTGCGGCTTGATAGGTTTCCGGAAGAAGCATATTGATTGCCCCCGTTTGTCGGCGAGAAGAAGCGCGGCAAACTAGAAACCATAGAGCCTGAGGCTATGAGGGCGCAAATCCCGATGCATTTTTCCGTATTTCTCACATGCGGCGTCATGTTATCCCACCGTAACTGCAAAAACAAAGACACCGCGAGCGATTCACGTGGCAGGTGTACAACCGCACTCGCAATCCTGGATTTGCTTGCTCACGAATTGCGGAAAAACTGGAGACGACGCATCCGGAGGAACATCACTCAAGTGGACGCAAGCAAAAGGAAGAGGCAATCCTGAAAAGAATGAGCAGCCCGCAGTATCGCTGGTTTTGCCAGTGTGCCTGATTTGCCAAAACAACCGCCAACGGACCATTCGCATCCCATTTGCCGTGGTAATTTCACGCACGTTGGGAGATCAGGAAAATGGAACAACTCGCTTCACATCGTAAGTACCTGCTGGGCCCCGCCGTCATCCTGACTGCGATGCTGGCCATTGCAGGCTGCCACCAATCCACTCACCCCGATGAAAAATCGGCGGTAACAAACTCACTCAACAGCAGCAACCTGAACAGTGTCAGCGTCTCTCAAGATCGAGACAAGGGAGTTATGACACTGAGCGGCAATGTGGCCTCAGACGATCAGAAGACTCAGGCCGAAACGCTTGCAAAACAGGCCGCTCCGGACTACACGATCGCCAATGAAATCGGCGTCCGTCCTCCGGGAGACGAAAGCCAGGCGCGTTCGGTCTCGTCCAATCTGGATAGCGCCATCGAGGATAACTTCAAAGCTTCCATCAAAGCGCATAAGACCCTCGACGATCAGAGCATCCACTGCGCCGCCAAGAACGGCACGCTGGTACTCAAGGGAACGGTCAAAACCGAGGCGCAAAAGAAGGAAGCCGCTGCTCTTGCCAAGCAGGTCCCCAATGTCCAGCAGGTTGTGAATGAACTGGAAGTAAAGCCGGGCAAGCACTCGACCTCGGCCTCTTGATCGCAGCCAATGCAAGCGCCACAATCCTTGCTTGCGGAGGACCGAATTACAAAGTCCGCTTTCAATGACATCGAACGCCGGCACGGGCGTTCGGTGAAGGGCAGGGGTGTTGGGTTTTCGCGATTTCCCCGCCTTGCCGGTGACGAAGGAGAATCGCTTCGTCAGTCACCGGACCCTGCCCATTTTCTTTTCCATCCTTCCTTTCAAATTGAAATGGACAGGATCCACCGGGTCCAACTTCGTTATATGAACTCGGACCGCGCTCTGTTCGATGATTCAAAGCCTGCTGATAGACGGACAAACAGGACTTCAACGGCTCGTCGACGCGGCCTCACCTGCTATTCCTTCTCGTGCAGGGCTTGCAGGTCGATGCCCAACTGCTGACATTTCTTGTACAGGTGACTGCGTTCGAGGCCCAGGGCTTTGGCGGTCTGTGTGATGTTGTGGTTGCGACGATCGAGCTCGGCAAGCACAGCGGCGCGCTCGAAAGCCAGGACGCGTTCTGCGAGCGGACCGGTCCCGTCTGTAATGACCGCTTGGCGCGCGGACGAATTTGCAGATGAGCCTGAAGCGGGAAGGGCGAGAGCGACGGCCTCCGCATCCACCTCCGCGTCCGCCAACAGCAGCAGACGTTCGACCACATTGCGCAGTTCGCGAATGTTGCCAGGCCAGGCGTATCGCTTCAGTGCCTCGATGGCCGCGGCAGTGAAGGGAACAGGCTTCCAGCCGTTCTGCGCGCTGACTTGGCGCGCGAAATGTTCGACTAAAGCGGGCAGGTCTTCTCGACGGTTGCGCAGAGGGGGCAGTTCGAGAGGAAAGACGACGACGCGATGGTAAAGGTCGCGGCGGAATGCACCAGACTCGACCAATTGCTCGAGGTTGCGGTGTGTTGCGACGACGACGCGGACGTCGACGGTGGTGGGCTTGGCAGAGCCGACGCGCTCGACTTCTCCTTCTTCCAGCACGCGCAGCAGCTTGGCCTGCATCGCGGCTGGCATGTCGCCGATTTCATCGAGAAAGAGCGTCCCGCGATGGGCCTGCTCAAACTTGCCCGTGTGGCGCTGGGTAGCGCCGGTGAAGGATCCCTTCTCGTGGCCGAAGAGCTCGCTCTCAATCAGCTCGGCCGGGACCGCGGCGCAATTGAGGGTGACAAACGGGCCGGCGGAGCGGTTGCTCTTTTCGTGCAGTGTGCGGGCCACCAGTTCCTTGCCGGTGCCGGTCTCGCCGTAGATGCAGATGCGCGTCTCACTGGCCGCGACGCGCTCGATCTGCGCCATCACGCGGCGCATGGTTTCACCGGTCCAGACTAACTGGTGCTTTCCGACGCGGGTGCGCAGGTCCTGATTCTCGGACTCGAGGCGGGTGAGCTTGAGGGCGTTTTCTACCGTGACCAGCAGCTTCTCCGAGGAGAGCGGCTTTTCAAGGAAGTCGAGAGCGCCGAGCCGCGTGGCGCGGACAGCCATTTCGATGTGCGCCTGGCCGCTCATCATAACGACGGGGGCGGCGACTCCGGCAGTTTTCAGGTCTTCAAGCAGGGCGAGGCCGTCGCGGCGGGGCATGACAACGTCGCTCAGGATGAGGTCGAAGGGCTGAGCGAGAGCCAACTCCAGCGCGCGCGCCGCGTTGTCAGAAACCACGGCTTCATGCCCGGCAAGGCGGAAGGCGCGGGAGAGCGAGGCCAGGGTGTTGGCCTCGTCGTCGACGATCAGGATCTTCGCTTTGGCGGTCATGATTTCCAGCTTCTAGCCGCTAGCTTCCAGCTGCTAGCTTGTTTGTGTGCCGTTTGCGTTTGTCTCTTCAATCGGCTGTTTCCGTCTTGCTGCTGTTCGTTTCCGACGCCGTTTGCGGTTGCATGATGAGCTAGAAGCTAGTGGCTGCTTTGGGCAATGTGATGACGAAGACTGCCCCGCCACGTGCGCAGTTTTCGACAGCGATGGTGCCGGCGTGGTCGGCTACGACCGATTGCACGATGGCCAGGCCGAGGCCGGTTCCATGCTGCTTTGTGGTGTAGTAGGGAGTAAAGAGCCGTTCGCACTCTTCGGGCGTAAGGCCCTGGCCGGTGTCTGCTACGCGGAGTTCAATAGAGTCTCCGCGCGGCTTGGCCGAAAGGGTGAGCGTGCCGCCGTCGGGCATGGCGTCCATGGCGTTGAGGACGAGATTGCTCAGGGCGCGGTGGAGCAGTTCGGGGTCGGCCATGAGGGGCATGGGCTGGTTGGAGATGTCGGCGCGGAAGCTGATTTTGGAGTCATTCTGGTTACCCGCCGCGCCGTAGAGAGCCAGAACACGGGCCAGCACGTCCTTCGCGTCGATGCGCTCCAGTTCGGGTTTGGGCATTTTGCTGAAGTCGCTGAAGCGGGCAATGATGGTTTTCAGGTTGGCGATCTCCATGGAGAGCGTATTGGTGCTTTCGCGGAAAACTTCGTCGAATTCGCCGGGAGACAATTCGCGGGCGCGGACCAGGTTTTCTACGGTCAGTTGCAGTGGGAAGAGGGGGTTCTTGAGCTCATGGGCCAGGCGTCGGGCCAACTCGCGCCAGGCGGCCACGCGCTCACTCTGGACGAGCCGTTCCCGCTGGCTGGTAAGTTGCCCGGTCATGTGATTGAAGCTGCGCGCCAGGATGCTGACTTCGTCGCGGCTGCGGCCCTTGTCGTGACCTGAGACGCTCACATCCCAGTTGCCCTTGGCGACTTCTTCGGCAGCGCGGGCCAGTTGCTCAATGGGCCGGGAGATGCGCGCAGCAATCCAGAGGCTGAAGACGATAGCCAGGAGAATTCCCCCGGCGGCCACTCCGTAAGCGATGGCGCGGATGTGCTGCTGCGCCTGGACCATCCCGGCCCGCGAGATGGCCACGGTGAGTACGGCCAGAACTGCGCCGGAGTCGCTTTTGAGAGGGATTGCAGTAGCGCTGACCGAGTCCTCGCGTCGGCCGGTGAGGTAGAGGATGCCGGTGGTGAGCTGGCCGGTCTTGAGCGCGGCGTCAATGAGCGGCTGATAGCGAGCTGCGCCGGGAACGTCGCCTGTGGCGCTGACCAGGCGGCGGGAATCGAAGGGCACAGGGTTGGCGGGACCGGTGGGAGCGGCGCTGGCGCCGGAGCTGTCACTCAGAAGGCCGACCTGCATTCCTGGCGCCACTGGCAGATCGGCAAGAAAGCTCTGGTCGAGGCGCTTGCCGCCGATGAGGCGGACGGCCGGTGTTGGGCCTGGCACCTCGCCTGGTTCCGTGGGTGCCTCTGTCCGGCGAACGGTGCGAATTGCGAATAGACCGAGGGCGGTGCTGCCATCTGGCAAGTCCTCCCGCTTGAGGAAAGGCGCCGCGGAGGATTGCGCCGCGGCGGGCTCGGAGTAGCCGAAGCGAGCCGGCCACTGTGCGGAGCTGACGACGTTGCCGTCTAGGCCGATAACCTCAAGAAAATCGAGCTGGGCGTCCTGGGCGAGGGATTGCGCTTCAGTAAGATACGGCGCTGGATCGCCGGATTGCGCCAATTGAAAGGCCATGGAGCGGACGCGCTCGGTTGCAGACATGTGATCGATAGCTGCGGCCACCTCAGTCGAGCGGTGCTGGAACTCGCGTTGGAACTGGCTGACAAAGAGGGCCGTCTCCTGCTGGTCGCGCTGTTCAAAGACCTGGCGAATGCGAACGAGCACAGTCCAGGCCACGGCAGCCACGGCCGCCGCGACGGTGAGCGAAAGAATGAGCAGCAACTTCTGGCGAAGACTCACTGAACATCCTCCAAGGAAACCTGGGCCAGGTCAGGTGCGCCGTCAGGGGCGAGGCGCAGGTCGCGCAGACGGCCGCTGGAGGCGTAAGCGCGTGGGAGGTGTAGAAGTGGAATCAAGAGATTGCGATCAAGAAATTCATGTTCTGCTTTAAAGGTTACGGCCAAGCTCTGTTCCGGTAATGGGACGGATTGACCGGCGTCATGCAGAATCGATTCCAAGGCGGCAGACGGTTGAGTTGATTCAATCGAAAACCGGCGAAGGGCCAGGTCAGGGTGGGGAGTTGAGGAAGAGTTGACGACCTGAACGGCAAAACCGGCCTCGCGCAGGTTGAGAGCGATGCGCTGCGCCGCCAACTGCATTGCGCTGCCCCCTTCGACGGCCAGTGTGAGCGGCGGGGGCGTGATCCCGCCGCGCAACTCGTGGGCCTTGTTCAGGTCGCGGCCGGTGGGAAAGAGGAAGGAGTAGCCCGTGAGCGTGGCGGGTAACAGGCTGGCCGCAACCTCGCCTTGTTTTTGGAAAATTACGTTGGATAGGGCGGCGCGATCGACAGCCAGAGCAATGGCGGCGCGGAGGTTGGGATTGCCCAGGACGCCAGAGGTGGCAAGCTGGAGCGCGAGGAGCGTAACCGGCGGCGAGGCCAGAACGGTCAAGCGCTGTTCGCGGGCTTGACGCAACTGCTCGGCGGGGACCTCGACCAGATCAGCGCGGCCTACGGAAAGATCGAGCCATTGGTCGCGGAGGGCGCGGCGAACGCGAATCTCGACGGCATCGACGAACGGTCGGCCCTGCCAGCAATTGTCGTTGGCGGTCAGGGAGAGGACGCCGTTGGCAAATCCCGTGGTCTGAAAGGTGCCGGTGCCGATGAGGCCGCCCACGCCGGCCGTGGAGGCGGCGGTAATACGGAAGTCGTCTCCGGCCAGCAGAGATGGAAGGTTGGGCATGGGCGAGTCGGCGGTGAAGACGACCGAAGCGCCGACGGCGTGAACGGCTGTCCAGGGGCAGTTCGAGCTGCATGCAGTGGTGAGCGATGAGACGACGTTCACAGAGGTGAGCAAGGCGCCGTCGTGGAAATGGACTCCGGGGCGCAGGTGGAACTGCCAGCGGTGATCGTCGTTTTCCGATTTCCAGCCGAGGGCAAGGGCAGGCAGCGGGGTTCCCTCGGCGCTCATGGTGGTGAGGGCGTCGAAGACCAGGCGGCGGGCGAGACCGCCGGGGCGCTGCCAGGGGTCGCCTTCGATTTCGACGCGCACAGTGCCGCCGTAGTGGGGGCGGGTGCGCGCGGTGGCCGGGATAGCCAGAACGGCGACGATACAGCTAATTGCAACTTGCCGTAACACGGTCCACCTCGTATTGGTCTGCTGAGCCTGGGCCAGCCGTCTTCCGCACCACGGCAAGGACGCTCTTGTCGTCTGATGAGGCGATCAGCGCCGTCAATGTGCCGTTCATCGAGAGCGGGGCGCTGGCGGGAATCGCTTCCTGGGCTGGCAGTTCGTAGGCTCGCAGACTGTCGCTAAGGGCTTCACCTGAGCCGGAGGCGATGATTTGCGTGCCTGAACCGCAGCCAGAGTGGAGGACCTCGAAATCGCTGCCCCAGTCGCGCGCGCCGCTGACTGGCTTCAACCCCTCGGACGAAGACCTGTCCATGGAGACCCCTGCCTTGAGCGATCCGCTTTCTACCAAGAGCACCTTGCCATCGATGCCGCCAATGAGCAACGCGGATCCGGCAGGGCGCGGAAGCAAGGCAGCGGAGTAGAAGGGCGGCAGGTCCACGCCAAGGCTGGGAGTGACCACGCCGGTAAAGTAGTTGCGTGCGGCGTTGTAGAAGGCCTTGATGGTCGCTGCGCCGGAAGGGGTGTCAGCGATGAGGATGGGCCAGGGGTCGTCGCTAGGGTGGCATTGGATGGCCCAGGCATCTCCGGGGTGGGCACCGGTGCTTTGAGGTGGCATAGAGACGCCGGTGCATTCGGTGCCTGGGGCATGGGCGGTGAAGCTTTTGCCGTCATCGGAGCGGAGCAGAAGTCCACGCGGATCTCTCGGGATGGACTGCGCCTGTTTCATTTCCTGGCTCTGCACCTGGTTCCAGGAGACCTCGCCATGTGCAAAGATTCCGATCTCTTCTGGTCGAAGCAGGATCATGCCGGAGTTGGTGTCAATCGCTGCTAATACCGGCTCTTCGGGGACGCCAGGATGGCTATTCAGCATCAGGGGCAGCCGTTCTTTCCGTAGCACTATTGATTCCGCCGCGGTCGAAGTGCGTTCGATTGGAGGCTCCACGTGCACCATGGCCACGCGGGTTTCGTTGCCTTCGACGATTTCGGCGACCCAAAGGCGCTCGCGAACATTCTCACTGAGGGTCACGCGGATGGAGTTGGCGCTTTCGGCGCCGGAGGCGAGGACACCATGAGTCTTCAAATCCTGCTCAAGCAGGTGGCGGATGGTGGGTACTTGGTCTATGGGAATGGTGGAGAGGTTGCGAATGGTGAGGTGCGCCTGGCCGGGGCCGAGGATCGATGCGATTTCTTCGGAAAGAGCCGCGGCGGGTTGTTCCCAAGGGCCGGGCGCGGCATGCGCGGCAAAACCCATCAGGACATTTAGGACCACCGCAACCAGCGAGACCCGTTTCATTGGCGTCATCTTTCTTTCACAGTTTCGTTTGCGCGGATTATATCGTTCGAGGGCGCGAGGACTATTCATTGAAGGCCGACCGGGTTTTTGGGGATCCCACCCTCGCCGCAAAAACACAAGCGCGGCGAGGGTGGGAACCCGGAATTCTTGAGCGGGATCAAGGTTGGACAACCACCTTTTTGACAGCCCTGTTGTGTGACCACTCAATGCCCGGTTTTGGGCGCAGGCTCGTCCTCGCTGTCCATCTCCTGCTTGACGGCGGGGGTGGCGGCCATGCCCTTGAAGACGTCGTTGGCGAAGAAGAATTTGCCGTCGGAGGGGACCATGAGCACCTGGATTTTGTCGGAGAGGCGCTCGGCGACGATTTTGTTGATCAGGAGGGGCGACTTGTTCAACAGTTCCGCTTCGCTGGTCATGCGCTCGGCGTTGGCGGCGGCCATCAGGCGGACGCGGCTGGCTTCGGCTTCGGCCAACAGGTTGCGGCGCTGGAGTTCTGCCTTGCTGTCAATGACCTTGGCCTGGGCGTCGGCGTCGGCGTTCTCGATGGTGGCTTCCTTGCGCGCCTGGGCTTCGAGTTTGCTCTGCTCGATCTGCTTCTGCTTGAGCGGCAGGGTGTATTGCATGGCGTCGGCTTCGCCCTTGGCTTCGACCACGCGCGACTGGGCGTCGCCCTCGGCTGCCTTGACCTTTTGGACTGCCTCGGCCTCGGCCTGCAGTTCGGCGATGCGTACCTGCTTTTGCTGAATGTCAGTGTCTACGCCGATCTGGTCGTCCTGCTGTTCTTTGAGCAGCAGGCCTTCAAGGCCCTTGGCGTATTCGGCGGGAAGTTGAATGTCGGAGAGCATGACTTCTTCAACCACGATGCCGTCGGCGCCCAGCTTGTGCGTGATGATGGCGGCGGCCTTGGAGCGCACCTCTTCGCGTTTGGTGGAGAAGATTTCGCGCACCGTGAACTGGGGCGCGAGCTCGCGCCACGCGCTGGCGACGACCGGGGGCACGAGCTCCTTGTCGACGGGCTGGGGCATGTGGGCCTGGACGCTGTCCAGCTTGTTGGGATCGAGGCGGTAGCGGACGGTGACGGCCAGGCCGATGTTGAGGCCTTCGAGTGATTGCACGCTGAGGCTGTTCTTCTGCGGCTTTCCGGCTTCTTCAAGCAGGCCGGCGGTGAAGAGGTGATCGCGCAGGTCGAAGGTCTCGACGTTTTCAACCAGAGGGGTGACGAAGTGAACGCCGGGATAAAGCGTTCCCGGCAAGGTGCCGCGAATCTGGCTAACGCGGACGCCGCCCATTCCGCTGGGGACAACCACGATGCTGGCGGCCACGAGCAGGGGCAGGCAGGCCACCAGAGCCAGTGCCACGGAAGGACGCCAGGGGATTTCTTCGGATTCGATCAATTCGGTTTGGTCAGGCTCCGTTTCTGTGACCCCAGCCTTGCGGCGAGCGGCGCGGATACGATTCACGAGTGAATACAGTGGAATGGCCAACGCGGCAATCAGGAATACGACTCCCGCAACCGTCAGCAACAGTTTCAATGCGAGCATTTTCCTTCTCCTTCTTGGGGTTTGCGCTCCCCGCGTTTGCATATCGCCGAAGATGGCCTGGTGCTGGCGCGTTTTCCGGTTCGCGGCCATGGAGCGAGCATCAGCCGGACCAGTCCTCCAAAAGTCAGTTCCTCGAAGAGCAGTCCCGCGGCCACGGGCAGCAGAGCAGCTCCCAAACCATCGATTGCTTCAGCCAGCAGATTCATGGGCGTACTCCCTCAGCGCAGGGCTGCAACGTCGGCAGTCGCAAGGGCTGGAGACGGGTTGGTCGTCGTGCTGCTTGTGGGCGCGGGTGCGGTTGGCGCCGCGGACTCGGACTTGGCCGTCTGCGCTTGCGCTGCCGCGGCTGGATTCTCGCCATCGCCAAAGAGCTGCGCGGTCTGCTGATTGCGCTGGCCGACGAGTTCCACCCGATCGCCCACGGCTACCAGCTCAAAGAACTCCTCAAGGTCGGGCTTGGCCATGCGGATGCAACCGTGGGAGGCGGCTTTGCCGATGGAGGCGGGTTCGTTGGTGCCGTGGATTCCGTAGCCGTGGATGCTGAGGCCCATCCAGCGCGTCCCGACGGGGTTGCGCGGTCCCGGCGGGACGGTCCGGCCGTCGTGGTGGTAGGTGGGGTTGGCGACGCGGCGCTCGATAGTGAAGGAGCCCTGAGGGCTGGGTGTAGAGGGTTTGCCGACAGCGACGGGGTAGATCTTCTTCACCTGCCCGTTCTCGACCAGGGCGAGTTTGCGGTCTTCAAGGCTGACCACGATGACCCGCTGCGGGGCGCTGGGCTGAGTGGTGCTTTGCTGCGCGTGCGCCTGGACTGCCAGAAACCCGGTTGCGATTACCGCCGCGGCCAATTTGCTGAGATTCAGAGCTTTCATTGCGTTCCCCTTTGTCCAGCTGCTTACGCATAGGGAGAGTGCAAACGGGAGGCCAATGAAAAAATTCTGAAAATAAACGAGTTAATTCGCAAGATGATGAGGCAGGACGTGTCATGACACACACGCTGTGTGCGAGCTGACACGTGGGAATGGGCGGGGCTTTGAGAGGGGCGATGCAGGAGGGATGGGCAGGCGGAGGGCGAATCCGTCTGCCCGGATTGGTTTTACTGTTTTGCAGCCTTGATGGCTTCGGTGAGGGCGGGAACAACTTCGAAGAGATCGCCGACAATGCCGTAATCGGCGACTTCAAAGATGGGGGCGTCGGGGTCCTTGTTGACGGCCACGATACACTGCGAGCCCTTCATGCCGACCAGGTGCTGGATGGCGCCGGAGATGCCGACGGCGAGGTAGAGCCGGGGCGAGACGGTTTGGCCGGAACTGCCGACCTGGCGCTCCATGGGCAGCCAGCCTGAGTCGCAGATGGGACGGGAGGCAGCCAGTTCCGCGCCGAGAGCTGTAGCGAGGTCCTGAACCAGGGGAAGGTTGTCGGCTTCCTTGATGCCGCGGCCGACGCTCACGATGAGTTGCGCGGAACCGAGGTCGACGGTTTGCGCGGAGCCGCGGAAGGGTGCGCCGGGCTTGGTGCGAATCTGCGCCGGGTCGATGGTGGGCGTGAAGATTGCGATTTCGGCTGCGGTGGACGCGGTCGCATCGGCCTCCGGAGCGCGAAAGGCGCCGGCCTGAACCGAGACAAAGCAGGGTCCATTGCCGGAATGGCGGTAGGCGCCGTTTAGGCGACCTTGCAGAAGCTGGCGGGTGAAGATGGGGCCGTTGCCGATGGCGGTTACATCGCCGATGAGCACCTCGCCGAGGCTGGCGGCCAGCGCCGGAGCGTAGTCGCGGACCTGGTAGGTGTGCGGGAAGACGACGTAGGCCGGAGCTTCGGACTGAATGAGCTGCCGGAGGGCCAGCGAAAAACCGTCCGAGGTGTAGGCGGCTAGTAGCGGGTGCTCCACGCGGACCACTTTGGTGACGGGCTTGGTGGCCACTTCGGCGGCTGGGGACTCGGTTTGCGCGCCGACGACGATGGCGCTGACTGGAAGTCCGGTTTGCGCGGCCAACTGCTGTCCGGCGACCAGGGCTTCCCAACTGATGCGGCCGATGCGGCCTTCGCGCTCTTCCATTACGATCCAAATGCCGCTCATAGCACACGCACCTCGAACTTGAGTTTTTCGACCAGCGCTGCCGCGGCTTCCTTGGGACTGCCGGGCAGAATCTGGGTGGATTTTTGTTTTTGCGGCAGGGAGACGCGCTCGAGAACCGCAACCGGCGCGGCGTCGACGGCCAACTCTGCGGCGGTCGCACGGCGCACTTCCTTGGTTTTGGCGCGCTTGATGCCCATCAGCGTGGCGTAGCGCAGCTTGTTGCCGCCGGATTGGATGGTGAGCACGGCGGGGGTGGGCAGCTCGATGGTCTGGAACCATCCCTCTTCGAGTTCGCGCTTGACCGTGAGGCCGGAGTCGGTCTTTTCGACGTGCAGGATGAGCGAGGCGTGGGGCAGGCCGAGGAGTTCGGCGAGGATGACGCCGGTCTGGCCCTGGCCCAGATCTTCGGACTGCAGGCCGGTGAGCAGCAGGTCGGCATTTTCGGGCTGGACGGCGGCGGCAAGCAGGCGTGCGACGCCGAGAGCATCGCGCGACTCAAGGTCGTCGCAGTCGATGTGGATGCCGCGGTCTGCGCCCTTGGCGAGGGCTTCGCGGATGGTTTGGCCTACGCGCTCAGGGCCGGCGGTGACCACGATGACTTCGCCGCCGTGTTTCTCCTTGAGCTGCAGGGCTTCTTCGAGGGCGTAGGCGTCGGACTCGTTGAGCGCGTACTGGAGGTCGGACGCTTCAATCCACTTGGCCGCAGCATCGATGCGGACTTGCGCATCGCGCTCCGGCACTTGTTTGATGGCGACGATGATTTTCATGATGACGAAACCTCGAACGAATTGATGTGATTGGGGTTGCCAAGGGGTTGGGCGTGTTTCCGCGAATCGATTCTTAGGCTTGAGAGACGAATCATCCGGATCATTCGCGTCAGTTGGGCAGCTTGATCGGAGTGTCTTCTTGCTTGGGATTCAAGATTCCGGCTAATTTCCGTGCCAAAAGTCCAAAAAGGATACAGGCAGCGGCGATCCCCATGCCGACAAGCTCGGCGGAGAGGCGGCTCATATGTGTTTCGGCGTGAATCAGGCCGCCTCCGACTAGAAACGAGAGACCACCTACTGCAACGAGAATCTTTGCGAGGCAGCTTAGAAGGAATTCGAGGATGGGAGAGGGTTTCATCGATGTCGATTCATTATGCACTTGGGAGGTTGCGGGCGGTTAGTTGAGCAATGTCGAGCAACTGCGGCGCGGCATCGCCGGATGCGGCGAGAGCATCGCGGAACATGGAGTTACAAAAAGGACAGGCGGTGCCTACGGTGGTTGCGCCGGTCGCGACTAACTCGGCGGCGCGGTTGTGGCTGACTCGTTCCCCGGTTTCCTCACCAAGAAAAGTGAGGCCGCCGCCGGCTCCGCAGCAGAAACTGCGCTCGTGGTTGCGCGGGGCCTCGATAACGGATCCGGCGAGGGCTGCGACGGCGCGGGGCTCGTCGAAGACGTTGCGGTAGCGGCCCAGGTAGCAAGGGTCGTGGAAGACGATTGTTTCCTTCCCAGGTCCCAAAAGCGGGACCTGGGGCACCCCATCGTTTGTGCGTGATGCCGATGGAAATGAGGCTGGAGGTAGTTGGGCGAGATGGCGGGCGAGGAATTCGCTGTGGTGCTCAATCGGAGGCGGCGTGCCGTAGTCCTTCCAGTCCTCCTGGATGGTGCGGACGCAGTGTGGGCAGATGGTAACGATCTTCTTCACTTTGCTCTGCGCCAGAATTTGGAGGTTGGCTTCGGCGAGTTGCTGGAAGAGGAGGTCGTTGCCCAGGCGGCGGACCGGGTCGCCGGTGCACTTCTCCTTGCGCAGGACGCCGTAGCTTGTGCCGAGATAGTTCATGACGCGGGCGAAGTCGGCAACGATCTCGCGGCCCTTGGGGTCGTAGCCGCCCATGCAGCCGAGCCACAGACAATATTCCTGCGTTCCGTCGAAGAGGGGCAGCGCCTGCTTCTGGATGAACTTGTCGCGCTCTGAGGGGCTGATTCCCAAGGCGTTGCTGCCGCGTTCGAGGGCCAGGAAGAGTTTGGCGCCGTAGTCGTCTTCCCATGCGCCGGTGTTGACCGCGCCGCGGCGCAGGCCGATGAGGATGGGCAGGTGTTCGATGCCCACCGGGCACTGGAACTCGCACGCGCCGCAGGTGGTGCATTGGAAGACGGCTTGCTGGGCGTTGTATTTGCCGAGCAATGACTGGTCAGACGCAGGACCGAGGTCGTTCAGGTAGGCGCGGACGCCGAGGATGATTTCCTTGGGGTTGAGAAGCTTGCCGGTGTTGGCGGCGGGGCAATGCTCGGTGCAACGGCCGCACTCGACGCAGGAGTAGGCTTGCAGGCTGACCAATTGCGTGAGGTCTGTGCCCGCGACCAGACCAAAGTCCTCGTCGCCCACCAGCGGGGGGATCTGGCTGAAGCCGCCACGGGAAAGGAAGACGGTGGCCGGACTGAGGAACAGGTGCAGGTGCTTGGTGTGCGGAATGAGGGGCAGAAAGATCAGGATAGCCAGCGTGTGCACCCACCATAAGATGCGAGCGGCGGGACTGGCGTCGGCGACGGAGAATGCAGCCAGATAGGTCGCCATAAGGACGAATATAAG
>JBEKTB010000065.1:0-30352 GCA_049516495.1 Occallatibacter sp.
TGATGGACCAGGGCTGGGCGGGCTTTGCCGAGACCCGCGAACACCTCCGTGAGGAAGGGTTGCTTTTTGCGGGCTCCGGCGACACCGCTGCTCAAACCTGGCAGCCGGTCATCGTCGAGGCCAACGGCATCAAGGTCGGCTGGCTGGGCATGACCCGCTGGCTCAACGGCAACCGCAACCCGGACACTCCCGACCAGCCGCAGGTGAATTTCTTCCCCTATCCCGGCGAGTCCGGTGGCGCACCGGGCCTTGACGAAGCTCGAGTTCTGGATGCCATCAGGAAGGCGCGCGCCCAATGCGACCTGCTGGTGGTTTCCATCCACTGGGGAGTGGAATACGCGCCCGCTCCTCGTCCCGAAGATGTGGAGACGGCACACAAAATGCTCGAGGCCGGAGCGGCGGTCATCGTCGGCCACCATCCGCATGTTCTGCAGCCGGTTGAAACCTGGCGCACCAGCGACGGCCGCGACGGGGTCATCTTCTACTCGCTGGGGAATTTTCTGTCGAATCAGTCGCGCAATTACGTCGACGGCCTGATGCCGGACAAGGACGGAGACCCGCGCGACTCGATGATCGGGCTGTTTTCTGCGGTGCGGAAGGATTACGGTCCGGGCGGCGTCCGCGTCGAGTTGGGACACGTGGGCATTCTGCCCGTCTGGGGCGAAAACAACCGCAACGAATTGGCAAGCGGGAAGGCCAAAACGCCCGTGATTCACCCTGTCCTGATC
This sequence comes from Occallatibacter sp., assembly GCA_049516495.1. GTDB lineage: Bacteria > Acidobacteriota > Terriglobia > Terriglobales > Acidobacteriaceae > Telmatobacter. The sequence continues at coordinate 729 of JBEKTB010000065.1, forward strand.
GACCGTGAAATGCCGCGGTTGCAGGCCAGGCTGGACGAACTGAACAAGATTGCAGGGCAGAGCAGCAAAGCCGACCCGAACATGGCGGCCACGTCCGCGCCGGGCCTCACCGCCGACCAGAAGAAGGAATTCATTGAGCTGACGACCCGGTTGAAGCTGCTCGACGACCGCCGCAGGCTGCTTCTGGCGCGCACCGGCGACGAGTACGTTACCGACCCGCCGAAGTTCGCGGCCAAACCCTAAAGGCTAATCGAGGCTGTCTTTGAAGCTGTACGGCCTCAACTGCGCCGCAGGTTCGGCCCCGAATTTCCAGGGCCGCCGCGGCCTTGCTCTTCCTGTTTCTGCCGCCGCACCCAGGCCAGGTCGGGTCGCGAGGTTCCGGCGCCCCGCCGCTCCAGCGCAGCCGATGAGCCGGTATAGCGGAAATACTCCCGCTGCGCCGAGGTGATTTTCAGCCCGATGCCACTTACAGACTTCATAAGCATCCAGCCAACCTTCCCGCTGGATTATGAGGCCAAGTCGTCCCGGTTTCAATACCCGCTGGCCACCAGCCAGGCCTCGGTCAGCTCCAATGCGGGCTTTTTTTCGGCCAGCATCTGCGCGTGGGCCAGCTTCACCAGCACATCGGCTTCCACGTTGACAGGAGCGCCGGCGGCGAGCGTGTGCAGGTTCGTCCGCCAATAGGTGAGCGGAAGAATGGCAATGGTGATGGCCTCGCCGTCAAAATCCGCAATCGTCAGGCTGATGCCTTCGACGGCTACCGAGCCTTTGTGCACCATCCACGGACGCACATTCTCCGGGACCCTGACCTTGAGAGTCCAGTCGGTGGTTTCCTTGTTGAACTCCGAACTGGCAGGGGAAATCACCGGGTCGAGCGCGGTCATCGTTCCACACCCGTCCACGTGTCCCTGGACAATGTGGCCGCCCAGCGGGCTGCCGGCCGCGGTGGGCAGTTCCAGATTGACCTTGGCGCCGGCAGCCAGAGCGCCCAGCGAGGTGCGGTCCAGCGTTTCCTGCGCAAGATCGGCGTGGAAAAGGGTAGGGTCCACGTCGAGCGCGGTGAGGCAAACTCCGGAGACGCCCAGGGAATCGCCCTCGCGCAACCGCCCCGCGAGACCCGGAGCCTCGACCGTGATCCGCCGTACTCCGCCCCTGTCAGTCAAGCTGACCAGTGTGCCCGTCTGTTCGATGATGCCGGTAAACATGGTTCTATTTTAAGGGGTCAGGCAGCGGGTTCGTTTGCAGTCGATCGGTCAACCAAATCGGACGGACAAAAGAGCCACCCTGATCCGGAAATCCCGAAGGGATTGGGATTAAGGGAAAATCTAGCTTTTCTTCGAGGTGACGGCGGAGAACGCCGCGACCTCCTGCGTGACCCGTTTGCCGCCACAGTGCGGACACACTACGCCACCCTTTTCAATCTCCGAGATGTGCAGCGTCCGGGTGAATTCCTTGTTGCAATCCTGGCAGAGAAAAACGTATTGAGACATGGTCATTCTCCCGACCCATGATAGCCCCACCCGTGGTCCACGTGAATGCAAATTTGCGGGGGAAATGCCGTCTGCGCCGGAATAGAATCGCTCTTGTTTTTTTCGTCTTTGATGGTGGGCGGAAAGCGCTCTTGCGGAAACGCGGCAGCCTGTCCACGGCATTTTCAGGATTGCTCAACTTCCAAGGAAAGCGAAACCGCCAGGAAGAGTCTACGGCGTCTCCGTCTCAAGAGGCGAACAAACGGTGAATCGACCCCCGGGGGGGAGGGTACATTCAAAGTCCAAGTGCAGTGACGCCGGAGGAGGAATAGGTTGCTCCCAGCTCCCTCGCGTTCCGGATCGACTTTTTCAGCGCTTGATCTCCGTTTGCCATCCTTGCCCCTTCGGTCTCCAAATGACAGTGTGCGCCAGGGGAAGATAATTCTATGTAAACGGCGTGCGCACCCCACTGCGGATGGGGAAAGGCAACTGCAGGCTGCCGGCGGCCCCGCAACGGCCTTGCGGATCCCTGATCCCTAACCCCTAATCCCTGATCCCTAACCCCTGATTCCTGACCCCTAACCCCTGATTCCTGACCCCTGTTTTTCCGGCCACGGGTCCTTGAGCAGCGAACACAGCCCCAGATCGTTTCCATACCGCTGGACTTCGACCTCGGCCATGCGGATGGCGTGACTCATGCCGCGGAAGGCCGGCACCGCGTCGGAGCCCATAATCTGCGGCGAAACAAAGAGATGCACGCGGTCCACCAGGTCCCCGGCCAGCAGCGCCGTATTCAGCCGCGTTCCGGTCTCGGTGAGCAGGGTCAGAATGCCTTCTTCGCCCAGCTTGTCCAGCACCTTGCCCAGCGGCACACGACCCGCCTCCGCCGGCAGCACTTCCACGCGGACGCCGCGGCTGGTCAATTCGTGCACGCGGGCTTCGTTCTTTGAGACCGTGAAGATGACCAGGTCGTTTTCGACCGCGGCCACCATCTTCGAGTCGAGCGGCATGCGCAGAGCCGAGTCCAGCACCACGCGCAGCAGGGGACGACGGCGGCGCAATCCGCTGCGGTCGGTGAGCATGGGGTCGTCGGCCAGCACCGTGTCGACGCCGGTCATGGCGGCGTCGGCCTGCCAGCGCAGAGGCTGCACCGCGGCGCGAGCGGCTTCACTGGTGATCCAGTAGGGTTCGCGAGCAAGATGCTGCCCGGCGGGCGGAGCGATGCGCCCATCCAGCGTCATGGCCACCTTCATCAGCACCAGCGGGCGGCGGTGCTGGCTCCAGTGGGCAAAGCCCTCGTTCAGCCGCCGCGCCTCGACCTCGCACACGCCCACGGCAGTTTCAAGCCCCGACGCACGCAGTCGTTCCATTCCGTGGCCGGCGACGGCCGGATTGGGGTCGATGGTGGCCGCAACCACGCGCCTGAGGCCCGCGGCAATCAGCGCTTCCGTGCAGGGGCCGGTGCGGCCGGTGTGGTTGCAGGGCTCCAGAGTTACGTAGGCTGTGCCGCCGCGCAGGCGTTCCCCGGCGTGCTGCGCGGCCACTTTGAGGGCCACGATTTCGGCGTGATCCAGCAGGTCGTACTCGTGCCAACCCTCGCCGGAAACCTGGCCGGAGCGGTCCAGAATCACGCATCCCACGGCGGGGTTGGGTGAGGTGACGGCGATGCCGCGGCGGGCCAATTCGAGCGCCCGCTGCATCCAATACGTGTCTTGATCCAGAACGTTCATTGACTTACCCCAGCAGCGAATCCACAAACTCTGCCGGCGAGAACTCTAGCAGGTCGGTCATCTGCTCGCCCACCCCGGCAAACCGCACCGGCAGGTTCAGTTCCTGGGCGATGGCGACGGCGATGCCGCCCTTGGCCGTTCCATCCAATTTCGTCAGTACAATGCCGGTGACTCCGGCGGCCTGGGTGAAGAGACGCGCCTGCTGCAAGCCATTCTGGCCGGTGGTCGCGTCCATCACCAGCAGCACCTCGTGCGGCGCGCCGGGAATCAGCTTGGCCGCCGTGCGACGCATCTTGTCCAGCTCATCCATCAACCCGCTCTTGGTGTGCAGCCGCCCGGCGGTGTCCACAATCAGGTGATCGATGTGGCGCGCCTTGGCCGCCGATGCCGCGTCGTAGAGCACCGCGGCCGGGTCGCCTCCCTGGCGTGTCTTGATCATCTCCACGCCGGAACGCGTGGCCCACACCTCAAGCTGCTCGATGGCCGCGGCGCGAAACGTGTCTGCCGCGCACAACAACACTGTCTGCTCGCGGGTGCGATACCAGGCGGCCAGTTTGCCCGCTGAGGTCGTCTTGCCCGTGCCGTTTACGCCCACCAGAAAGGTGACCGTGGGCGGGGCATCGGGGGTGGGAACCGGCCGCTGCGGCGCTTCGAGAATGGCGCGAATCTGCGCCTTCAGCAGGTCGCGCAGTTCGTCCCCGCCTTCGATGGCCTGACGCCGCGCCCGGTCGCGCAGCGCCTCGATGATGGTGGACGTGGTCTGCACGCCCAGGTCGCTCGAGATCAGGGCCGTTTCCAACTCTTCCAGTGTGGACTCGTCCACCGTGCGGGTGAGCGCGACGATGGTCTCGATCCTGGCCGAGAGGGTTTCGCGGGTGCGCGAAACGGCCTGGCGCATGCGGCTGAAAAAGCCGGCCTTCGAGTCAGAAGAGGAGTCCGGAGTTTCGCCCGGCTGAGCCTCTTCCTGCGCTGTCTTGTCCGTGTGTTCTGCTCGGTCTTTCCTGCCGCCAAAGAACTTGATCATGCCTGTGGTTTCCAGACTTGAGTCTAGAGCATCCCGGCGCGGAAGTGCGACCGCGGGCTTGGGCATCAGGGCGCTCTGAAATTTTGCTTGTCTTTTCTTCCGAAGTTAGGGAAGAATCGCAGGGCGGGCCTTGCGTACGTCCGGGAAAGGCGACCGGAGCGGGGGAGAAAAGGGGACCTATGAGCAAGGTGCGGGTGCTGGTGGGGACGCATAAGGGCGCGTTCATTCTCACCGCGGACGGCAAACGGAAACAGTGGGAAGTCAACGGTCCGCTCTTTGCCGGCTGGGAGATGTATCACCTGAAGGGTTCGCCGGTGGACCCAGACCGGCTCTACGCCTCGCAGACCAGCGGGTGGTTCGGGCAGACCATCCAGCGCTCAAACGACGGCGGAGCCACCTGGGCGCCGGTCGGCAACAAGTTTACCTATGAAGGTGTCCCCGGCACGCACCAGTGGTACGACGGCACCCCGCATCCGTGGGAGTTCAAACGGGTGTGGCACCTGGAGCCCTCGCTCTCTGACCCGGACCTGGTCTACGCGGGTGTCGAGGACGCGGCGTTGTTCCGCTCGGCCGATGGCGGCGCAACCTGGGAGGAACTCGCCGGCCTGCGCTGCCACGACACAGGACCTCACTGGCAGCCCGGTGCGGGCGGCATGTGCCTGCACACAATCATCCTGGATCCTTCAAACTCTGAACGGATGTATATCGCCATCTCGGCCGCCGGAGCCTTCCGCACCGACGATGGCGGCAAAAGCTGGAAGCCGATCAACAAGGGCCTGGTGTCGCCCTTCATGCCCAACCCGACCGGCGAGGTGGGCCACTGCGTGCACCATGTGGCCATGCACCGCTCGCGTCCCGGCGTGCTCTTCATGCAGAAGCATTGGGACGTGATGCGCTCTGACAATGCAGGGGAAAGCTGGCAGGAGGTGAGCGGCAACCTGCCCACCGACTTCGGCTTCGCCATCGACGTGCACGCGCATGAACCGGAGACGCTCTACGTGGTGCCCATCAAGAGCGACTCGGAGCATTTTCCGATCGAGGGCAAGCTGCGCGTCTACCGAAGCCGCACGGGCGGCAACGAATGGGAGCCGCTGACCAGGGGCCTTCCGCAGGAAGACTGTTATGTGAACGTGCTGCGCGACGCCATGTCGGTGGATTCACTGGACGAGTGCGGCATCTACTTCGGCACCACCGGCGGCCAGGTCTATGCCTCCGCCGACGCGGGTGACACATGGGAGCCGATTGTGCGCGACCTGCCCGCCGTCTTCTCGGTCGAGGTGCAAACGCTGGCATGAACGGCCAAAGCAGAACTCCGCGCAGCATCCGCGTGATTCTGCCCTACCACCTGCGCACCCTGGCGCAGGTGGGCGCCGAGGTAACGCTGGAGGTCGCCGACCCAGTGACGGTGCGCACGGTGCTCGATGCTCTCGAAGCCCGCTACCCGATGCTCCGCGGCACTATTCGCGACCACGTTACCCAGCAGCGCCGTCCGTTCCTGCGCTTTTTCGCCTGCGAGCAGGATTTGTCCCACGACTCGCCTGACGCGCCGCTGCCGGAGACAGTCGCGGCAGGAACCGAGCCGCTGCTGGTGATTGGGGCCATTGCCGGCGGGTAAGAAGCGCGTCCCCTGGGAAGGTACCTTCGTCGGCGAACTTCTACCGCTCGTCCTTGCCTGGCCGCAGCATCAGTTCCTTGATCGCTTCGCGCGGGTCCTTGCCCTCGTCCAGGATCAGTTCCATCTGCTCGGCGATGGGCATTTCAATTCCGTGCTGGCGGGCGAGACCGAGTGCGGCGCGGGTGGTCAGAACGCCTTCGGCGACTTTGCCGCCCAGTCCGGCAAGGATTTCGGGGAGCTTGCGTCCGCGGCCCAACTCCTGTCCGACCGTCCGGTTGCGGCTCAGGGAGCCGGTGCAGGTGAGCACCAGGTCGCCTACGCCGGAGAGGCCGGCGAGGGTTTCGCGGCGGCCACCGCAGGCCACGGCCAGGCGGGTGATTTCGGCGATGCCGCGGGTGATGAGGCCGGCGGCGGAGTTGTAGCCCAGGCCCACCCCGGCGGCGACTCCGGCGGCGATGGCGATCACGTTTTTGAGCGCCCCGCCAAGTTCCACGCCGATTACGTCGGTCGAGGTGTAGAGACGGAGGGTCTCCGATGAGAACTCGTTCCGGATGCGGGCGGCGATGGCGGGGTCGTCGAAGGCGACGGTGACGGCAGTTGGTTGTCCCTGGGCGACTTCGAGCGCGAAACTGGGCCCCGAAAACGCGCCGATGGGCAGCGTCAGGCCCGTTTCCCTGAGGCAGGAAGAGATGACCTCGGTCATGCGCAGAAACGTGTGGTCCTCCACGCCCTTGGTGGCGCTGACGACGACCTGGCCGGCGCGGAGATGGGGGCCGAGACGGGCCATGGTGGAGCGCAGAAACTCCGAGGGGACGACGGAAACCACGATCTCCGCATCGGCTACGGCCGCGTTGTCGCCGGTGACGACGATCTCCGCGGGAAGGGGAAAGCCGGGGAGAAACTGCGTGTTTTCGCCCGCGTCGATGATTTCCCGGGCAAACTCCGGACTGTGGGCCCAGAGAGAGACGGTATGGCCGCCGCGGCGGTGCAGCGAAAGAGCAATAGCGGTTCCCCACGCTCCGGAACCTAATACGATGATGCGACTCATGCGGTCTTTTTCGCTCCAATGCGGGATTCCGTGCCGGTAAAAAGGCGGCGGATGTTCTGGTGGTGCTTGACGATGATGAGCAGGGCGACGGAGGCCTGGACCGCTATGAAGAATGGCGACCGGTCGCCGCGAACCAGGTACCAGGCAAAGGCGGGAAAACTGGCTGCGCCGAGGATGGAAGCCAGGGAGACGTAGCGGGTGAAGGCGAAGACCAGTGCAAAGACCGAGATGGCGGCCAGCGCTGCCCAGGGAGCGGCGACCAGGAAAACGCCGAAGCCGGTGGCCACTCCCTTGCCGCCGCGGAACCCCAGCCACACCGGGAACATGTGGCCGATGACCGCAAACAGGGCCGCCAGAGCTTCCATGTCGCGTACCGGTGCGCCGGGCAGAAGGAGGTGGGCGAGCAGGGCTCCCAGCCCAACCGCTGCCGAGCCCTTGACCACGTCGAGCAGGAACGTGACAGCGCCGAGGCCTTTGCCGCCGGAGCGCAAAACATTGGTTGCGCCAATGTTGCCGCTGCCGAACGTGCGGATGTCCTGATGGCGAAAAAAGCGGATCAGGAGGTACCCCGTGGGGACAGACCCGAGCAGATAAGAGGCAACCACGATGAGCAGGCTTGCGAGGAGCATGACGAGTGAGAGTTTAGCAGGTGGAGGCGGTTGGCGAGGACTTTCAAGACCCTTTGCGGCTTGGGAAGGAGGGCGGGCCGGCGTGCGGAGTCGCAGGCCCGGTTGACGCTAGAGGTTCGACAGGGCGCGGCGGGCGGAACGAACCTCGGCGGCCAGCACCTGCAAGATTTTTATCCCAATCCGAGGATCGGTCTGCATCACCGCCGTGAAGTCCTCGCGGGTGACGAAGCTGAGCCGCGACCCGGCGCGGGCGACGGCCGTGAGCGTGTAAGGCTCGTTACCGATCAGTCCAGGCAGGCCCAGGAGCGAACCTGCGGGCGCCTGGGCGGACATGACCTGGTCGCCGGCGAGCGATGCCATGGTCAAGGTAGTTTCTCCCTGGTCGAGGATATAAAGCCCCTCGGGAACTTCACCCTGGTGGAAGAGAATACGGTCTCCACCACAGGATATTGCTGTGGAACGCTGTTCAAGCGCCTTAATCAACTCTGGGTCGGCAACGAATGCAGACGGGTCGAGCTTCATGTTCATTCTCCATCGATGCGTGCTGGGAAACACTTTAGATAAAAAGGCAAATCGTGCTGCCGGTATGCCTATGGTTTCATCGAATGATTCGGTTTCGTGTGACGGGTATCACATAAAGCCTTCGATTGAGGCCATTTGGGAGGCTTATTTTTTTCAACGTGGGGTGATGTGAAGTACAGGCTGATTTGTGCGCTGGGCCGGCTGCGGGAATCGGCAGGCTTGAATCGGCGTCGGCTCACCCATCTCCATCCATTTCGAACGGAATACGCGAGTCATCAGCGCCTCTCGACGGATTTTGCCTGGGCCCAATCGCAAATTCCGGGCCGGTGCGTCCTTTGCCGCTCCCGGAATCATTTTGGCGTTGGGAAAGGATTAATGGTATCGTCACATTCATCCCGGGTAGGCAATAAAACGGGATTTCCCCCCAACCGATTAGACCGTATTGAGCCGTTTCAAGTTTCGGCATTTGCATCGAATGCACTTCTGCATCTTGTGTTGAGGCTTGGCACAGATGCCGTTGTGCGCTTTGTGAAATCAATCGCAACGCGAGGGTAGCCGATGGCCCGATCCAAAGAATCAGCGGAAGAAATCCACGTGTTGACACTGGAAGAAATTGCCAACCTCACCCGGGAAGGAGGCAAGCCAGCCGATACCCTCATGAACGTTGTGGCCTTGATTGCCAAGCGGTTCCGGACCGACGCCTGCTCAGCCTACCTGCTGGAGCCGGACCGGTCGAACCTGGTGCTGGCTGCCACGCTGGGCCTTCATCCTCGATGTATCGGGGTGTTGCGCATGCCGCTCAACGAAGGGCTTACCGGCCTGGTTGCGGAGCAGGTGCTCCCGGTGGCCGTCGACGATGTCCGCAAACACTCCCGGTTCAAGTACTTCGAGGACTCCGGGGAAGACGAATATCACTCCTTCCTGGGCGTTCCCCTGATCGACCGCGGGATTCTGCAGGGCGTTCTCGTGGTTCAGACCAAGGACCCGCGGATCTTTCGCGACAATGAGATTCGCATGCTGGCCGAGGCGGCCAACCAGGTTGCGCCCGTGGTGAGCGAGGCGCGGACCCTTGACCGCTTTATCGGCCCGGCCCAGGAGCGTCTGTGGGCGCTTGCGAGGAACATCTGGTGGAGCTGGGACCACGACTGCATCAGCCTGTTTCGCGACCTGAACCCTACACGCTGGCGGCAATTGAATCAGAATCCGATTTCGCTGCTCAGCGAAATTCCTTTGGCGGAAGTCGAGCGCCGGGCGACGGAACTGGTTTTGCATAGCCGCATCAACTATGTCTACCGCCGGCAGCAGGAATATCTGAACGCCGACCGGACTTGGGGCGCGGCCTGTGCCGGGGTGCTGCGGCCCCGGCCGGTGGCCTATTTTTCCGCCGAGTTCGGGCTGCACGAGTCGCTGCCGATTTACTCCGGCGGTCTGGGCGTGTTGGCCGGGGACCACATCAAGAGCGCTTCGGACCTGGACATTCCACTGATCGGGATCGGCCTGTTCTATGGGCAGGGATACTTTCTGCAGCGGCTTGACCGGAAGGGATGGCAGCAGGAGGAATATCTTGAGACCGACGTCAACCGCTTGCCCATGCAGCCGGCTATCGGCAAAAATGGTGAACCCGTCGCGGTGGAGATTCAGACGCGGGGCGGTGCGATCAGCGCCAAAGTCTGGCGGGTCAAGGTTGGGCGGTGCGACCTTCTGCTGCTGGACTCGAACGTGGCCGGCAATGCGCCCGAGGATCGGGAACTGACTTCGCGGCTGTATGGCGGAGACGCGCGCACGCGCATTCGCCAGGAACTGCTGCTCGGTGTGGGCGGCTTTCGCGCGCTCAAGGCCATGGGCATCTCTCCGGGGGTTCTCCATCTCAACGAAGGGCACAGCGGCTTCGCGGTCTTCGAGGCCATTCGCAACCGGATGGAAGAAGAGGGCATTGACTTCAACGCCGCCTCCAGCCAGATTCCCCGCGAGGTCATCTTTACCACCCACACGCCCGTGCCGGCCGGCCATGACCGGTTCGACGCCGCTCTGATTGAAGAGCACCTGGGCCCGCTGCGCGAGCAACTCGGGATTTCTCAGGATGCGCTGATGGCTTTTGGACGGGAGCGCCCCTACGACCACCAGGAGCCGTTCTGCATGACGGTTCTGGGACTCAAGCTTTCGCGGCGCGCCAATGCGGTCTCTTCGCTGCATGGCGAAGTCTCGCGGGCGATGTGGAAAAGCCTGTTCCCGGCGCGGACGGAAGACGCGGTGCCCATCGGTCACATCACCAATGGCGTCCACGTTCCATCCTGGCTGGCGCCGCAGATGTGCCGGCTCTACGATCGCCATCTCGGGGTTGGTTGGCAGAGCAACAGCGGCGCGGCAGCAACCTGGGAGGCGATCGAGAACGTCGACGACGGCGAATTGTGGGAGACGCACCTGAGCCTGAAATCGCAGCTTCTGGACTTCGTGCGCCAGAGAGCGTGGGAGCAGGCAAGACGCCGCGCCGAACCGGATGAAACCCTGCAGCGGCTGATCAAGCTGCTCTCGCCGGACGCCTTGACCATCGGCTTCGCGCGGCGGTTCGCCACCTACAAGCGCGCCAACCTCGTCCTGGCCGATATCGAGAGGCTGGCGTCCATGGTCAACGATCCCAAGCGCCCGGTGCAATTCCTGTTTGCCGGCAAGGCGCACCCGCACGACGAGCCGGGAAAGAAGGTTCTGCAGCAGATTGCCGAACTGATGCGCGACCCCAAAGTCGGCGACAAATTCGTCTTCATCGAGGACTACGACATCAATGTCGGACGTCACCTGGTGCAGGGCGTCGATGTGTGGCTGAACAATCCGCGCCGGCCTCTGGAGGCTTCCGGCACCAGCGGCCAGAAGGTCGTTCTCAATGGAGGATTGAACCTTTCGGTGCTGGATGGCTGGTGGGCCGAAGCCTACGACGGGCTGAACGGTTTCGCCATCGGCAAGGGCAGAACCCACACGAACCTGGACGTGCACGACGCCCGCGATGGCGAGGACCTTTACCGCGTTCTTCAGGACGAGTTGATTCCGCTTTACTATCAGCGCGACCGCGACGGCCTGCCGAGAGGATGGATCAAGCGCATGAAGCGGACTATCCGCACGCTGGGCTGGCGCTTCAATGCCGACCGCATGGTGATGGACTACACCTTGAAGTGCTACATTCCCGCGGCGGGAGGCACGTCGAGCGAAATCCGGCCGCCTTCGTGATTTCCGAATTGCCGGTGAGCCGCCCGCCGGCGACTCCAAATTGACAAGTGTTACGCTACAGGCTACAGTTGCTCAGATGAGAATACGGGGCTTCGTTCATAAGGGCCTGCGGAGGCTCTATGAAGAAGACAGTGCAAAAGGGGTTCCGGCGAACACGGCGGACAAACTGCGCAAGATGCTTGCCTTTCTGGACGGAATGGACGATGTGGAGGAATTGCGGAGTCTTCCCACTTGGAAAGCGCATCGGCTGACCGGCGACCGCAAAGGCGAATGGAGCTTGAGCGTGACCGGAAGCCTGCGGCTGACGTTTCGCATCGATGCTGTCGAATCGGAAATTCGGGACGTGAATTTAGAGGACTACCACTAGGAAGAGGAGAAAAGGCCATGTCCATGAAGAATCCTCCCCATCCAGGGGATTTTATTCGGACGGAGATTGTCGAGCCTGCAGGTTTGTCTGTGACAGCGGCGGCGGCGGCGCTTGGCGTCTCCCGGCCCGCGCTGTCCAGCTTGCTGAACGGCAAGGCGGGTCTCTCGGGGGACATGGCGCTGCGCATCGAGAAGGCGTTTGGAGTGAAGATGGATACGCTGATGCGGATGCAGTCCGCTTACGAGATTGCCCAGACGCGAAAGCGGGAGAAGCTGATCCGCGTGCATCCGGTTCGGCGCGCGGCGTGAGCCGGGTGCAGGTTGCGCGAGAAGCCTGCACAGGATTGACTGGACTCCCATGTCTCAAAAGCGAGACCCTGGGGCACTCGGCTGGAACGGCACAATTGAGTTGCGGATCCGCCCGTTATCTGAGCCTGCGGCGAACCAGGTCAAGGGCTTGCTGGGTGGTGTACTGACGGACGCGGTCGCGATCGCCGCGGAAGTTCTTTTCGACGACCTCGGTTTTCTGGGGGTCGGAGAGGGCAATGTACACCAATCCAACCGGCTTGTCCTCCGTGCCGCCGGTGGGGCCGGCGATACCGGTGACGCCCAGGCCCATGGTGGCGCCCGTGCGCTGGCGAATGCCCACGGCAAGGGCTTTTGCCACTTCCTCGGAGACGGCGCCGTACTCTTCGATCAGATCGGGTGAGACACCGGCGAAGGCGGTCTTCATCTCGTTCGAGTAGACGACGGCTCCTCCGACGAACGAGCGCGAACTGCCGGGCACAGAGGTGATGCGCTCGGCGATCATGCCGCCGGTGCAGCTTTCGGCCACGGCAAGCGTTGCCTGGCGCAGGCCGAGGTAGTAGAGGACGATCTGTTCCAGAGAATCGGACGTTTCGCCGTCGGAGGAGTAGAGCCAGTCTTCCAGAGCCTCTTCCATGCGGCCGGCCAGCTCATCCACGCGCTGCTGGGCGGCGCCGGCGTCGGTCTTGGAGCAGAGCAGGGTGAGCTGGATGTCGCCGGCATGGGCCAGGATCGTGGTTTCCACATCGGCATAGGTGGAGTAGATGGGGGCCAGCAGCTTGTCGGCCTGCGACTCGGCGATCATGGCCGCGCGCAGGGTGCGTTTGGCGATGAAACTGACGGGTACAACGGCGCGCAGGCGGGGCACGCATTCGGCGTCGAACAGCGGGCGGCACTCGTTGGGCGGTCCGGGAATGAGCATGAGCAGCTTGCGATAGCCGGAGTAGGTGGTGTCGAGCCACTGTCCGGGGGCGCTGCCGTTGGGGTTGGGAATGAGGGTGGCGCCTTCAAGAATGTCGGCCTGCTTGAGGTTGTTCTGGGGCATGGGCATGCGCCAGGCGGCGGCGCGGGCGTGCAGGGAGGCCACCTGGGCGGCATCGCGGCGCAGGGTCAGCGACAGGGCTTCGGCCACGGCTTCGCGGGTGAGATCGTCCTCCGTGGGACCGAGACCGCCCATGAGAATCACAATGTCCGTGCGGCTGAGAGCAGTTTGGATGGCGCCGATCAGGTCCTTGCGGCGGTCGCCGACGATGGTCTTGAAGGCCACCGTGACGCCCAGTTCGTTGAGCTTTTCAGTCAGGTAGAGGGAGTTGGTGTCCTGGCGGAAGGGGGTAAGCATTTCGGAGCCGATGGCGATGATTTCCGATTTCATAAGGGCAGCTTCCAGCTCCTGGCCTCCAGCTATACTACCGCTCACTTCTGGAATCTCTGCTTAGGGCTGGTCGCAGACGCGCAATCCAGCACAGAACCAGCTAGCGGTTTGCAGCTGGCTTCTAAAACAGATTCAGCCCTTCGACGCCCAAGTCCACATCATAAACGGCGTCGTTGGTGGCGAGGATGGTGGTGCCGAGCGGGGAAAAGGCTACACCGACCAGGTCGGATCCAGCCAGCACCAGGCTTGCTTCACCCTCCGGAGTGACGCGCACCAGACCGCGCCGGCCTCCGAGGCAGGCGGCCAGGTAAACGTCGCCCTCCTTGGACAGCGCGAGGCCTTGCGGACGTCCCAGGCCGCGAAACCAGGCGCGGGCTTCGCCGTCGGTATCGATGGCCCAGATGGCGTCGTGCGAAGAGAGCGAGGGAGCGGTGACGAAGAGCGTGCCGTTGGCGTCAATGGCCAGGTGATAGGCAGCGACGCTGGGCTCAAGAGTGGCGTAGACGAAGATGCGACGCTGGGGGTCGATCTTGAAGATGGTGCCGCTGCGGTCGCCAACAAAGAGGTTCCCGCTGGCATCAAAGGCAGCGCCGGTGGCCACGCCCATACCCTCGGCATAGACGGTGGACTCGCCGGCCGCATCGACGCGATAGACATTGCCCTCGGCGCGCGAGGTGACGAACAGGTCGCCCTCGGGATTGAAGGCCAGGCCGGTGGCATTGAGGATGCCGGTGACGAAGGGGGTTCCCCGGCCATCGGGGCTGACGCGGACCACCGAAACCGGCATCTGCTTGCCACGGGGGCCGGAGATGGTGGCATAGACCATGCCCGAGCGGCTGACGGCCGGGTTCGAGACCGGGTGCAAATCGTCGGAGAGCTGGCGGGCAACGCGCAACGGGGCGGTGTTGCTGGCGCCGGCGGGGTTGCGGACTTCAATCAGGCCGGTGGAGGCGTCTTCGGGAACGCGGAGCGCCAGGCGGTCGGGCTGGCTCATCAGCACATGGGCCGACTGGCCATCCACGAGCACGGCGGGCGGACCGAAGCTGAGCGGGCCAAGATGAGCGCCGATCAACTCGACCTCGCCGCGTGGAAGCGCCGCGGCGGGCACAATGTCGTCAATGCGCGGCGCGGGGAGAATTTCAGGAGCGGATTGTGTGCTGTTGCGGGGCATGGCTCGACCTAAATCCAACGATGTAACAAAGATGCTACACCCAAAGCGTAAAGTCCAGCTGCCACATCGTCGAAGACAATGCCCCAACCCTCGGGCAGGCTTTCAAGCTGGCGGCAGGGGAAGGGCTTGGTGATGTCGAAGAGCCGAAAGAGAATAAGGGCGATGAGGGCGTGACGCCAGTCGGCGCGGCTGCCGATCAGGGCGATCCACTGACCGGCTACCTCGTCGATGACCACAAAGCCGGGATCGTGGCGGCCGCTTTCCCGGGCGGCGATGGTGGCCGCGGGAATGCCCAGAATGAGCGTGAGGGCAATACCCACCAGCAAAATGAGGGCAAGCGCAAGCGGAGCCGGATGCAAACCCCAGGCTACGGCCGCCCACAGCAGCACGGCGGCCACCGAGCCCCAGGTGCCGGGACCGGGCTTGCCCAGACCAGCGCCAAAGAAGGTGGCGACGGTCCAGGCCCAGAAGGTTTTGTGGGCGGAGGGGGCAGCCGCAGGCGCGCTATTCATCGTTGGAGTCTCCGCTCCGGCCTCCACCCAATCCGCCCAGGTCTTCCAGCACTTCCGGGTCGAGAATGGGAGAACTGATCTTGTAAACGCCCATGGCCCACTTGCCCAGGTCGATCTTGCGGCAGCGGTCGCTGCAGAAAGGGAAGTCCTCGTCGTTGAAACGCACCAGCATCCCGCAGGTGGGGCAGCGCAGAAGCTTTGCGGATTTTTTCTTGGCAGCCATCGTTCTATTCCACTTTACAGCGGTCCGGAGACCACGCGCGCCACTACATCGTACTCGTGGGCCTCGGTGATCTCCGCGTTGTAGAAACGGCCCGGTTCCAGCGTTTCCAGGTCGCCGAAGTCGTTGATGTAGACCTTGCCGTCGATTTCCGGGGCGTGAAACTGGGTGCGGCCCTCCCACAGGAGCGGCGTTTCTTCGCTCTCGCCTTCGGCCACCAGGACCAGTTCGCGGCCCACCCACTGCTGTTTGGCGCGCTTGCTGATGGATTGCTGCAGCTTCATCAGACGGCGTTTACGCGCTTCAATGGTTCGCTTGGGAACCTTCGCATCGAGCGAGAAAGCGCCCGAACCTTCTTCGTCGGAATAACTGAAGACGCCCAGCCAGTCGAACTTCGCATCGCCAATGAACTGCTCCAAAAGCGCGAAGTCCGCGGTGGATTCGCCGGGGAAGCCGACGATGAATGAGGTGCGCAACGCGATTCCGGGAACCGCCGCGCGGACCTTCTCCAAGGTTTTCAGGAAAATGCCGGCCCCAGCGCCGCGCTTCATGCGCTTCAACAAATCCGGAGACGCGTGCTGCAACGGCACGTCGAGATATTTGCAGATGTTGTCGTGCTTCGCGATGGTGTCGAGCAGCTTTCCAGTGATGCGGTTGGGGTAGGCGTAGAGGAAGCGCAGCCAGCGCAGGCCGTCGATCCGCGCCAGCGCGTCGAGGAGAGCAGCGAGGCCATCCTTCAGGCCCAGGTCTTCGCCGTAGCAGGTGGTGTCCTGGCCGATAAGCGTGATTTCCTGGACGCCGCGAGCGACAAGTTGCTGCGCCTCGGCAACCACGGATTCAAAGCGCCGCGAGCGGAACTTGCCGCGCAGGTTGGGGATCACGCAGAAAGTGCAGGGGTGGTCGCAGCCCTCGGCGATCTTGATGTAGGCCGAGGATTTGGGCGTGGTCAGGAAGCGGGGGGTGGTCTCGTCGTAAAGATAGGTGGGCAGCAGATGGGTGGCGCCCTGCCAGTCGTCGCGGCGGAAGCGGCCCTGTTGCTCGCGCAAGTCGCCCTCGGCCCTGGAACCGGCCGCTTCGACCTTATGGGTCGCCGCGCGGGATTCCTGGCCGGGGCGAACGTCCGCGTGGCCGCTGTCGCTGAGAATGTTGAAAAGCGACGGAGCGGCAGCCGGGGCAGCCAGGCCGGCGGCTTCAAGAATCGCTTCAAGCTCGCCGGTGCCGACCACCGCGTCCACTTCAGGAATGCTTTTGCGGATTTCGTCGCGGTAGCGCTCCACCAGGCAGCCGGCCACGATCAGTTTTTTGGCTGAGCCGGAGGTTTTGTGCCGGGCCATCTCAAGAATCGTGTCCACCGACTCCTGTTTGGCCGTATCGATAAAGCTGCAGGTGTTGACGACCAGGATTTCGGCCTCTTCGGGATGGGAGGTCAGGCGCGCGCCGGCGCGGTCCAGCAATCCCATCATGACCTCGGAGTCCACGAGGTTTTTCGGGCAGCCTAATGAAATAAAGCCCACGACAGGAGCCGTGGGTGGGGAAAGTTTGCTCACCTTCTCATTGTACCGGGGATGCGATTTTCGCGGGCACTGACGCGAACCGGCGAATCCGCGGGTGGGCTGGAAATCCGGCCGCCTCATGGTGATAAAATCAACCAGTGCCGGGTCCTACGCGACGTAATCCCGCCAATCCCGCCAGGTCCGGAAGGAAGCAACGGTAACGGGCTAGTGCGTGTGCAGTGGGTCACCCGGCGCTTTTTTGGCGCCGTGGGCGCTTTTGACCAGGGTCTGGAGCGGAAGAGCCCAACCGCAGGGGCCTAAAGCCCACTTTGATATTGCTCGGTTTATGTACGGGCTGAAGCCCGTACCGTTCAATTCAGCTGTATCGGTGAAAAGTGGCGAGCCGGGGGCTGCTTCCGCGGTGGCGCCGCAAGGAGAAATGCATTGGCCCTTATCGTTCGTCCCATCGTGGGCCGCCGCGCCAAAATCACGGCGCTCGGAACCTACGTCCCCCCTCAAATCCTGACCAACCAAGACCTTGAAAAGATAGTGGACACAAGCGACGAGTGGATCATGTCGCGGACCGGCATTCGCGAGCGCCACGTGCTGGCCAAGGGACTCGGTTTGAGCGATATGTGCGTCGAAGCCGCCAAGAAATGTTTGGCTGCCCGAGGCATCGAGGCCAGCGAGCTTGAGGTCATCATCGTGGGCACAGTGACGCCGGACATGATGTTTCCTTCGACGGCCTGCCTGGTTCAGGACAAACTCGGGGCCAAGGGCGCCTGGGGGTTCGACGTCTCGGCCGGCTGCTCGGGGTTCACGTTTGCACTGCAGGCGGGCGTGAAGCTGGTGGAGAGCGGGGCGCACAAGAAGGTTCTGGTCATCGGCGCCGACGCCAACACGGACGGCGGCGGGGCAGTCCTGCTGGAGCCGGCCGAAGATGGCGAAATCGGCTTCATCGACTTCATCAACGAGATCGACGGGTCGGGCGGCGTGAGCCTGAACCTGAAGGGCGGCGGAAGCCTGAATCCCTCCACCCACGAGACCGTGGACAAGAAGATGCACTACATCTACCAGGACGGTCCGGCGGTGTACAAATTTGCCGTGCGCAAGATGGCCGAGGCAACGGCGCATCTGCTGGAACGCAATGGCCTGACCGGCGCGGACCTGGGCTGTTTCATCCCCCACCAGGCCAACAAGCGGATTATCACATCGACCGCAGACCGGCTGGGTATGGACCCGGAGCGGGTGATCATCAATATTGAGAAGTACGGCAACACGTCGGCGGGAACCATTCCGCTGGCCATGGAAACAGCGGTCGAGCAGGGCAAGATGAAGAAGGGCGACCTGGTGCTGCTGGCGGCCGTGGGCGCGGGGTTCACGGTGGGAACGACGCTGCTGCGATGGGAGATTTAGGAGCAGCTTCTAGCTGCTAGCTTCTAGCTTGGCGTTCCAGTCATTTGCAGCAATGGCAAATGCGATCGGTTCGAAAACGAGGAAGGCCCGCATCGATGATGCGGGCCTTTCTTGTTTGTTTGCCGATCTGAAATGCCAACTTGCCTGGCCAACCATGTCTCTGGCCGCATCATCTCGTACAGTGAGTGCGTGCTATCCCAGGTCTCAAAAGCGAATCCTCACCCCAGCGACGAGGACCTGTCGCTGGGAACCCCGAGACCTGGGGCACCCACTATTGGTACAAGAACAAGCGGTCAAAGACCTAGAGATCTGACCGCGTGATTTCGTGAGGTGAGTTCGTGGTATCCCAGGTCTCAGAATCGAGACCTGGGGCACCCGCTATTGGTACAAGAACAAGCGGTCAAAGACCTAGAGATCTGACCGCGTGATTTCGTGAGGTGACTTCGTGGTATCCCAGGTCTCAGAATCGAGACCTGGGGCACCCGCAATTCGTACACAAGAAAGCGATCAAAGTCTTAGCAGCCTCTGCCGCCGGGGCCACCTTCGTAGAAGTAGACTTCCCAACCGGTGCCGCCGCTCGAATACGGTCCGGCGATGCTGTAGCAGGCCGGGGACGGGATATCGGGCGTCAGGCTGTCCCAGTAGGAGTGATAGGTCGAGCCTGTTGCGACGTAATAGAGGTTGCGCTGGTAGGCCGCGTGTGCCCAGCCGGTGGAAGGCCACGCTCCGCTGCCTTCAGGAGGCCAGATGGTGGTGCCCACGCCTTCGGTGCCGAACTCGATAATCTGCGCGTTCTTTGTGTTCTGCCCCCCTTTGTACATGGCGCCGGGATAGTAGCCGATCCAGGTTCCCTGATAACTCAGCCACCAGTTGCCCTCGTACAGGTAATACATTGCTGCGAATTCATACTGAGTTCCGCCGGTGGAGCTAACTGTGTTGAAGTAGTTTCCCAGCAGCCCGAAGTCCGCGACCTGGACGAAGTTATCGCAGGTATTGTCCCAGCAGTCGTACTTGGTGTCGTTGATGTTGTAGTTGTCCGGCGTGGAGAAGATGAAGAAGTGTGTTCTTTCATCGTTGAACATGGCCGGATAGACCACCCAGCCCACTTCCTCGGTCTGGGTTCCCGATCCGCTGCCGCCCACATACCACTCCTGCGACAGGGAGAAGACTTCGCCGAGCGAGGTGTTCACGTAGGGATCCCAGATGTTGTTGTTGGAGTTGCCGCCGAGGTTGTTCACATATTGATAGGTGAACGAATACTTGTGGGCAGCTACCGAGGGATCGGCAAATTCGCTCCTCGAGTTATCTTCATCGGCGCGCGCCTGCGCCTCCTTCACCGCGCCGCCGGGAGTCTTGTGGTAGAAGTCCTGCAAGGTGGCGAAGCGGCTGAGGGTTTCAAGCGTGGTGCGCAACAGAGGCACGGTGTTTGCTCCGCAGCTTGTCGAGTTGCCGAATTCATCGACTGGCTTTTCTGAGTCGAGTTGGGCGGGCCGGACGTTGCCTTGCGCGGTTACGGGCTTGCCGGCGAGTTCCTGCGGAGGCGCGGGGGCGATGCTGGAAAGGTGGAAGTTGCGGACGGCCGGCTGCTGATCGATGGCAACGCAGTCGTAGTGCTGCCCGCCGCTGAGGAAGCTGTGAGTTACCTCAACACCCTGATAGCGGTTGAGAATGCTCTGGCGCATCTCTTCAAACGCGGCTGCATCCCTGACCTTGCTGTCGGCGCGGGCAAGAAAGTCGTTGGAGTTTGCGCTGCGGGTGTTTTCGATGAAGTTGGGGAAAGAAACAAATTGCGGCTTCTCCGCGGCGAATTCGGTCTTGTCGGATTGAGCGAAGGCCAGCGATCCCGAAGCTGCAAGGGCCAGGGCAAGCGCGAAGGCGCCGGCTTTCCCGGCCGTCGAATGCAGGAAGTGCGCGGTTGAATCGTGCGTTAAGCGGGCAGGCGCTGCCTGTGAGGACACAATGGTTCTCTTCAACATTTCGATCTCCTTTTTCAATGAGGGGAGGCAGTTCCCACTGCCCATGTTGAAAAGTAGTGACAGTCGCGCGCGGATCGTTTCATGATTTTGCAAATGAGATACGGGGAGATTTCACGCGGGATCGATTGTAGGGGTGACCGCTGCGGTGGGCTTATAGATCACGGGCTCATTCGGTACCGGGCCTGAGTCGGCCGGAGTTTTGATTAGGGGCAACTTCGTTTTCGCTCTTGTTGATTTGTTCAGGACCAAGTTATTTGTTTAAGGAGCCTTCGGACAAACTCCTCGACGAGGCTGACAATCCCTCAGGGGCTAAAGCCCGCACTCATTTTGAGCGATTCATGTACGGGCTGAAGCCCGTACCCTTCAATGCCTCAAGTTATTCAGAGGTCCTTAAAGCGCATTGCGCATTTTCGCGGATTAAATGACAAGCTCCGGAAACGGGACTTCATATTCAGGCAGAACTCCGGCTTCCGCGGCCATGCGGAAAAAGACGCGCATGGCTTCCACGCATTCTTCATCAAGGATGTAGTGAATGTTCGTGGTCAGGTAGGCGTGGATGGTCTCCTCGGAGAGAGGCAACTGGCGGGACCACTCGGCGACCAGGGCTTCGATGTTCTGGAGGCCATGATTGCGGGACTGGAGAAAGTCTTCGGCGACTCTCTCGTCCAAGGGGCCGCCGCACGCAGTGGCCCACACGGCAGAGACGAAGGGTAGCCCCGTGAGCGCGCGCCACTCCTGCGCCAGGTCGTGGTAGACCAGTTCTTCACCGGTGCGCTCGAAGCGGTTGGCGCGTTCCTCGAGAGCCATGAGGGCCGGATCGCCGATGAGGATGGCGGCGTCGGCGCGATCAAGCATGGCGTCCAGGTCGGCCGGCAGGGGCAGGAAAGGGACGTCGGGGTTGCCCCAATTGCGAAAAAGGATGCGGGCGTGGGCCAGGGTGGTGCGGCTGGCGACGTCGGCGGCCACGGAGTTGAGGGCGCTGAGCGGCTGGCTGGCGCGGCGGACCAAAAGCAGAGAGCGGACGCAACCTTTGGAAGCGATGGTGCAGCCGGGCAGGATGCGCAGGCCGGGCGTAGTGGCCAGGGCGGCGATGGGGATAAGGCCGATGTCGGCCGCGCCCGTAGCCAGCCTGTCGGCGCACTCCGAGGGCAGCATCCAGTCGATCTGGTAGCGCTGGGCAAGCGCGGCGTTCAGAGGCGGGTGTTCGAAGTCCCACATCAGCGGGGCGGGATTAAGAAAGCGGATGGCGGCGATGCGCAGACGGGAATGGGGATTGGGGCTCACGCCTTTTAGACTATCAATCCGCGGAGCGGGATTGCGGGATGTATCTATTCCGCCAACAGTGACGGCTTGACAGCAGGGTCCGTCGAGGGTAACTTGAGCGCAATTACCAAAGAGTTCAGGTTTTGGTTCCCTGTGAGGAAAACCGGTGTGTCCAATTTTGGGACACTGGCGCAAAACGATGAGCACATTGCCCCAAATGACGGATAGCCCGACGGTGCCCGAACTGGATGAAGAGCGTCTGGCCTGGCTGGCGCTGACCCTTTCGCCGGGGCTGGGTCCGAAGCGGATTCTGGACGCGGTCAAGCGGCTGGAGTGCGCCAGCCAGATTTTCCGGCTGCCGCTGACAGCGCTCGAGGGGCTGCGGTTTCCGGCCGAGGCGGCGCAGTTCATCTTCGACGGCAAGGCGCGCCAGGCGGCCGAAGAGGAGTGGGCCAAGGTGGCGGCGCAAGGCGCAACGGTTGTGACCTTTGGCTGTCCCGACTACCCGGAGCGGCTGAAAGAGATCTACGATTCGCCGCCGGTGCTGTGGGTGCACGGGCCCGTCAGCCTGCTTTCCCGGCCGGGAATTGCGATTGTGGGCACGCGACATCCGTCTCCCTATGGCGCGGGCGTGGCGGAGATGCTGGCGCGGGACCTGGCCGCACGGCGCTTGCTGATTATCAGCGGGATGGCGCGGGGCATCGATTCCTGCGCGCACCGTGGAGCGCTCACGGCGCGCATGCCAACTGTGGCCGTCTGGGGCACGGGCATCGACGTGGTCTACCCCAAGGAAAATAAAAAGCTGGCCGAGGAGATTCTTGCCCTCGGCGGGGCGATCGTGAGCGAGATGCCGATGGGAACCTTTCCGGCGCCGCAGAATTTTCCCCGGCGGAACCGCATCCTGAGCGGGCTGAGCGTGGCGGTGCTGGTGGTGGAGGCGGCGGAGAACTCGGGGACACGCGTGACCGCCCGTTGTGCCGCCGACCAGAATCGCGACCTGTTTGCCGTGCCCGGCAACGTGACCAACAAGAACTCCTGGACCCCTAACACGCTGATTAAACAGGGCGCCAAGCTGGTGGCAACCTGGGAGGACGTGTGGGAAGACCTGCCCTCGCAGGTGCGGCTGGAGTTGGAGTCCTACGCGCCGGCTGAATCCAAATCGGAAACCACCGCATCTCTATTGCCTGATCCGGTTCTGCGGCCCGAGGAGGCCATGGTGCTGGAGGTTCTACGCGCCGACGAAAGTCTGCAGATTGATGAGATTCTCGACCTTCTGGAGACTCAACTGACCTCTTCCGAGGTGTTTACAGCACTTTTTGAACTGGAAATCACAGGCCGCATACGGCAGATGCCGGGCAAGAATTATGTGCGGACGATGTAACTATTTTTTTTGTTCGCCTTCGAGGGCGGACAGCCTTTACTCTTCAGGAATAGAGTTCCGTACAGGTAGAGGGCGGGTTTTTCCGGCCTGACCACGGCCGTCGAAGCGCCCGTTTTGTGTCCAGAAATGGGACAGCCGGAGAAGAAAAGTACCCGAGAGAGTGGAAACGGAATGGTGTTCCGTGGTAGCGTCCAACACTTGCGGGTGTTTTTCCCGGCAGGGGAAAGCGACCGCTCTTGCGGCCGCGAATAGAAAGCGCGCAAGTCGAGCAGAACGGCCCGAGGCCGGGTCCAACACGTTGAAAACGGCACGAAAACGAGTTGGGCAAGGTAGAGCAGGGTAGAGTGGGATTGGTAATAAGGATGGCAATGAGCAAATCACTGGTGATCGTCGAGTCCCCCGCCAAGGCGAAGACGATTGAGAAGTATCTGGGCAAGGGTTTTGAGGTTCTGGCATCGGTAGGTCACATCATGGACCTGCCCAAGAACGATATTGGCGTGGAGCTTGAAAACCGCACCTTCGAGCCGACACTGATCGTGTCTCCCGGCAAGGAGAAGGTTGTGGCGCAGTTGAAGCGGGCCGCGGCCAAAGCCGACGAAATTTATCTGGCGCCCGATCCTGACCGCGAGGGCGAGGCGATTGCGTATCACCTTGCGTTGCAACTGGGTACGACGGCCAAGGAGCGAAAGAAGATTCGCCGCGTGACCTTCAACGAGATCACGAAGAAGGCTGTGCAGGAAGCTTTCAAGCACGCCCGGCATCTGGATCAAAACCTGGTGGACTCGCAGCAGACGCGCCGCGTTCTGGACCGCCTGGTGGGCTACCAGATTTCGCCGCTGCTGTGGGAAAAGGTCCGGCGGGGGCTCTCGGCCGGCCGTGTGCAGACCGTGGCCGTGCGGCTGATTGTGGAGCGCGAGCGGGAGATTGGAGCGTTCAATCCGGTCGAGTACTGGACGCTGGACGCCGTTCTGCACCCGGAAAAGCAGGCGGAAAAGAGCTTCAAGGCGCGCTTTGTGGGCATCGACGGGGAACCGGTGCGCGTCCAGGGCGGCAAGGACAAGGACGGCAAGGACCAGTTCATCGCCAACGCCCTGCCGGACGAGAAGTCGATGAAGCAGGTCACCGCGGCGCTTGAGACGGCGAAGTGGTCGCTGGTTTCCGTGCAGTCGACCGAGAAGTCGAGAAAGCCGCTTGCTCCTTTTATTACCAGCCAGTTGCAGCGCGACGCGGCCAGCAAGCTGGGCTTCAATGTTCGCCGGACCATGGGCGTAGCGCAGCGGCTCTATGAGGGCGTCGATATCGGCTCCGAGGGCCCTGTCGGCCTGATTACCTACATGCGTACCGATTCTCCGCGCGTGGCGCCGGAAGCGGTTGCGGGAGCCAGGGAGTGGATTGCGAAGAACCTGGGAGCGAAGTATCTGCCCGCCACGCCCAACGTCTACAAGGGCAAAAAGGCCGCGCAGGACGCGCACGAAGCCATTCGTCCCTCGGATGCTTCGCGGACTCCTGAATCGATTGCCCGCTACCTGACTGAGGAGCAATTGAAGCTCTACCGGCTCATCTGGCAGCGGTTTGTGGCTTCGCAGATGGCTCCGGCCATTTTTGACGTGACCACGGCGAAGATTGCGGCGGTGTCGTCGAAGACGGGCAAAACCTACGACTTCCGCCTGAGCGGGTCGGTGGTGCGCTTCGACGGATTCCTCAAGGTCTACGAGGTGCTTGAGGAAAAGAAGGACGATGAGGACGACGAGTCGGCCAACAAGCTGCCCAATCTGGACAATGTGAAGCGGCTCGAGCTCGAAAATCTGGACCCCGAGCAGCACTTCACCCAGCCGCCTCCGCGCTACAACGAAGCTTCTCTGGTCAAGGTGCTGGAAGAACGGGGCATCGGCCGCCCGTCGACCTACGCGTCGATTATCAACACCATTCAGGATCGGGAATATGTAACCAAGATCAGCAACCGCTTCTATCCCACCGAGATCGGAGTGGTGGTCTGCGACCTGCTGGTGAAGAACTTCCCGTACATCTTCGACACCGCGTACACGGCCAGGCTGGAAGAGGAACTGGACGAGATCGAAGAGGGCAACGAGAAGTGGATCGACCTGATGAACGGGTTCTACGACCACTTTGTTGAAGAGCTGAAAGACGCCGGCGCAAAGATGGAAGACATCAAGCGCATGGAGAAGAAGACGGACGAAAAGTGCGACCTGTGCGGCTCGCCGCTCTTGTTGAAATGGGGCAAGTTCGGCAGCTTCTATGCCTGTTCGGCCTATAACAAGAAGGACAAGAACAGTTGCACGTTTACCAAGGAGAACACGGCCGACAAGCCGGACCTGAACACGCCCGAGGCGCAGGAAGCCGGCGAGCAGGAGGAGTACTGCGATAACTGCGGCCGGGTGATGGTGCTCAGGCGCGGGCCGTTCGGCATGTTCATGTCGTGCCCCGGTTTCAACGAAGACCCGCCCTGCAAGACCTTCCGCAAGCTGAGCCAGAAGCAGCAGCAGAAGCAGGCAGTGCCGAAGCCCACGGGCGAAGACTGTCCACTGTGCAGCAAACCGCTGGTTCTGCGCCAGGGAAGCTATGGGGAGTTCGTTTCCTGCTCCGGCTATCCGAAGTGCAAGTACGTGAAGCAGAACCTGATTGAAGGCATGAAGTGTCCCAAGTGCGGCACCGGCGACCTGGCCGAGCGCAAGGCCAAGCGCGGCAACATTTTCTGGGGCTGCACCAACTATCCCAAGTGCGACTTTACGGCGAACAACAAGCCGGTAGCCAAGAAGTGTCCGGAGTGCGGAAGCCCGTACCTGGTGGAGAAGACGCTGCGTTCGGGCATCTTCCTTGAATGTCCGAACAAGAAAAAGGCCGCCGAGGAAGAGGTAGCTCCCAAAAAGCGGGCGAAAAAGGGCGAAGTGGCAGTGGAGAACGCCGTGGTGTGCAGCTATTCCAAGCGGATCGGCGATGCGCCGCCCCCGCCCACGGCTGAGACCCATGGGCCGGTTGTGGAGGGAAGCGCCGCCAAGAAGGCTGCGCAGAAGGGCGACAAGAGGGAGTTGCAGCCGGCTTGACCGGTCGTGAAGGACATCCCTGTCCGGAGCGACCGCCGCGGCTTGAGGGAACTGGCTGGTTGAGGGTTCCCTCGCGAAGGGTGCGATCCGCGCCAAATTTTTTTTGAGCCTGCACAAGAAAAAATGAAAACGCATTGAAATGCTTTTGGCCCCTTGCCGATAGAGGGTAGTTCGACAACTCTCGAGATCGAAAGGGGGCATCATGTCGACTATCGCCACAATCTCATCCGCCTCAATTCAGGAAATCTCTCCTGCAACCGCGCTGACCTCAAAAACAACTCAGCCCGCCGCAAACGTCAGCCATGGCGGCACAGCTTCCACCGCCAACTCCGCCAACACGACCCCGCAGGATACGGTCACGCTGCTCAAAGCATCGGGTTCCGGGAGTACGTCCGGAGCGCCTTCGGACCTTGCCCAACTCAAGGCGGATCAGAGCGCCCAGCAGAGTTCGGCCAGCGCCAGCTCGTTTGGTATACAAGGCCATCTGGTCAAGAACATGACGAGCCTTCTCTCGGATCTGGCCACGGGAAGTGAGGGCTCATCCGCGAGCCAGGCCTTGAGCCCGATCGGTACGCTGGCCGACCACATGGCAGCCTCGCAGAATGCGGGGAACCAGAACGGCTCGGGAAGCCTGGTCAACACGTCCGCCTGAGGGTTCCTCGTTCCCGGGAGATACGGGTGCGGGGCAAAATTTCGGCGGGAATGCCGGGAGCAGGGCATTGTGTCCATGGGCGGCCGAGTGACGGAAGCGCATGGCGCAGCACTCGAGGGCTGAATCCGTTAGTATGGGGCAGCGGAGAAACCCTCATGGAACGTATGCTTGCAACCCCTGCTGATGCGGAAATCATTCTTAGACTGTACGAACTGCGTACTGAAACGATCATGCGTCAGGCCCGGGCGTGGATAACCGGCGAATTCTGGCCGGCCAGCGCGGAAGAGTTTTTTGCCGTGGCCTCCAATCCCGCCGACCCGCACAACGCTTGGCTGCGGCAGGTGCTCACCTATTGGGAGATGGCAGCGGCGATGGTGCTGCACGGCGCTGTTTCGGCTGAACTGTTTGTGGATTGCAATGCGGAAGGCTTCTTCCTGCTGGCCAAGTTTGCGCCCATCCTGGAAGCGATCCGGGAGAAGAACCCCGGGTTTCTGATCAAGACCTCGGAGCTGATCAACCGATTTTCAGCCGCTGCCCAGCGCTACGAGGGAGTGCTCAAGAATGTAGAGGCCCGGCGCAACAGCCTTCCTGCCAGACAGGAACAGCACGGGCAATATTTTTATCCCCCGAAATCGTAGCCGAGGAATTCTTGCCCGAATGCAGCCGCGGGTGCATGATGGTAGTTGTTTGAGACTCCCAATCCCCAGGAGGCAAAGATGAAACGTGTTGTTGCTCTGCTGGTAGCCCTGTTTGCGCTGACTGCAGTTACGGCTCGCGCGGCTGGTTCCTCGACCATCAACGGCTGGATATCCGACTCGATGTGCGGCGCCAAGCATGCCGGGACGGGTGCGGCCTGCGTGAAGAAGTGCATCGAGGGCGGCATGACCCCGGTGTTTGTGGACGAGGCCAAGAAGGCGGTCTGGACGATCGACAATCCGGACGCAGTGAAGGGCTTTTATGGCGACCACGTCACCGTTACCGCGACTGCGGACGAGGGCAAGAAGAGCGTCCATATCGTGTCAATTGCCGAGGCCAAGTAGGGCTATCTGTTCTGTTCGAGCCGTCATGGGACTCGCCATGGCCGTAAATCTCTGCTAGTGTCGTATCGATTTCCCTCTCCGGCCCTTCCCGGGGCCGACGGGAGGGATTTGAATCGGACTTGACCGGAACAACCCATGGCACGAGCAATCTGGAACGGCAAAGTCATTGCCGAAAGCGACACGACGGAGACGGTAGAGGGAAATGTCTATTTTCCCGAAACCAGCCTCAAGCGCGAGTATTTTCGCCCCAGCAGCACCACCTCGACCTGTCCGTGGAAGGGCCAGGCCCGCTATCTGAACCTTTGGATTGAGGGGCAGGACAACCCGGACGCGGCCTGGTACTATCCCGACCCCAAACCGGCTGCGCGCAAGATCAAGGGCTACGTAGCCTTCTGGCGGGGCGTGGAAGTGGAAAAGTAAGGGCCGGGCGAACCGGCCCCGTCAGCAACGGGGCTCAATAGGCTTGCCACTGGACTTAATAGGCCTGCAACTGATCCAGGGGAAGGCGCACGCGGAAGCACGTCGAGCCTGGCTCGGACAGCACGCTCAGGTGGCCGCGGTGCTTGCGGACGATGCGCATGGCGTTGTCCAGCCCCAGACCCAGGCCGTGGCCGGGCGCCTTGGTGGTGAAAAAGGGCTCGAAGATGCGGCCTTGCAGCTCGGGCGGAATTCCGGCGCCGCTATCCCAGATCTCGACCAGGAGCATCTCGCCTTCCCGCTTGCAATTCAGGCGCAAAGTGCCCTGGCAGCCCAGTGCGTCGAGCGCATTTTCAATCAACGCGGTCCACACCTGGTTCAACTCGCTTCCGTAGGCGCTGATCGTGGGCAGTTCCGGCTCGTATTCGCGGACAACCTGGACATCCCTTATGCGCGACTGCAGCATCTGCAGCGTGGCGTCCAGCCCGGCCGACACGTCCACCTCCAGAATCGGGGCGCGGTCCATGTAGGAGTAGGCCTTGATGGCGCTGATCAGGTCAAAGATGCGGGCCGTGGAGTTGACCAGCGTGTCCACGGAACGCGAAGAACGCAGGTAGCGTGCGAAAAATTGCAGGGAAACACAGGTCTCATCGGGGCCGAGGATGGTGCGCAACTCGTCGAGATCGGCGGTTGTGACGCCCTGCTCGGCCAACTGCGGAGCCACCTCCCAGGATTCGCTGCAGCCAAGTGCGTTGAGCCAGGTGCGCAGTTCCTCGTCGCTTCGCAGGGAAGCCGCCGCGTTCTGATCCGCAGGCTGGACCGTGCGGCCGAGAATCGCCTGTTCCCACTCCACGACGGCTCGCACCTGCTCTTCACTGAGGCACAGATTCACCAGCCTGAAGCGGTTCTGGCGGTTGGCGCGCAGCTCCGTCACCAGGCTGGCTGCGGAGCGCTGGGCGGCAGAGGCGGGATTGTTCAACTCGTGGGCCAGGTTGCCGGCCAGCTTGCCCAGCGCGGTCAGCTTTTCCGCCTGCTGTTCGATGCGGGTCACCTCGCGCACCCGGTCGAGCAGCGTGGAAACCACCCGCTGGGTCATGGACGGGATGGCCTCCAGCATGGCGGGGAACATCGATTTGTGGATCAGAAGCGCCCAGACGGGAGAGATGGCAAAACCCTGCCCGCCTGAAACTTTCATGCGCGAAAAGGGAAGGTAGCCCGTCATTTGCCCGGCACGGCCGATGAACAGCTCCATGGGCCCCCCGCGCTGGCGGCGCACGTGGATCTCGCCCTTGAGGATGAGGATCATGCGGTCGGCCGGCGTGCCTTCCTCAAAAAGGATGTCGCCGGGCTGGGCGATGACCTCTTCGCCATTGCGCGCCAGCCACAGGCGGTCTTCGAGGGCCAAGCCGTGCAGCGGCCCAATCCGATCCAGGGCCGCCGCGATTTCTTCAACGGGGGTGGGACAAGCGGGCGGGGTATCGGCGGGGGAAAGCATCCGTGGACCTCCAGGGTTCGCCCTCAGGATAGCCGATTTCGAGGCGCAGGTTCGCGCCTTGTTGGGGGTGGGCTGCGACTTGTGCTTCCAATTTGAGGCTCGGCCTAAAGGGAGAGGAGATCCCCCGGCTCTGCCGGGGTGGCAGTAGCAGTTTGACATTTCCGGTAGTCCATCCAAGAAACTCCAGACGTGAGCCGACCAAAGCACACGTCAAGGAGAAACTGGA
>JBEKTB010000066.1:0-30547 GCA_049516495.1 Occallatibacter sp.
TTGGACTGGTTGGTGTCCTGGGCAAAGAGCCACTTGCGTTCGCCCGTTCCCCAGGCTTTTGAAAGCTGATCTTCGTTGAGGAAGATTTTCGGCGCGTCGGGATAGCAGGAGCCCCACAGCAGCGTGGAGCCGTTGCCGTGCGGCGAGCATTGCTCCTCGACCAGCAGGGCCGGCCTGGCCAGGAAGCTGTGCGTGTAAAAGACGACCGAAGAGGCGTCGGACTGGTCGCCGTAGATGATGAAGGAGTCGGCGGGCGAGCCTTTCTGGATGATGGTGTCGGCCAGTTGCTTGGAGCTGAGCATGGGCTCGAAGCGGGCAAAGGCGATGTGCGCGGCGACCAGGAAGACCGCGGCGGTGAGCGCAACGGAGAGAGTGGCGGCCAAGTGCTTTTTCCTGAGTCGCAGCCACCAGCCCACGGCCGGACCCACCAGCAGGGCCACGGCGGCCAGCGCAGCCGGCAGACGGAGCGCGGCAAACGAGGGGCCGGTCAGGTCAAAAAGGTGGGACATGGAAAGCGTGTAGCCGCCTACGTCGCGGTGCGCGAGCAGGGTGCCGATGTCGGAGACAAAGGGCAGCTTGCGCGACGACCACAGGCCCCAGATGAGAGCTGCAGCGGAGACCAGGCCGGCCACGGCAAAGACCGCCTGCGCGCCGGTGAGCCAGGCCGTCGAAAGCAGCGGCTTCTCGCAGTCGGCGTGGCCCTGCTCCTCAATGCCAGCCAGCACGCCGGCGATGAGGATCAAGAGCGGCGCCCAGGCCGGAAAGGTGTAGTACTCCTGGTTGGTGGAAATCGAAAAGAACAGCAGGACGAATGCGGAAAACAGGCTGAGCAGCCAGATGGTGCGCACCCGGAACTTGAGCTTCTGTACGTAGGCGGCTGCGTCGAGGCGCGCGGTGTTGTCCAGTAGGAAGTCGACCGTGAGGCCGGCATCGCGGTGCAGGTGCTGCATCCAGTTGCGGCGGGTCTTCCAGGCCACCACCAGCAGGGCGGGCAGGAACAGGCTCCAGGGAAAGAGCCAGACCAGGTGAAGCAGCCAATAAGCCGCGAAGGGCAGCTTGTTGTAGTCGTGCGGGTAGCGACCGCCGATGAACCGGAACAGGTGCTCGTTGACGAAGTAGAAGTACCAGAAGCCGTGGACATTGCCGGGCGTGGGGTGGTTGCCGATGGGGTGGCCCTGGTCGGGATTGGCCAGGCCGGCGAGGATGTGCCAGGGCGCGGCGATGGCCAGGAAGAGGAGAATGCCGGTAATCGGCTTCAGCTCCCGCCAGCGGCGCCATTGGCCGCTCACCAGGAGCAGGGGAATGGCCGCGGCGGCAAAGAAGATGGGCGCGATCAGGCCTTTGGTGAGCACGGCCAGCGCCAGCGCCGCCCACATGCCGTAAAAACGGATGGGCCGGAGCGACTCAAAACCGGTGAGCAGGCAATAGAGGGCCAGCAGCAGCAGGAAGCTGAGCAGGGCTTCAGGAATGGCGAAGCGGGTAAAGAGAAACGGCCCGATGGAGGTGAGGACACCGAGACCGGCATAAAGGCCGGCGCGCGGACCCCAGGCGCGTCGCGCCCACAGCCAGCCGATCCAGGCGCATCCCAGCAGGGCCAGCGCGTTGGGCAGATGAGTGGCAAAGGCGTTCTGGCCCAGCACGCGATAGAGCGCGGCATCGAGCCAGTAGGGCAGGGGCGGCTTTTCAAGGTAGCGGATGCCGTTGACCTTCAGCGTGACCCAGTCGCCGCTGAGGGCCATGTGCTGCGCGGTCTGGGCGTGGCTGGCGTCGGCGTCGTCCAACAGCGGCGGCGTAAACAGCGAGGCAAGCTGAACGGCGGCAAAAATCACACTCAGGACCAGCCAGGCGGCGAGCGCGGAAGGCGCATGCTGCTGGCGGCTGCGGGCGGTCGAATCGGAAATCATCGCAGAATCAGGCATTCGAATCAAGGATAACAGCAGGCTTTGCGCGCCATCTCACGCCGGGGCAGCCGTGCCAGTTCTGCGAGAGCCGCACCTGCGGCGGCGTGTGTAAACCGAACATCCGGTGTGGGCGGGCCCCCAAAAACCTGTATGAATTCCTGGATAATTCGCAAACCGATAGATTTCAAAGCTGTCTAAAATGAACGGCAGGGTGAGAACGACCCCGCGGAAAGGCTTCTGCCATGGAACGTCGCCGTCTGGCAGCTCTCTTCACATTGCTTCTGGTGCTCGTTTGCGGGCTTTCCGGTGCATATGCCCTGGCCGGCACGCCGGATTTCGCGATTTCGGCCTCCAACGTAACCATGCCCGCTTCCGGCAATGGCTACAGCAAATTCACGGTCACCAATATCCCCATCACCGGCACAATGAACATTGCCACCAGCTTTGCGGGAACGAACCCTGATGCGAAGATACCGACTTGCGGTAACTTCCCGCCAGTGCTCTATCCGGCCACAGCCGGTGTGTCGCTCACCGGGACCATCGCCTGCTATCCGTACGGCGTCGGTCTCCCCGCAAGCCTGCACAGCAGGCCGCATCGTTCCGGCTATCTTCCCGCGGCCGGGCTGGCGCTAGCGGGTGCGCTGATGATCGGCTTCAGGCGCAGGGCGCGGCGCCGGCTGGCGCTGATGGTGCTCGCAGTGGGGGCTCTGGCCGGGATGGCGGGCATTTCTGCCTGCGGGGGCAACCCTAACGCCATGACGCCTGGTACCTACCAGCTCACCATTTCGGCTTATAACGAAGGTACCATCACCCCGCTCGGAGTGGTCGCGACGACGACGATTTCCGTCACGGTGCCGTAAGGCGATTCTGAATAAGCCGGCGAGCTGTACGGGCAGGTCTTTCCTGGAACCGCTTTAAAATGAACACACAAGCAGAAGCATCTCTTGAACAAGAGGAGTCTTTCGTGAAAACTCTGCGTCGAAGCGTCCTTTCCTTGGGCCTGGCCTTATGTTGCGGACTTCTGGCTTTGCCCGCGTGGGGTGCGACGCCGGGCTTTACGATGAAGGCCAGCAACGTGAGCATGTCGGACATGGGCACCGGGGTCAGCAATTTCACCCTTACCTCGGTCAACGGCTTTACGGGGCAGGTGGGCGTGACTTGCACCGGGCCGGACACCAATCTTCTGCCGGACCTGGTACTGCCCAATTGCACCTTCGCTGTTGCGTATTTTGTGGTACCCGCCAACGGCACGGTGAGCGGAACCATGAACTTTGTGCCTCCCAACACAAGCCAGGCCGCAGGGACGATCCGCGCCTTGCCGCTCCCTGGGGACAGTCCGGCCCAGACGCCTCTCGCGGCAGGAGCATTCGCGGGCGTCGCTCTTTTGGGGCTCCGCTTCAGGAGACGCCTGAATCGCTGGCCGGCCACGATTGTGCTGTGCGCGGCAAGCCTGGCGGCACTGGCCGGGACCACCGGCTGCATCGGCAACGGGGGCTTGGCGATGACGCCGGGGACGTACTCTTACGTCATTTCCGCGGCTTCGACGTCCGCATCCGCCAGCTCGACCATCTCGGTCACCGTTCACTGAGGTTCGAAGCATCGCCAACGTCTGCCCCCTTGGGTGCGGCATTCCCTGGCCCTCGTCGTGTATGTTGGCCGCAGAGCCAATTTTCTTCCGACGGAGAGCAGCCAGACCCCCATGCCCACCTTTGCCGCCATCGATATCGGTTCCAACTCCTGCAGATTGAAGATTGCCAAAGTCGTCGCACACAAGTTGAAAACAGTGCACGAGGACCGCGAGGTGACGCGGCTGGGAGCCAGCGTTTTCGAGTCGGGGCTGGTATCGCCCGACGCGATGGCGGCCACGCTGAGGGCGCTCAAGCGGTTCCAACGGGCGGTGCAACTGCATGGCGTGGATCAGATTCGCGTGGTTGCCACCTCTGCCACGCGCGACGCCCGCAACGGTCCCGCCTTCAAGGCCTGGGTCAAGGCCGAGACCGGCTGGAATATGGAGATCATCTCCGGACTTGAAGAGGGACGGCTGATTCACCTGGGCGTGATGGGTCTGGACGGGATTGCCGGGGAGCCGGGAGCGGCCGGGCGGGTGCTGCTGGTGGATCTGGGTGGCGGAAGCTGCGAAATCACGCTCTCCGAGCGCAAGCGCATCAAGGAAACCATCAGCCTGCCCCTGGGCGCGGTGCGGCTGACCGAGGAGTTTCTGTCCACGGACCCTGCGCCGGTTGACGCGCTGGCGCGGATGCGGCGGCTGATCGTCCGCGAATTGCGCCGCGCCCATCGCAAGATCCAGCCCTCCGACCTGAGAATGGTCATTTGCACCTCAGGTACGGCCGCCGCTTTGAGCGAGGCCATTGCGGCTGCCGGCAAAGCGGGGAAGGCTAAAACAGGAAGCGGCAAGCCTGCCAGGAAATCCGCGAGCAAGGCAATTGGCAAGGCGGTGCAGGCGCTCACCGTGAGCCCGGCCCGCGCGACGACTCCGGCTTCGGAAATTACCCCGGCGCGGGAGGTGCGCAAACTGGCGGGGAAGCTTGCCCTGTTGCCGCTGCCCGAGCGTGAGGCGATCGACGGCATCGGGCCGCGAAGGGCGGAGATCATTGTGGCCGGGGCCATGGTCTTTGCTGAACTGCTGGAGAGTTTCGACCTGGCCGGTTTCCGCTACTCCCCGCTGGGGTTGCGCGACGGCATCCTGGCCCAGATGCTGGCCGAGCAGGACGCCCGCGCGTCGGCCCATCGGGAGTTCGAGCGCGAACGGTGGGAGAGCGTGCTGGCCACGGCGCGGCGCTACGGGGTCGATCCGCGCCAGGCCGAACCGGTGCGCGCCCACGCGCTGCAGCTTTACCGCGAATTGAGGGCGCTGCACGAACTGCCGGCGGAGTACGAAACGTGGCTGGCCGCCGCCGCCGTGCTGCGGGAGACGGGCAAGTTTATCAACCACCAGGGACACCACCGGCACACGCAATACATTGTTTCGAGCTCGGAGATCTACGGCTACACGCCGGTGCAGCGCACCGTGGTTTCGGCCATCGCGCGCTACCTGGGCAAGAGCCGCCCGCAGCCGGGAGACCGCGCGCTGCGCAACATTCCCACGGAAGAGCACCAGCACGTGCACCGGGCCGTGGTGCTGCTGCGGCTGGCCGAGGCGCTCAACCAGGACCGCGCCTCCGATGTGCTCAGAGTCGCGGCCAAGGTCTATCCGAAGCGGGTTTATCTCGAAGTGCAGCCGGGGCGGACGGGAGCGGAGCTGGAATTGTGGTCGCTGCGGAAGGAGGCGGACTACTTCCGCGAGGTCTTCGGGCGCGAGCTTTTTTGCACGCTGGCGTAGATGGACCGGGCCATGCGCGGGTCAATGAGCCACTGCAGCAGGGGCGGATGGCGATCCAGGTCGACGCGGGCTACCGAGCCCTTGCGCATGCGGATGGCCGCGCCACCGTTGCCTGTAACCAGCCGGCCGAGGAACTGGAAGAGGTTGGGGTTATGACCGACTGCCAGCACGCCCTCGTATTCGGAATACTTGGCCAGCATCTGCTGAAAGTCGCCATAATCCGCATCGGGACCGAGCGCGGGGCTGATCTCCACCTTGGCCTCGTAGCCCAGTTCCGTGCCGACAAACTGCGCGGTCTGCAGGGCGCGCTTCAGGGGGCTCGACACCACCACATCCACCTGCACCTTGAGGGCGCTCAAGACCCGCGCCATCAGGATGCACTGGTCCTTTCCCTCTTTGATCAGGGAGCGTTTGGAGTCGAGTAGAGGGGTTCCACGAGGGATTCCGGCGTTGGCGTGACGCATCAGGTAAAGGTTCATGGGGGACGTTTCCGGCGGGTTTGTGTGTTCCCGTCCTTTCTATGAGGTTCGATATTAACACGGCTGTAACATTTCGAATGGGGAATTAAAGCCGGGCTATTGATCGGTCTGATGCTGAATCGGCACGGGTTGCGGCCCAAAGTTCGCTAACGAGAAGGCCTCCCAGCCAGGGGCGGCGCATTTCAAGGGAGAAACCGGCCTGCCGCAGCGCGGCGCCATGATCGGGCAGCCGGCGCACTTTCAACCCCGTGAGCCAGCCAAAGGCGCAGTACAATCCCCAGACTACCGGCCGGGCGACGAGCCTGCCAAGCCAGCTTTCCGGGACAGCGAACTCCGAAATGATCCATCTGGCAGCCGGCGACACCCCGGCGTGGAGTGTCATAGCCAGTTCATGGACTTCTCTGCTGGTCAGGCAGTCCAGGAAAAAGTGCGTTACGACCAGGTCGCAGGGCGAATTGTGGGGGGAATTGGCCGGTTGCCAGCTTCGGGCGTCGGCCAGATGGGTTTGCACTCGAACGCGGTGCGGCCCGGCGCGGCGAATCAGCGCGCGAAGCATGGCCGGGCTGGCGTCAACGGCGTCGGTGCGGACCGTGGGGTTGGTTTGAAGCAACCTGGCGGTGAAGCGCCCGTCGCCGTCGCCGAGGACAAGGGCGCGGCGGCTGGAGCCCATTTCCTTGAGGAAGTGGCAACGGCACCACCAGAGCCAGGGACCGAACGTGGCCAGTTCCATCCAGCGATAGATCCGGGCAAGGCGGTCGAAATTCGGAGGCGCAGCCAGGTCTTGATTCGCGGGGCGAACTGCGTGCGTAGCGGTCATCGACATGGCAGGACCGTCGGAAAGAGAAGGGCTGGACAGAGGAGTACGAGGTCGGCCGCTATGCGCAAGGCCAAGGGTGTCAGGTGGTTACGCTGACGGTCGAGCATGGCGAGCAGCAGGGCGCTCAAGGTTCCAGACGCGACCAGCACAGCGGCGCGGTGCGTGATCGGGACGAGAGCCGTGGCCAGGAGCAGGCCTGCGAGGACAAGCACAAGGGCTGCGGGGGAAACCTGAGATCGTTTGTCAACAGACTCCCAGCGTTCGATGGATCGGCAGTTGAGCCAGGCGAGAGCGGCAAAGTAAGCGGCTGCGGCTGACAGGGACCAAAGCTGCGGGGAACTGGAGTTGGATGCGGTGTGGCTCAGGGCAGGGAGGGCACAGGCGGCAGTGAACAGCACGCCGACCAGGAACTCCTTGGAGAGAAGTTGCGCCGGCAGCTTTGGCAGCGGCCTGCTGTGGACGCCGAAAAAGTAGGCTCCAGCAGCGGCGGCAAGGACAGAGTTCCGCTCAACCGCCGCGGCCGGCATGAGCGAGACGACAATCCACGCAGCAATGCAGGCTGAGCCCAAGGCCGATGCGCCGAGAATCCGGCGGTGGCGATGGTGGAAGAAGTGGCGTTCTCGGAGGCGATCTGTCTGGCCAGTACGAAGAGCGGTGTGCGCGTCCAGCAGGCGGTCGGCGATGTAGACGGTCCAGGCAACAAGCGCGAGCAGCACGGGAACCCACGGCGGCAGCCTTACCCTGGCCGCCCAGGCAAACCCCAGCGCCCAGACGACGGCCACGGTGGGAGCGTCGAGGCTGGCCAGATGCCAAAGGCGCAAAAGGGCGGGTGCGTCGAACCTCCGATTCGCGGTGGACGCGAAGGCTGACGATCGATTTTGCGCAAGCGGGTTGGCCAGGGGAAGCGGCACCGTTCCTTCATGGTAGGACGGGCGCAACCGGCTGCAGGTTGGCCGTGGCCCCAAATGCGTCAGTTCTGACATTCCCTCACGAGGGTCTGGATCCTGGCGTTGACCTCGGCGGGTTGGACAAAGAACGGAGTCGCCAGGCAATGGAGGATCAGTTCCAGCGTCTCGGGCGTGTAGTTCCAGGCGATCTCGACGCCGAATTTAGAGGCTGTGCCGCTTAAGCCGTTGAGGTCGATTCCGGCCACGTGCGCCCTGGCTGTCAACTTTTTGTATTGTTGGGGCGTGATGCCGGTAAAGACGAGCGGCGTGCTTTGTCCCACGGTGATTTCCTTTCTGGTTACCTGGAGTGTATCGGCAGACATGCCTCCGGGGCTAAAGCCCGCTATGATTTTGCTGGCGATTGTGTCAGGGCTAAAGCCCTGACCTACCGGCCCTGACCTACCAGCCCTAACCTGTCACTACCGTCAAGCATCATGCACGAGAGCTCAGTCGGCGGCGTGCGCTTTTTTTTGGGCGGACTTGGCGGGCGGCTTCTCGGCGCTGGCTTTGGGGATCGCGTCGAGATCGGCTTTGCCCTCGGCCAGTTGCATGAGAAAGTCCTGGCTGGCGAAGGGCTTCGCGTCCTTCAGCAGCTTGCTGGCGCGGATGTAGCTGCCATCGGGCTGCTGCAGGCGGGCTTTCACGGTGTCGGCAAGATAGGCGGGGAGAATCTCCTCGTGGATGCGGGCGCGGGCAGCCGGGTCGCGGACCGGGAAGACCACCTCGCAACGCTCGAAGAGATTGCGCGGCATCCAGTCGGCCGAACCGAGGTAGATTTCGTCGTCGCCGCCGTTGGCGAAGTGAAAGATGCGCGAGTGTTCGAGGAACCGGCCCACGATGGAGCGGACGCGAATTCTTTCCGACAGGCCTTTCACTCCGGGACGGAGGATGCAAAGACCGCGGATGATCAGGTCGATTTCGACGCCCGACTGCGAGGCCTGGTAAAGGGCTTCGATCACGCTGGGTTCGAGCAGGGCGTTCATCTTGGCCACGATGTGGGCGGGACGGCCGGCCTGGGCGTGCTCCTGCTCGCGGCGGATGAGGCGCAGGAAGCTTTCGGCCATGGTTAGAGGAGCGACCAGCAAGGGCAGATAGTCGTCGATTTCGGCGTGGGCGGTGAGGTAGTTGAAGACCATGTGCACCCGCTCGGTGATTTGCGGGTCGCAGGTGAGCAGGCTGAGGTCGGTATAGAAACGAGCCGTAACCGGGTTGTAGTTGCCGGTGCCCATGTGGCAATAGCGGCGGGTCACGCCGTCTTCGTCGCGGCGAACGAGCAGAGCCAGCTTGCAGTGGGTCTTGAGGCCGACGACGCCGTGGAAGACCTGCACGCCGGCATCTTCCATGCTGCGCGCCCAGCGGATGTTCGAGGCCTCGTCGAAGCGGGCCATCAACTCGACAACCAGCGTGGCCTCCTTGGTGGCGGCGGCCTCGATCAAGGCCGAGAAGACCGGCGAATCGTGGCTGGTGCGGTAGAGGGTCTGCTTCATGGAGACGACGGCGTCGTCCTCGGCGCCCTGCTGGATGAACTCCACCACCGGGTCGTAGGAGTCGTAGGGGTGGTGAAGGAGCAGGTCGTGCTGGCGCAGCTCGTCGAAAATGTTGCTGGACTTGCGGCTCAAGTGGAGGGTCTTGGGGGTGAAGGGCGGGAACTTGAGATCGGCGCGGTCGACATCGCCATAGAAAAACATCAGCCGCGACAGGTTGACCGGTCCGTCGTCATAGAAGACCTGGCTCTCGTCGAGTTCGAAGTTGACCCTCAGCCGCTCGACAATCTCAATATCGGCGCCGGTTTCAATCTCCAGGCGCACCGCGTCGCCCTTGCGGCGGTTGTGCAGTTCCACGCGAATGGTCTCAAGCAGCGAGCGGGCTTCTTCCTCCTCGAAGTAGAGGTTGGAGTTGCGGGTGACGCGGAAGGCGGCGCGGGCCAGCACTTCGTAGCCGCGGTACATGCCGGAGAGGTTTTGCGCGATCAGGTCCTGGAGCAGCAGGTAATCGAATTTTCCATCGGCCGAGGGCAGGCGGACGAAGCGGGGCAGTGCGCGGGGAACGGTGACCACGCCCAAAACCTGGGGCCCGGAGCTGCGCCGTTTGCGCCGGAGCAGCAGGGCCAGGCAGAGAGCCTTGTTGAGAACGCGCGGAAAGGGGTGGGCCGGGTCGATGCTGATGGGGGTCAGCAGCGGGTCGACCTCGCGCTGGAAATAGCCCTGGGCGAAGCTGCGGGCCTCTTCGTCCATCTCCTCCCAGTCCAGCAGGCGGACGCCGGTCTTGCGCAGCTCGGGGAGCAGGTGCTCGTTCCAGCAGCGGTACTGGGCGTCGACAAAGCTGTGGATTTCGGCAGTCAGGACGGAGAGGGACTGGTCGGGGCGGAGGCCGTCGTAGCCCTGCTCGCGGTAGCCGTCTTCAATGCGCTGCATGAGGCCGGCCTGGCGGATTTCGACGTACTCATCGAGGTTGGAGCCGGTGATGGCCAGGAACTTGACCCGCTCCAGCAGGGGATTGCCGGCGTCCTCGGCTTCTTCGAGGACACGCCGGTTGAACTGCATCCAGGAGTGATCCCGTCCGTTAAAGAGCGTTTGCTTCTGCATTGTTCTGGCCATTGCGTTTATTCACTGCGCCGTGTTGGCAAGTCTACAGCGTTCTTCCGGGTTTCCGCACTGCGAAAGTAAGTGCCGAGAAGGATACCCCCGTCAGGCAATCCATACAGGACGGGCGCAAAGGCTTTGTTAACGGCCGGCAAAAAAACCTGGGGCGCGCGGCTTGGATTGACCCGCCCGGCCCGCTGGGTTGAGGATAAAGACTGGGGCAGATTGCTCATGGTCCCTGCAGAGAGGAGCCGTTTCCATGACCCAGGAACCGATCCCGCAGAACGAGAGCCTGATTCCGCCCGAGCCGATGCCTGTCGGGGCGCATGCCTTTTCCAAGCAGGTGCGCGGTTTGATGGACGGCCAGCCCAAGGACGAAGCCACCGTCTCCAAGGCCTTCGAGGGGCTGGACGAGCTGTTCGAATTGATTGCTGCAGGACTCTACAGCCTGGCCTCCATGCTGGTTGGAGAGGGCGAAGGCAGCGTGCGGCTGGTGGAGACGGCGATCGCCAATGCCGAGGTTTCCACGTGCCACGACCCGCTGGTGGGGCGCATGAGCAGCCGCCGGGCGCTCTCGACCGCCGCTCTCGATCTGCTGGCCGAGCGCAATCCCGCCAGCCTGGCCGCGCCGGAGGGACTGGAGCCTGTGCACACCTGCATCGAGGACGACGATCTGGCTTCGGCCGGCATTTCCAGCGAAGACCTGGAGAGCATGATCGGCGGCCCGGACCGCGACCGGGTCCGCAACTGGCTGGCGAGCCTGCCAACGCCGGTGCGCACGGTTTTTGTTTTGCGCGCAGTGGCCGGGTTCCCCGCAGCCGAAACGGCCGAACTGCTGAAGGCGCACGGCGGACCGCAAGCCGCCGGATGGACTCCGGAGGCCGTTCGCGAGGTGTTTCGCCAAGGGCTGTGCTCGTTGGCCTCGCAGCTGATTCATGCAGCGGGCGGACGGTAGAAGGGCAGGGAACAGGGACTAGGGAACAGGGACTAGGGACTAGGGGACAGGGACTAGGGACTAGGGAACAGGGAACAGGGAACAGCTTGGTTCCCTGGTGGGGCTGACTTGCCTCGGCCCAAAGTGCGAGGGAGGCTTCCTGGTATTCCCGGACACTGGTTCCGGCGATTCTTCGTGAGGTCGCTTTCTTGAGCAGGGGATATTCCTCCTCATCTTGTCAGTCGTCTGCCGGGCTTCTGTTACCCGAGGCGTTTGTTCGCTACACTACATTTACGAACCTTCCTGTCCGCTTTTCGCATCCATTAAGAGCGAACAAATTCAGTCTGTAGCGCTTCACTGAGAGTCGAACCCGATTGATTTCCTCAAATTCTTCAAGTAACAGCACGGTCTGTCCCTGTACCGGCGCCCCGCGCGTGGGCCTCGCGGTTCTGGCTGCCCTTCTGGCGGCATTTCCCGCTTCGGGGTTGCTGGGGGCGCAGAGCGCGACCTCTTTTCAGGGCAGCGTGGCGACGGGCGAAGTTTCCCCGCAACCCATCGAACTTTCTTTGGACGACGCGATGCAGCGGGGGCTGAAGACCAACCTGGGCATCATCCTGAGCGGCACGCAGACGGCCACAGCGCGCGGGCAGAAGCTCAGCCAGTTGCAATCCCTGCTGCCCTCGGTGGACTTCAACGCCCAGGAAACCGTGGCGCAAACCGATCTGCCCGCCGAAGGGCTGCGCATTCCGGGGTTCCCGACCATCATCGGGCCGTATGGATTTACCGACCTGCGGGCCAAGCTGAGCTGGTCGCTGGTGGATGTGGCTTCGCTGCGCAACTACCTGGCCGCGCGGCACAACTTTGCCGCCGCTCAACTGACGGCGCAGGACGCGCGCGAGATGGTGGTGCTGACGGTGGGCAATGCCTACCTGCTGGCGCTGGCCGACGAGACGCGGATTGCAAGCGTGGAAGCGCAGGTGGCCACGGCCAAAGTTTCGCTCGACCAGGCGGTCGCCAATCACCAGGCGGGCACGGCGCCGCTGCTGGATGAACTGCGGGCGCGGGTGGATTACCAGTCGCTTGAACAGCAGTTGATTGTGGCCCGCAATGCTCTCGAAAAGGACAAGCTGGCGCTGGCGCGGACCATCGGCCTGCCCCTGGCGCAGAGCTTTACGCTGGCCGACAAGGCGCCCTACGCGGCTTTTGACCAGTTGGACGTGGACGCGACCATTCGCCAGGCCCACGCCAATCGCAAGGATCTGGCGGCACTGGTGGAGCAGAACAAGGCGTATGAGGAGCAGCGCAAGGCGGCCACGGCCGACCGGCTGCCGACCGTTAAAGCGGATGCTGATTATGGCGATATAGGCGTGAACGTGCGGCATTCGCACGGCACCCTCGACGCCACCGGTTCGCTGAGCGTGCCGCTATTCAAGGAATATGCCCTGCGCGGCGAAGCACAGGTGGCGCAGGCGCAGCTGGACACGGCGCAGGCCCAGTTGAGCGACAGCAATGCACAGGTGGACGCGGATGTGCGCGATGCCCTGCTGGATTGAGGTTGCGCGTTCATCGGTCGATCTGGCTGGCGAAGCGCTCTCCGAAGCCCAGCAGCGTTATGCCAACGGCGTGAGCGATAATCTGGCCGTCAGCCAGGCCGAGCAGTCCGTGGCGCAGGCCAACGATCAATATGTCACCAGCCTCTACCGGCACAATGTGGCCAAGCTCAGCCTGGCCCGCGCATTGGGCGCCGGTGAAAACTATAAGAATTATCTGGGAGGAAAGTAAACGTGGCGGATTCAACCACAACACCAGCCCCACCGGAGCCGGTGGCAGAGACTGAGATTACACAGCCGCAGTCCCGCCGCAGAGGCTTCATCATTGTTGTCATTGTGGTTCTTGTGCTTGCGGCGGCAGGAATATGGTGGCACTCCACCTATAGCGAGGACACGGACGACGCGCAGGTCAACGGACATTTGATCCAGGTGAGCTCGCGCATTGCGGGCCAGGTTCTCAAGGTCTACGTGGATGAGAACCAGGTGGTCAAGGCGGGCGATACGATTGCCGAGCTTGACCCGGCCGACTACAAGGTCGCGGTGGAGAACGCAGAGGCCGCACTGGCCAGCGCCCAGGCCAATGCGGCTGCGGCCAACGTGAATGTGCCCATCACCACCGTGAACACCGGCAGCAACCTGAGTTCAGCCGGGGCCGACCTGAGCGGCGCACACGCTGCCGTGGAACAGGCGCAACGGCAGCTGGAAGCGGCGCACGCCCGCGTTGCCCAGGCCGAGGCCAACAGCATCAAGGCGCAGGCGGATCTGGCGCGTTATCGGCCGCTGGTCGAAAAGGACGTCATCAGCAAGCAGCAATTTGACGCCGCCGTAGCCGCGGCCGACGCCGACAAGGCCGCGGTGGCCGATGCGCACGCCACCGAACAGGCCGCCGCCGACGGTG
The DNA here is from genome assembly GCA_049516495.1 of Occallatibacter sp. Taxonomy (GTDB): domain Bacteria; phylum Acidobacteriota; class Terriglobia; order Terriglobales; family Acidobacteriaceae; genus Telmatobacter. Next base: position 13,449 of record JBEKTB010000066.1, read on the forward strand.
TGCGGGTGGCGCGGGAGCGGGAGATGCAGTCCCAGGCGCTGCTGAAGTATGCCCAGACCGGCCCGCAACAGGTGGCCGAGCAGAGTGCCCGCGCCAGGCAGGCGCTGGCGCAGGTGGCACAGGCGCAGGCCCAGCTCGACCAGGCCAAGCTCAACCTTGGCTATACGAAGATCGTCGCTCCGACTGCGGGCATCATCACCCGCAAGAGCGTCGAGATCAACCAGAACGTGGCCGCCGGGCAGAATCTGCTTACGCTGGTATCGCTCGAGGGGCTGTGGGTGACGGCCAACTTCAAGGAGACCCAGCTCAAGCACATGTCCGCCGGCCAGCCGGTGGAGATTGAAGTGGACTCGACGGGCAAGACCTACCACGGCAAGGTAACGCAGATTGGCGGCGCCACCGGATCGGTGTTGTCCCTGTTCCCGCCGGAAAACGCGACCGGCAACTACGTGAAGGTGGTGCAGCGCATTCCGGTGCGCGTGGACTTTACCGACCTGGCCAGCGAAGACCCCAATCATCTGCTGCGGCCGGGGCTGTCGGTCGAGCCCAAGGTGCGGGTGAAGCAATAAAGGCAGCTGCTAGTCTCTAGCTTCTAGCCTCCAGCCCGGTGCTCCAGCTTTCAGTGGAATGCCGGGATGGAGGCTATTGTTTTTCCGGGTTTAATTTGCCGGTGATGGGCGGAATCTCCGTTTGCGGACATTTCGCGCAGGCCGATGGACCTGAGGTCCTCACGGTGAGGCGCGTTTTCCGGCACGAATAGAAAGACCAAACGCCGCCGGTAGCCGCACAAACAAGCTAGAAGCTAGCGGCTAAAAGCTAGAAGCTGTTCTTCCGTATAGACTGGTTGAGGTTCCGCGATGAAAGACTCGATCCACGTCTCGAAAGAGAACTATCTGAAGGCCGTTCTGGAAGCCGAGGCCGAGGGGCGCGAGGTGATTCCGGCGACGCTGGCGCATTGGCTTGAGGTTTCGGCGCCGGCGGTGACCATGGCGCTGAAGCGGCTGAAGCGCGATGGCTACGTCGAGGTGGGAACGGACGGCATTGTGCGGCTGACAGCGGCAGGCAGCGAGACCGCCTATCGCACCGCCCTTCGCCATCACTTGATCGAGCGCATGCTGAGCGAGATTTTCGGGATGGAGTGGCACGAGATTCACGAGGAAGCCGAACGGCTGGAGCACGCCGTTTCTCCCGCGTTTGAAATCAAGCTCAAGGAAAAGCTGGGCGAGACAGGAGCCTGTCCGCACGGCAACCAGGTGCTTCCCGAGAGTCCGGCGCAGCGCAAGAAGCGCGGAGAGATGCCGCTGTCGGAGGCGGCTGAGGGTCGCACGTACACGGTCGTCAGTCTTCAGGAGCGGGACCCCAAGCTCCTGCTTTTTCTGCACCGCGCTGGCATCGGCCCCGGCCAGAGGTTGCGCGTGGTCAGCCAGAACTACGACCAAACCGTTTCGATTGAGCTGGATGGTCACAGCGGGGAGAGGATTGCGAGCCAGGAAGGGTCTGAAAAAATTCTTGGGAGGCCGGCTGCCGAGGCGGTTTGGCTGCGTCCGGACCCTCCGCGGTAATTTAACGTAAGAGTTTTTGTTAACCATAATTAACTAGCTGTGGCATACTCGGTTATATGAGCGCTACGGTTGAAACACCGCTGCCCGCAATTCCCGGCCTTGCGCCGGGGCCCGAGCACCAGGTGCCTTCGCTGCCTGAGGTTCATGCCACGGTGAGCATTTCCCGTTCGCCAGTATCCTGGCGGCGGCTTCTGGGTTTTCTCGGCCCTGGGTTCCTGATCTCGGTCGGGTACATGGATCCGGGCAACTGGGCCACCGACATTGCCGGCGGCTCGCGCTTTGGTTACACGCTCTTGTTCGTCATCATGGCTTCGAACCTGATGGCCATTCTGCTGCAAAGCCTGTCGCTCAAGCTGGGCGTGGCTACGGAGCGCGATCTGGCGCAGCTCTGCCACCAGGCCTACGGCCCCAGGGTGAGCTTTGGCCTGTGGATCGGCGCCGAAATCGCCATCGCTGCCTGCGATCTGGCTGAGGTGATCGGCTCAGCGATTGCACTGGAGTTGCTGTTCCACATTCCGCTGTTCTATGGTGTGCTGATTACCGGGCTGGACGTGCTGCTGATACTGCTGCTGCAGCGCTGGGGATTCCGCTACATCGAAGCGCTGGTCATTGCCTTGATCGGCACCATTGTCGCGATGTTCGGCGTGCAGATGTTTTTCTCGCGGCCCGAGTACTGGCCGGCCCTGCGCTGCCTCTTTATTCCCTCGCGGTCCATCGTGACGAATCCCGACATGCTGTACATCGCCATCGGCATGCTGGGCGCGACGGTGATGCCGCACAATCTTTACCTGCACTCCTCGATTGTGCAGAGCCGCCGCTACAAGCGCACGCCCGAAGGCAAGCGCGAGGCGGTGCGCATGGCCAACATCGACTCTGCGCTGGCGCTGACGCTGGCGTTATTTGTGAACGCGGCCATTCTTATCGTCGCTGCGGCGGTGTTCAACCGCAGCGGCCACTTCGAAGTTGCGGCGATTCAGGACGCCTACAAGCTGCTCAGCCCGCTGGTGGGCGCGGCCGGTGCGAGCACGCTGTTCGCCATCGCCCTGCTGGCCAGCGGACAGAACTCGTCGATCACCGGAACGCTGGCCGGACAGGTGGTGATGGAAGGCTTTATCCACCTGAAGGTTTCACCCTGGCTGCGCCGGCTGATCACCCGCTCCCTGGCCATCATCCCGACCATCATCGTGGTTGCGGTCACCGGCGAGCAGGGAACGGAGAAGCTGCTCATCCTGAGCCAGGTGATTCTGTCGCTGCAGTTGAGCTTTGCGGTGATTCCGCTGGTGCTGTTCACGGGCAGCCGCAAAAAGATGGGCGAGTTTGTGAACGCGCCGTGGCTGCAAGGGCTTTCCTGGTTTGTGGCCGCGCTCATCGCCGGGCTGAACGGCTGGTTCCTGGTGCTGATGTTGCGGTGATGCGAGGGAGCAGGGAATGCGGAGCTGAAAGCCTGTGGAGCGAAATCAGAATAGCTACGCCCCAAGTGCGGGCATTCGAAGTGGCTCTTTGTTGCCGAAGAAGCCGCTCGGCGGCGTGCATCCGAGTACGACCGCTTTGATTTCGCAATGGGAGCGAGAGGCCGGGATCGGGCAGCATCTCTGAGAATGCGCCAACATCATTGAGGGCGCTCGGCGGTGAAGGGCTTGGGAGCGCAGCAGGCCCGATTGCGGCCGAGTGCCTTCGCGCGGTACAGTTCCCGATCTGCTTGAGCGAGCAATTCGGTTGGATCGGGTAGATCGGCAGGAAGAGCGGAAGACACGCCGCAACTCACAGTGAGCGGCAGAAGCACGCCGGAGGTGGGGGAAAAAAGAGCGACTTTACGCGCTCTCTCGCAAAGCCGCTCAGCGGTTTCGCGGGCCTGGTCCCGATCCATTTCCGGGAGGATGATCACGAACTCGTCGCCTCCGAACCGGGCGACGGCATCTTCTCTGCCGCGGATGCTGGCGCGGAGCATGTCGGCAACGGAAGTCAGAACCTGATCTCCAAAAAGGTGACCGAAGCTGTCGTTCAGATCCTTGAAAGTGTCGATGTCGATCATGATGATCGAGACCGGAGTCGCATCCAGGCGCGCCGCCTCCCACACAATACGGAGGTAATCGTCAAAGTGGCGCCTGTTGTACAAGCCGGTGAGTCCGTCGCGTTTCGAGATATCCGCGAGATCTCGACTGAGGAGAGCGTATTTGCGGCTGCGTTGGTCCTCTTTGAGAAAAAGCAGAAATTGCCTGCGTTCGAGGCCTTCGGTCCGGTAATTAGCAAGGATCGACAGCAGGGCAAACGTGCCGACAAGAAGGGTGGCCGACACCTTTTCTCCGCTATTCAGATACCTGTCCCAGTGAAGGAATACAGCGTCTTCGCAGAACAGAATCATGTTAATTGCCGCTACAAAGGGCAAGCTCACCCGCAGGATGAGGGTACCGAAGCTCATCACCACGAGCAGCCCTCCCTGCGCCATCGCCGAGGTGGTGCTGGAGTGACCAAAGCCGATTGCCAGCATGCATCCGCCGGCGAGCGCAGTCATTACAAGACACGCCGAGTCGCGTACATATTCCGACCGCCAGCGATAGGCCAATCCGATCGCTACCCAGGTGGCCGGTGTAAAGACGAAGAGTCGAAGAACGATGCAATGCCAGATGTCGGCGGGATTCAGCAGGTAGTCGCTGATGAGAAAAGAGTCGTAGAGGACGCACGCGATCGCCGAGGCGATGATGTTCTCGCGCAGCCGGACTTTGCCCTGGTTGGCTTCGAATCGTCTTTCCAGCTCCTGAGGGAAACGAAGCAAGAACCGGCGCCTCGATTTTGGGTCGAGATATTCGTCCAACTGGGTGTGGATCGTGTCAAGCATTGCAATCGGAGCTCATCAAGCATTATCGGCATCGGCGAGGTATTTGTCCCGTCGCCGATGCAATTTGGGGAGCAGGGCGCTGTGGGATAATTCAAAACCCGTCGCTGTCCCTCATGCACTACCATGGTTGCCATGCACGTATTGTCCGCAGCCGAGATGCAGGCTTGCGACGGCTTGACGACTGAGCGGTTTCACATTCCATCGTTGGACCTGATGCGGGCGGCCGCTACGGCTGTGGCTGCATTCGCGCGGCAACAGTTTCCGCGGGCGCACCGGGTGACGGTAATCTGCGGCCGCGGCAACAACGGCGGCGACGGCATGATGGCCGCGCGGCTGCTGGCTTCGGCAGGGTTGGAAGTTACGACGCTGCTGCTGGGCGCACGCGACGGGCTCAAGGGCGACGCGGCCGAGGCTTGGCGCGAGCTGACCAGCCCCGCGCATGGGTTGATCCACATCATCGAGACGCCGGAAGACCTGGCGCGGCATCCGGACGCGCTCAAGGCCGAGCTGATTCTGGATGCCGTGGTGGGCACCGGCTTCAAGCCGCCGCTGAAAGGGCTGCCGCTGGCGGCGCTGGAGTGGCTGAAGGGCGGTTCAGCGCCGGTGCTGGCGGTCGATTTACCTTCGGGCTGGGCGGCGGACGAGACTTCCGCGACCGTGAGCGGCCCGGTCTTCCCAGCCGATGCGGTGATCACGTTTACCGCGCCCAAAGCGGCGCATGTCTTCGGGCAACTCACCCGGCACTGGTCGCAGCCCGTCGTGGTGGCGCCGATCGGCTCGCCGGACGAGGCGATTGTTGCGGCTCTAGGAAGCGACTCTCTGCATCTTGTGTGGGCGGGTTCGGCGCTGCTGATGGCGCAGGCGAGGCGTCCGGCAGCGGCCAACAAGGGCAACTACGGCCACGTGCTGGTGGTGGGTGGGACGCTGGGATCGGCAGGGGGCAAGGCAGGCGCGCCGGCCATGGCTTCGCTGGCTGCGCTGCGGAGCGGGGCGGGGCTGGTGACCGCGGCCGTTCCCGCGCCGGCTCTGGCGCTGGTGGCTGCCATTGCGCCGGAGTTGATGACCTGGCCGCTGGCCGCGACCCGTGCGGGCTCGATTGCTGCGGAAAATCTTGCTCCGGAACTGGTGGCGGCGCTGACCGCCGGCAAGACAGTGCTGGCGATTGGACCGGGCCTGGGACAAAGCCCGGAGACGGTCAAATTTACGACCGGGTTGCTTTCGGCGACCAGGATGCCGGCGGTGATCGACGCCGATGCGCTCAACATTCTAGCGGCCAAGCCGGTTCTGCTGACCAAGCTGGCGAAGGGGCGGACGCTGGTGCTGACGCCGCATCCGGGCGAAATGGCGCGGCTGGCGGGAATCACTACGGCCGAGGTGCAGGCCAACCGGCTGGAAGTGGCGCGCAGTTTTGCCCAGCGGACCGGGGTTACTTTGGTGCTGAAAGGGGCTCGCACGCTGATTGCCCATCCAGATGGTCGAGTGGCCGTGAATACCACCGGCAATCCCGGGATGGCCAAGGGCGGCAGCGGCGATCTGCTGACCGGGCTGGTGGCTGGATTGCTGGCGCAGCACCCGAATGAGGCGGCGCGGGCAGTGGAGGCCGCGGTCTATCTGCACGGGTTGGCTGCGGACATGGCTGTGCACGCGGCTGACGAGCACACGCTGCTGGCCACGGACAGCCTTGCCCAGCTTGCGCGCGCATTTCAATTTAAACGATTGGACTTTCGCAGAGGCGGTCCAAACGGGTATGTTTGGTTACAGGGGCTACCGGCAGAGTTGTCACCGGCCAAGGGCTCCCACGAGGCAGCAGAATGAGCAACGTCGCCCCTCCCGCTGAAGGCCGGATTCACGAGTTCACCACGCAGAGCGGTGCGGACACGATTGAAGTGGGCCGCAAGCTGGCCCGGTTGCTGGTGCCGCCGCAACTGCTGATCCTGCGCGGCGACCTGGGCACCGGCAAAACCACGCTGGTGAAGGGCATTGCCCAGGCCCTGGACGCGGCCGAACCCGACGAAGTGACCAGCCCCACGTTCACCCTGCTGCACGAGTACGACGGCAGCCTCGACGGCAAGGCCATGAAGCTCTTTCACCTGGATGTGTATCGCCTGGAAGGCGAGCGGCAACTGGAGACGCTGGGGTTGGATGAGCTGCTGACTCCCGATGCGCTGGTGCTGGTGGAGTGGGGCGAGAAGTTCAAGAGCATCAAGAAGAAATCCACGGGTGAGATCGCCATCAGTTCTGAAGGCGGCGATGTGCGCCGGATTACGGTGACGCTGAAAGAGTAGGCGGCGAGCAGGTCAGTGAGTCCACCCGATAAGTTTATGGAAATAGCCGAAATTATCAGCCAGTTTGAGAGATTCAATGGGAAGTTCGAGCGGGAAGCCGTTGAGGCGGCGGTTGCCCGCAGGGAAGAGGTTATCCCAGAGCTTCTCCACGTTCTGGAAGAGATCGCGGATCTGGATCGGGCGAGTCAGCTCGACGCGGAAGGCGACTACATGGCTCATCTGTATGCCATGTTTCTGCTGGCGCAGTTTCGCGAGACGCGTGCCTACCCGCTCGTGGTCAAAATTGCGTTGCTCCCGGGCGATCTTCTCGATTCCCTTTTCAGCGACTTCATTACAGAGAATCTCGGCAATGTCCTCGCCTCGGTGTGCGGCGGCAATCTGGACGGGATTGAATCCATCATTGAAAATGCGGATGTCGACGAATGGGTCAGAGGCGCCGCGCTGGCCGGTCTGGTCACACTTGTTGCCGCTGGGCTAAAGAGCCGTGAGGAAGTACGGAGTTACTTCGCAAGCTTGTTTCATGGCAAGTTGACGGACAAGAACGAGATCGTCTGGAGCGATCTTGTTGCCTATAGCACCGACTTATATGCACCGGAACTGCTCGGCGATATCGAGAAGGCCTTTGAGGAAGGCCTGATCGACACCACGATGATCGATATTGACGATGTAAGAGGCGATTTTGCCAAGGGAAAGGATTGGGCGCTCGCTCGGCTTGCAACCAATCCCCATCGCCACCTGATCGATGACACCGCAAAAGAGATGGAATGGTGGGCGAGCTTCAATGAGAATGAGCCGCGCCCGGCGCAAGAGGGAAAACTGGGATTGGCTGCGACCAACCCCTGGCGGGACGATTCATTTACCGGATTCAAGAGGGCCGCGCCCAAGATTGGCAGGAACGATCCATGCCCGTGCGGCAGTGGCAAGAAATACAAGAAGTGCTGCTGGCAATAGAGTTCGCCAAAAAAAGCCGCAGGTCGCCTTCGGCTGCGCTCAGGGCAGGCTTTCGACTGCATTTGGCGCAGAAAACGCGCTAGTGCAGGCCGCAGGAATTGGAGTCATTCGCAATCGGAGCGAAATTGGCGCCCAATCGTCGGAAACGGTACCTCAGGGGCTAAAAGCCCGCGTCAATATTGGCTGATTTGCGGCACGACTGAAGTCGTGCCCTGTTACAAAACAGGTGCTTGCGCAGCCCGAGGGCTCACAGAAGTGAAATCAATAAACGACCATCTGTGCGGCGGGCACCTCTAGAACCCCATGATGTTGTAGCCGCAGTCGACATACATGATTTCGCCGGTGATGGCGCTGGAGAGGTCGCTGGCGAGGAACAGGGCTGCGCCGCCGACTTCGAGCTGGTCGACGTTGCGCTTGAGGGGGGCGCGCTCGGCGTGGGAGTGGAGCATGTCGGTGAGATCGCCGACGCCGCGGGCGGCCAGGGTCTTGATGGGGCCGGCGGAGATGGCGTTGACGCGAATGTTGCGCGGGCCGAGGGTCGAGGCGAGGTAGCGGACAGCCGATTCCAGGCCGGCCTTGGCGATGGCCATCACGTTGTAGTGGGGAACGACCTTTTCGGCGGCGTAGAAACTGAGAGTGATAATGCTGCCGCCCTCGGTCATCAGCGGCGCGGCGGCGCGGGTGACGGCGATCAGCGAATAGACGCTGACGTCGAGGGCGATCCGGAAGCCCTCGCGGCTGGTATTGAGGAAATCGCCGCGCAGGTCCGCAGCGGGGGCGAAGGCGACGGCGTGGACCAGGATTTCCAGCTTGCCGTACTTTTCCTTGAGGGCGGCGAAGAGGGTTTCGATCTGCTCGTCGCTGGAGACGTCGCACTGGAAGCCGCTGGCGCCGGGCAACTCGTCGATGAGCGCCTGGGCTTCGAGCTTCATGCGCTCGTTCTGATAACAAATGGCCAGGGTTGCGCCGGCCTCGTGCAATTTTTGGGCGATTCCCCAGGCGATGGAACGCTTGTTGGCCAGCCCGAAGACCACGGCCGTCTTACCTGCCAAATTGATCATGCTTTCTTTCTTCCTCCATGGTCCAGGTTCGGGGAATGTTGGACCTACGAATTTATAGAATATCAGCCGCCCAGGTCCACAAGCTCGACGTTTCCGACGGGCCGGTTGAGAAAGCGCGAACCGAGGCGCTCAAACTTCTCCACAGAATCGGTGGCGAAGCAGCGCAACAGAGGCTGGGCGGGCGCGACGCCGGCGGAGAAGGGGGCGGCGCGGCCGTTGAAGAGGCGGACGGCGGTCTCGGCCAGGGATTCGGCGGAGTCGATGACGCGCATGCCGGCGGGGACGGCGCGCTCGAAGAGGCCGCGCAGCAGCGGGTAGTGGGTGCAGCCCAGGACCAGCGTGTCGGGGTTCATGCCCAGGGAGGCGGCCTCGGCGGTGAGCTCCGCGAGGTAGATGCGAATGACCTCGATGGTGACGGGGTGATTGGTCCAGCCCTCTTCCACAAGCGGCACCAGCAGCGGGCAGGCTTTCTCAAGAGCGCGCAGACCCAGGGCGCGGCAGGCGGCCGCGTAGGCGTGGCTCTCGACGGTGGCGGCGGTGGCGATGACCAGCACGTCGCCGGTGCGGGATGCGGCGCGGGCGGCCGCGGCTCCGGGCTCGATGACTCCCAGCACCGGAACGGGCACGGCGGCCTGGATGGCGTCCAGGGCCAGGGCGCTGGCGGTGTTGCAGGCGATCACGACGAATTCCGCACCCTGCTCGCGGACCAGGAACTGCGCGCTCTGGGCGGCGTAGCGGGCGATGGTGCGGCGGGATTTGGAGCCGTAGGGCAGGCGGGCCGTGTCGCCGAGGAAGGCGAAGCGGGCGCGCGGCAAGCGGGCCAGCAGGGCTCGCAGCACGGTGAGTCCGCCGAAGCCGGAATCGAAGACGCCAATGGTGGGGGGCGTCGCCCCAGTCTGGTTTTCAGGATTGCTCAAGGGTGGGTTCCTTCGGAGGGCACGGCATCGGCAGCCAGGTAGGTGCGGGTGAGGTCGGCGTGGCCGGCAAGGGTCGAGCGCTGCTGGCCGTCAACCAGGAAGCGCACCTGGGTAACGCGGGGCAGGTTGGCGTGCAGGGTGCCGCAAATGGACAGGATGGTGAGCGTCTCGGTCTGGATGCCGGATGGGTGGCTGGCGGCAAAGCTGCCGGTGAGGTTGACGACGGCCAGTTGCGGGCCGGTCTGGTCCGCTTCCTTGGATTCGGCGGCTTCGGCGGGTTTGGGATCGCCGGATCGGGAATCGCCGGATTTGGACTCAGCAGATTTGGGCTTTGCGGGTGCGCCGATTTCCGGGGCAGGCAGCAGAAAGACCTGGGTGACGGAGCTTGCGCCTCCGGCGACCTTGTGAGTGGCATCGGGGGCGGCATAGAGATCCAGCAGCTTGCCCAGCACGGCGCGCGCGCGTGCGCCGGGATCTTCGGGCAGCGGCAGGGAGTGGACCTGGGTGAGCAGGGAGCTGTCGGCGTCATTGGCCACAACCAGGGTTGCCTGCTCGGCGGGGGCCACCTCGGGAGCGCTGGTGGGGGCCGAGTCCTGGCCGGCGATCAGCCTCTGGTGAGCGCGGTCGCGCAGTTGCCAGAGAGCGATGCCCATGGCCAGAGAGGCCAGCAACAGGATGGAGAACAGAAACTTCTGATGGCGGGGAATCACGGCTGATGGGCCTCCGTGCGCCACTCAAGCAAAGCCGCGGCCAGCGCCACGGCTACGCGCGCCTGGTAGTCCGGATCGTCGAGATCTGTGGTAATGGCCTGGTCGGAGCCGCGCACGGGCGCAATCTCGACGGCTACGGCGGGGCAGGTCATGCTGTCCATGCCAGCCAGGGTCGTGCGGCCCAGGGTGACGGTCATGCCGGCATGCACGAGGGCGGAGTTGAGCACGCCCTCCAGCGCCAGGCTGCGGGTGACGAAGGCGGCCTGCGCCGTCTTCCAGGCGGGAAAGCGCGCGGTTTGGACGGGCGCGAGTGAGGAGGCAAACAGATGAATGCCGGAACCGCTTTCAGAGGCGTGCAGACTGAGGCAGGCCTGGGCGGCGGCGTGGTTGGCAATCTCGGCCCGGCGGTTCGGCTCAACCGCCGCATCGGAGTCGCGGGTGGTGACCACCTGGATGCCGCGAGCGGAGAGGAGCGATCGCAGGCGAATGGTCATGGCCAGGGCAAAGGCTTTTTCCGGATGGCCGCTGTTCAGTCGTCCGCCGGTGTCGTCCCCCCCGTGGGCGGCATCGAGGACTACAACGAACCGGACCGGTGGGCCGGACGGAGCGGGCGGGGCCTGCTGCGCTGAGGCCGGATGCGCGGCCAGCAGAAAGAGCAGGATCGCCCCGGCAGATAGAAGGGCCTGGGGTGCAGGACGACCGATCACCGGAAACGATTGCATTGCGAGCCTGGCCGGCAAAAGAATACACCTCAAGCGCTGAAGGGGCGGCCGCTGATTCCCGGCCTGCCGGGATGCGGCTCGTGTCGGCCCCTGTCTATGGTGTTCGTTCGAGTTCCAGAAATGAATTCGCATTACGGAGTATCACCGCGGACGTAGAGGCTCGGGCCGCCGGGATGGAGCCCCTGCGCCAAGCGCGCCGCCTCTTTCGCGCTGACCGGCGTGACTGTCACCGGAGTTGCCAGATAGAAATCCACCTGCGCCTCGGAGGGGATCCAGATTCCCGGTCCCGGCGTTGCCGCTGAAACCAGCGTACCTACGCCCGCTCCCACCGCAGCGCCTGCGGTCATGCTTGCCGCCCTGCCCGTTGCATCGCTCGAAGCACCGCTCTTCGCGCTGACGCTGCCGGTGGCTGCGCCGACGATTGCGCCCACAGCAGCGCCTCGAAGGGCTTTGGTCTCTGTCGGTCCGGTCTTGCTTGTCCCCTGCACCTTGAACTGGTAGGAGTCGAGAGGGTAAGTGTGGCCACCGAGGACCAGCGAAACCAATTTGAGCGTCAGCTCGGGGCTTCCGGTAAGGACGCCCGCCTTTTTTGACTTGATCACCACCCCATGGACGGTTGCGCCGCGGGGAATGGCCAGCACATCGCCGACCAGAACGTCCTCGCTCACGGTGAACAGAACCGGCGAGCCGTGTTCGGCCCGCTTGTTGTTGACCGGTTCATTGGTCATGACGCGGATGAGCGTGTCCTCGAGGACGGTGACCGGGGCAGTGGAAGCGCTCGGGGCCGCGGGCGCGGTTTGCACGGGCAGAGACTGCCGCTCCACAGATTGTGGCGCAGTTGCGTCCGGCGGTGCGGGGGGAGCCGGAGTCTGGGCCAACGCGACCATGCTGCCCAGCCCGGCCCAGACTGCAACCTGGAGAGGGAGCATCCTGAGCGTGAGGCTCATCTTGCTCGCAAATCTACTCCGGCAAAAGCCCATCTCCCGACTCTACTCCCTTGTTTCCCGGTCGTTCTCGTGCTTAGTCCAGCGCATAGATGGTCAAACCGCTGAGCAGCTTGGGGAAAAAGTCGGTGGACTTTTGCGGCATGACGTCGCCGGCAAAGGCCACTTCGCGGAGCTGCTCCATGGAGACGGGGTTGGTGAGGAAGGTGACGTCGGCCTCGCCGCGGCGTACCTGCTCGACGGCCTCGGCTGCATCGCGCAGATAGCGGAGGTTGGTCTGCTCGCGCACCTTTTCGGCGTCCAGTCCGAGCAGGCGGTCGAGCACGATCGAATGCAGATGGCTCAAGTCGAGCTGGCGCTGGCGCTCCGGCAGGGCGGCCAGTGCGGCGGCGATGGGCTCGGGCCTGGAGCGCAGCAGGAGGGCTCCGGCGCGGGTGACGGCGACAAAGGCGGTGCCCTTCTGGCGGCCGAGGGTGTCCATATAACCGGCGGCCTCGGAAGCGGGCAACGGCTTGACGGTGAAGAACTCTTCGGCGGCGCGCGCAAAGGCGGCCGGGTCGAAACCCGTCAAGCTGTGGACCACGCGATGGGTGGGCAGAATCACCAGGCCGTCGGAGTCCATGTTGACAAAGGTCATCATTACCGCAGCTTCGGGGTAGGGGGGCTGCGGCAGTTCGGTGGCGGAATGCTCGGCTTTGGCCGGGGCCGAGGGCGCGTGCTCCTTGGAATAGTTGAGCGCGGTCTCATAGCGGTGGTGGCCGTCGGCGATGATGAGCTTCTTGTCGGCCATGGCGGAGGTGAGCAGGCGAATGGCGGCCGGGTCGCTGACCTTCCACAGCCGGTGCAGCACGCCGTACTCGTCGGTGACCTCGGCCTCGGCCGGTCCTGCGCCGTCATAGAGAACCTTCTCCACGGTGCCGGCGGGGTCGGAGTAGAGCATGAAAATCTGGCCAAAATGCGCGTGCGTGGCCTTCAGCAGGTTGAGCCGGTCACTCTTGGGCTTGGAGAGGGTCTGCTCGTGGCGGAAAACGACCTGCTCCTTATAGTCGTGGAGCTTGCCCAGGGCGATAAAGCCGCGCCGCTCCTTGATTTCTCCGGTTCCAGGCACCTTGAAGCGCTGCGAATAGGCGAAGATGGCCGGATCTTTCTCCTGCACCAGCACGCCCTGTTCTCGCCAGGCGCGAAGGTCTCGTGCGGCACGCGAGTAGACGCTTTCGTTCCGCTCAGCGTCAAACAATTCAGGCAGGCCCAAAATGATGCGCACCAGGTTATAGGGGCTGCGCTGGTAGTAGGCCTGCTGCATGGCCGGTGAGATCTTGTCGTAGGGCTGGGTGACGACGTCATCCAGACGGACGGCGGAAGGATTGTAACGCCATGCGCGAAAAGGGTAAATGCGGGCCATGCTGAGGGTCTTACTCCGGAAAGAAACGGTGGAATTTGCGCTTGAAAGCCCCGCCCTGCTCAGTGGGGAACCGTTGGGCGCTTAGCGTCGATTGTATCCCAGTTGCCGTTCGAGGCAGGCCGATTCGGATCCCGGGACGTGGGATGGGAGAGCAGGTCAGGGGTTCGGCAGGCGTTGTGCAAACCGTGCTACTATCGCCATCAATCTTTGGTGTTACGGCATGAAAATATCTCCGCTTCAGCGCGAGGCACCAAACGGGCGCGGCAGCCTGCAAGGGCTGGGCCGCGGGATGTGGATGTGCGGATTGGCCCTGGCATTTCTGCTGGCGCATGCGCAGGCCCAGGACCAGGAAGACCCACTGAATAAGGTGCATGTGCCGCCGCCGTCGGCCGCTACGCCGGCCACCGGGGCTCCGGTTGGAGTGGAAGCGCCGGCCGTGAGTGGCCCAGATGCCCTGAAAATTCATCCCGGCGCGCGGATTCGCATGAATGTGGATATGGTGCTGGTGCCGGTGACCATTACCGATCCCATGAACCGGCTGGTGACCGGCCTGGAACAGGAAGACTTTCAGGTATTCGAGGGCGGCGGCGCGCAGAAAATCTCGACATTTGCCTGTGAAGACGCGCCGGTTTCGATCGGCATCATCTTCGACCTGTCGGGTTCCATGTCGTCCAAGCTGATTCGCGCCCGGGAGTCGATTCTGCAATTCATCAAGACGGCCAATCCCCAGGACGAGTTTTTTGTCATCGGCTTCAACGATCGGCCGGAGCTGATCGAGGATTTTACCAGTTCGGTGGAGGACATCCAGGCGCGGCTGGCCACGGTGCGCAGCGGCCATCGCACGGCGCTTCTGGACGCAATCTATTTTGGTCTGGTCAAAATGAGGGAAGCCCGGCACGAGCGGAAGGCTTTGCTGGTGGTTTCAGACGGTGGCGACAACCGCTCCCGCTATACCGAGGGCGAGGTGCGCGCACAGGTGCGGGAGGCCGACGTGGAGATTTATTCGATCGGCATCTTCGACCCCTACGCGCCTACCCCGGAGGAGCGCACCGGCCCGCAACTGCTGGACGAAGTGAGCGAGGAGACCGGCGGGCGCCTGTTCCGCGTGGATGACATCGCGGAGATGGGCGACATCGCCGAGAAGATTTCCACCGAACTGCGCAACCAGTATGTGATTGGTTACCGGCCCAAGGACCTCGCCCGCGACGGCAAGTGGCGTAAAGTGAAGGTGAAGGTCAATCCTCCACCAGGATTGCCCCTGCTGACTGTTCATGCACGCACCGGCTACTATGCACCTTTGCAATAACGCGGTTTTCGCGGTCCTTCTTGCCGGAGCGGCTTTTTCGCTGGCGGCGCAAACGTCCCCCATTCAACCGGCCCAGACTCAGACCCCGTCCAACACGCAGGCCCCGGCCCAGGCACCCTCGCTGACCGTGGACCGCGACCCGGTGCGTTCGCCGGACGCCGAGCCGGCGACGCCAGCACCGGCGCCTTTGCGCAAGCAGGGCGAAGGCTACGTTCTGCACACCGATGTTGAAGAGGTGGTGCTGAACACCACGGTGCTGGAGGGGAACAAGCTGGTCCCTGACCTGAAAAAAGAGAATTTCGAGGTCTATGAGGACGGCGTCAAGCAGACGCTGATCAGCTTCCAGCACACCGACCTGCCCGTTTCCATCGCCATGGTGGTGGACAATTCCGGATCCATGTCGCGCAAGAGGCCGTCGGTGAACAAGAGCGCCCTGGACCTGATTCAGGCTTCGAACCCGCAGGACGAGGCGTTCGTCGTGAATTTTTCCGACGAGGCCTTCATCGACCAGGAGTTCACCTCCGACGTTGGCAAGCTGCGCGACGGGCTGAGCCACATCGAGTCGCGCGGCGGAACGGCGCTTTACGACGCCGTGGTGGCCTCCGCGGACAAACTGGTGGCCGACGCCAAGCGCCCAAAACAGGTTCTGATCCTGATCACCGACGGAGAAGACAATGCTTCGTCGCTGAATCTGGAGCAGACCATCCACCGCGTCCAGCAGCTTTCCGGGCCGGTCATCTACTCCATTGGGTTGCTGTTTGGCGACGAGATGAGCCGTTCCGAGGTGCGCCACGCGCGGCGGGCGCTGGAGATGCTTTCGACCGAAACCGGCGGGATGGCCTTCTTTCCCAAGAACATCGAGCAGATCGACCAGATTGCGGCTGAAGTGGCCCGGGACATTCGCAACCAGTACACGCTGGGCTACCACTCGACGAAGCCGACCACCGAGCCGGGTTTCCGGCGCGTGGAGGTGCGGGCCGAAGACAAGGCGCATGGCAAACTGACCGTCCGTACGCGCACCGGGTATTTCCCGGTGGTGCGGGTCAGCAAGCAACCTGCCACGGCGGCGAAAAAGTAAGGCGCTGCGGGCGTTGCGCTAAACTGGATTTCCCATGCCTGCCGCTGGTACTTCCTCATCCGCCCTGCGCATTGCTTCCGACATCACGCAACTGGTGGGCTCGACGCCCATGCTCGAACTCGCCCGGCTGGCTTCGCCGCCTGCTGCCGCGGTCTTCGCCAAGCTCGAATTTCTCAATCCTGGCGGCAGCATCAAGGATCGCGCCGCTTTGGGCATGATTCTGGACGCCGAAGCGCGGGGGCTGCTGCATCCCGGCTCGACGATCATCGAGGCCACAGCGGGCAACACCGGCGTGGGGCTGGCGCTGATTGGCGTCAATCGCGGCTATACGGTCAAGCTGTTCGTTCCCGAGGGGTTCGCCGAGGAGAAGTGCATCCTTATGCGAGGATTCGGCGCGGAGGTGGTGCGGACTCCGGAGGACGAGGGCATGGCCGGCGCCATTCGACGCGCGCGCGAGGCTGGGGCGGCGATTCCGGGCTCCTTCACCGCGCTGCAGTTTGAGAACCAGGCCAATCCGCAGTTCCACCACGACACCACGGCGGCGGAGATCTGGGAACAGATGGAAGGCAAGGTCGATGCGTTTGTGGCCGGCGTCGGTTCGGGAGGGACTTTCAGCGGCGTGGCGCGCTTCTTCAGGGAGCAGAACCCGGCGGTCGTGAACGTGGCCGTCGAGACCGAGGGATCGATTCTGCAGGGCGGCACGCCGGGCAAGCACAAGGTGGAGGGCATTGGCGTCAGCTTTATCCCCACTACCTTTCATCGCGAGTTCTGCGACCGGATTGTGGCGGTCAGCGACAGGGATGCTTTCGTCATGGTCAAGCGACTGGCGGCGGAAGAGGGACTGGTGGGCGGGTCGAGTTCAGGAGCGGCGGTGTTTGCGGCTGTCGAGTTGGCGCGTGAGTTAGGCGCGGGCAAGAGGATTGCGGTGATTATTCCGGACTCGGCGGAGCGGTATTTGTCGAAGAAGATCTTTGAGGGCGGGGTGTAGGGCGACGTTCCCCCGCAAAAGCGCCGCCTGGCGCATCGCGATAAGCTAGAGGCTAGGAGCTAGAGGCTAAAAGCTAACCATGTCTGAATACAAATACTCGACTCTTGCCGTTCATGCCGGGCAGTACCCGGACCCGCTGACGGGCGCTGTGAATGTGCCTGTTTACCTCTCATCGACGTTTGAGCTGAGCGGCATCGGTTCGGACAAGGGCTGGGATTATTCAAGGGCCGGAAACCCGACGCGGGATCGCCTGGAAGAGGCGTTGGCCGCTCTTGAAGGCGGGACCAGCGGACACGCGTTTGGCAGCGGCATGGCGGCCATTTATGCGCTGGTGGCG
>JBEKTB010000067.1:0-18236 GCA_049516495.1 Occallatibacter sp.
GCGGATTTGGTGGAGCGGAAATGCGCCCACGGAAACAAGATCAGGCAGAGGTCGATGGTGGTCGAGTCCAACGCGTAAGCGGCGGCGTCGAGGTCCATGCCGAGATCTTCCTTGGCGTAGAGCTTGCGCGCTTGAAGCATCAGGCGCTGCGCCAGTTCAGCACAGATGCGCCAATCGCGGTTCTCGTTGGCTTCGGCCAATGTCGAACGACGCACAGGAGACCGGAATCCCATCGCGTAGAGCTTGGCGGGCTGGGCACTCAGACAAGCTTCGATGTCGCGCAGGCTCTCGCGATAGGTCAACTGCGCGCGGGCAAACGAAGTCCAGGGAAGGAAGTCCATCAACTGCGCGAACAGCAACTTGCCAGCGTTCACCGCCGCCTCCAGAGAAGATCTCTGGAATCAGCATCGCGGCAATTTCAAATCGACACCACCCAAAAACATCCGCAACTCTCTACGCATCATGTGGTTGCAGACAGCAAGTTAGTCGTTAACCGGACAGCAGTGATAAAACTTCCACTGTTTGACAGCGTATATTTTCTGTCGTGACATTCACGACCCTTGGCTATGGTGATATCAAACCTACGACCACATTGCTCAAGTGTCTTGCAGGATCGGAAGCTCTTCTAGGGGCATGCATAATAGGCCTAATTGTGGCAGGATTCTCCAATCGGAGCAGGTATTAACGTACCCCACGGATTCAATCTGTCCATATCAATGAGTGCTGAATAGATCCAGATGAACGGGCCAGCCGGGTGTCGCCGGTGTCGCTTTTGAGGCCCGGGAAACTACCAAGCTGACGCGCAAAGTGCGGTCCGAAGCCTGTAGCCACTCAGGTCGCAGAATTCTTCGCATACAGGCGCGGGTGGTTCGCAGATAACTTGAAGATTCTCTAACTCCGGAGGAGCGGAACTTACTGCAGGACGAGGGAGTTTTCTTCGCGCATGGCGGCGATTTCGGCCTGGGTCTCGTCGGCGGCTACGCGGCGATGGGGATAGACTTGCGGCTCGCCGAAGCGGACTTCGGCGGAGAAGCCGGCGGTTCCGAGAGCTTTCCAGAGATGGGGCAGGAACGCGTCGTCGCCAAACCAGCAGAGTTCACGCTCCGGGGTGCCGTCCTCGATGATGTAGCGGACGGCGGCGGCCGTCACCTCGGCTCCGGCCACGATGGCGGGTTCAAACAGGCGGGAGTGGAAGCGGAGGAGCGAGGCGCCGTCGGTGCTGGTGCCCTCGGGGAAGAACAGGACCGGAACCGGCAGGTTGAGACGCTCGGCGATCATGGCCGAAACCTTCTCGGCGCTGGCCAGGCTGGAGCGGTCGATAAACATGGTGCCACCGACGCGTGCAGCTTTGCCGAAGTAGGGCCAGTGGTCGATTTCGGCCTTGGCAACAAAGAAGCAGGGCATGGCGGCCGAGATGATGAGGATATCGAGGTAGCTGAGGTGGTTGGCGACCACCAGGCCGTGCGTGGGCGGTTGGCCCTCCACACTGTAGTGAATGCCGAGGCCGGTGAGAATGGAGCGAGCGGAGGCCTGGACCCACAGGGCGCGCCGCTCCATCGAAAGCGGGCCGCGGATGCGGATGAACCAGTAGCGAAGAACAACGGAAGCGAGGACGAAGGCCAGCGCCACAGCACGCCGGACGGCACGGAAACTCATGTTGTGAGCGGCGCCAGGAAGCGGTTGCGCGCGGAAGGCGCAATCAACCGGAGATCGAGCAGCGTAAGGAAATCGATGGTGCCGAACTCCCGGTCCCATGCCGGCGGGGCGCAGATGCGCGCGCCGATGGCCAAGTAGGTCTTGAGCAGCTTGGGCGGCTTGACCTGTTCAGGGGTTCGCAACGATTGGTCTTGCTGGCAGGGCGACGGCTGTGAGTATGCGCCCTCTTGCTCGCTGGGACAGGCATAAGCGGCAGTTGGCTCGGTCCGGAACTCCGGAGAAACCCGGTATTGCTCAAGCAGGCGATACATCCGCCAGCCGTCGGCCGGGTCTTTCGTGTTCAAGGATGAGCAGCCGATCAAATAACGCAGCCCCATGTCATTAGCATACTGCGCAATACCCCTCCATAACAAGGTCAGCACTTCAGGAGTGCGGTGTTCGCGATCGACGGAGGCGCGGCCCAACTCGAGAATGCCGGGGCGCAGCCGCTCATAGCGGGCGAAGTCGAACTCCTGCTCGGAGTAATAGCCCAGGTTGCGAGCAGCGGTGGATCCGGACTGCATGCGGTAGGTGCCCACAATGCGCCGGGCCGGGTTGGTTTCCAGTTTGTCCTCGACCAGCAGGTGCTCGCAGAAGAGGTCGAACTGGTCGGTGTCCAGGCCGGTCTGGTAGGAGCTGGCCAGGCCCTCGCCCAGTTCGATATTGAAGACACGGAAACGCAGCCGGCAAGCGGCATCGCGGTCTTCAACGCTTTCAGCCAGGCGCAGCCGGTAGCGGCCGATCTCCGCAAAGATGCGCGGCTTTTCCGGCGGCAGCGGCAGGGAGCGGAGATAAGTGGGGAAAGCGAGTTCCACCAGGGAGGTGGAACCGACGGCCAACTTCAGCGGAACCTTCTGCCCAGCTTGCGCAATCACGGGAGTAGTATCCGGCGGGAATTGTAAAGGGACGGTCAAGCTGCTGCAAATATGGTGCGAATAGTTTTTGTTGAGTTTGTAACTCGGCAGTAACAGAAAGGGCTCTCCGCGGCGGGAGAGCCCCATGACCACAGTAACTTGAATAGGCAGAAGCTAGCAGCAGCCGCCGGCGATCGAGGGAATGACTAACACTTCGTCGCCCTCCTGGAAGCTGTATTTCTCATTGCCCAGGAAGCGGATGTCTTCTTCATTCACATAGAAGTTGATGAAGCGGCGAATCTGGCCGTCTTCGCCGCGCAGGTGTTGGCGCAGAGCCGGGAAACGGCCCTCGATTTCGGTGACCAGTTCGGGCAGATTGGCGGCCGCGCTGGAGATTTCGCGCACGTTGTTGGTGTGCTTCTGGAAGGCGTTGGGCAACAGGACTCTAACGGACATGGGCTTCTCCCGCCAGGACAGCTTCCCGGCCAGTTTCGTTGTGTTCTTCCACAAAGGCCTCAAAATCGCTGAGCCGGGGACGGATGGCCTGGCTCTGGTCAAAAGCGCCGTGCAAGCAATCGGTGGTTTTGAGGCCGTTGCCGGTGATGCAGGTGACGGTGAGTTGGTCGGGGTGGATGCGGCCATGGGCGTAAAGACGGGCGGTGACCGCGGTGGTGACGCCTCCGGCGGTCTCGGTAAAGACGCCCTCGGTCTCCGCGAGTTCCTGGATGGCCGAGACGATCTCAATGTCCGATACGTCCTCAGCCCAGCCGCCGGATGCACGAATCGCGCGCGCTGCGTAAGGGCCGTCGGCGGGATTGCCGATGGCCAGCGAGCGGGCGATGGTGTTGGGGCGCTGCGGCTCGATCACATCTGTCCCGTTCTTGACAGCGGTGGAGATGGGCGAGCAGCCGGTGGCCTGCGCTCCGAAGAAGCGGACCGGCTTGTCTTCGACAAGACCCAAGGCAACCAGTTCGCTGAAGGCCTTGCGGATCTTGGTGATCAGCGAACCGCCGGCCATGGGACAAACCAGGTTGTCGGGCAACCGCCAGTCCAACTGCTCGGCGATTTCGAAGCCCACGGTCTTCGAGCCCTCGGCGTAGAAGGGACGCAGGTTCACATTGACGAAGCCCCAGTTGTAGCGGTCGGCGATCTGCGACGAGAGGCGGTTGCAGTGGTCGTAGTTGCCCTCGACGCGCACCAGCGTTGCGCCATAGACCTGGGTGTTGAGAATCTTGGCGGGCTCGAGGTCGGCCGGGACCAGGATGAAGGTCTTGAGGCCCAGACGCGCGGCTCCGGCAGCGACGGCATTGGCCAGGTTGCCGGTAGAGGAGCAGCCGACGGTGTCAAAACCGAAAATCTGGGCGTTGGCCAGGGCCACGGCAACCACGCGGTCCTTGAAGCTGAGCGTGGGCAGGCAGACGGCGTCGTTCTTGAGGTAGAGATTGCGTGCGCCGATGTGCGCGCCGAGGCGCGGAGCCTTCATGAGGGGCGTGAAGCCGGCCGGGGTGTGCGGCTGATAGCTGTCCGGGACGGGCAGCAGCGCGCGATAACGCCACATGTTCAGCGGGCCCTGGGAGATGGCCTGGCGGGTAAAGCGGGTGCGGGCATAGCCGAGATCGAAAGCGATCTCCAGTGGGGAAAAGCACTCGTCACAGATGGAAAGCGGCTGAATCCCGTAGGATTTGCCGCATTCCCGACATCGCAACTGGTAGGCAGTGGTCACCAAGTCCCTCGCTTTGTGCGAGTGACGAAAGGGCTACGAGCGCGTGACCGGCTCACGAATGAGCGAACGTGACAGGACTCGAAGTATCGTGCTGAGCCGCCTCGGCCAAGAGTGCTGAAGCGACCCCCGAATCTCATGTTCCCCGTTTCCGGGCGAGAGTTGACACCATACTCCCGCTTTGCGCGGGCAGGTTGTCGTGGCGTCACAGGGCTCGTCCCTCAGCCACTCTGCATGAAATCCAGGCTTGCCCTTTGGGGGCAAACTTGAATGATTCGGTTGTACCACAGGGCAAATTTGGGCGCAAGCACGTTTTCAGCGAATGGCGGATTGGCGCGGCTCAAAGGTGATTTAGGGAAGCCAAAGAGAAAAAGGCGAACAAACGGAGAATAGGACCCGGGGGGGGAGGGGGGTGTTTTTTGTGACAAAAAAACGAACGGCCGGGAACGCGGCTGCCGCAGAGCCACCGCGCCCCGGCCGTTCGAGGAGGCCACACACAGTCTGTCTCTCTGATTGCCGTATCTCTACGGTTGCACAAGCGGGGGTAATTTTACGCAATGCCGCTGGAATGACTTTCTAGCCGACGCGCCTGTCCAAATGGAGAATGCGCTTTGCGTTCTGGGAGGCAACGTTGATCCGTTCATTTTCCGAGATTCTGGCATTTTCGATGAACTGAGCCGCCACTTCCGTTTTTTCAAATGGATAGTCGACAGAGAACATCACATTGTCTTCTCCCATGGCGTCGAGCGCGCAACGCAGCGGGGCATCGGCGCAAACTCCGGATGTGGTGATCGCGATGTTCCGCTTGATGTAGAGCGACGGCATCTGGGGAAGGGTCCTCGATCCCCGGTTGCATATCACCCAACGGCTGTCGAACCTCCACAGATTGAGGGGCAGCGTTTCACCCATGTGGCCGAGCAAAAGTCTGGCCTTCGGGTAGCGCTCGAATACGCCGGCAAACACCAGTCGCAACGCGTGCGTCGCGGTCTCGAAAGCCCAACTGCATACCGGGCCCCAAAGCTCGGTGTGACCGGCATAGGCCGCTGGATGGTCGACGGGATTAGCAGGGTGAAGATAAACCGGGGCTTCAAGGGCTGCAACGCGCTCCCAGAAGACTGAATACTTGTCCAGATCCAGATACTCGCCGTTCGTCTGGCCGTTGATCATGGCGCCCTGGAACTTGAGATCGCGCATGCAACGCTCGAGTTCGTCGGCCGCTTCGAGGGGATTGTGCATGGCCAAATGGGCGAATCCGCCGTATCGACTGGGACGTTTCTGAATTTCGCTGGCCAGAAAATCATTCGCCGATTTTGATTTCCGCAGCGCAACCACAGCGTCCTTTTCAACCTGAACACCGGGCCCGGCGAGGGACAGGACCACGAAGTCAATCCGATTGCGGTCCATGACTGCGATTCGATTGTCCCCAAGATCGGGCAGAACTCCCAGGCCGAGTTTCCTAATCTCGGGACTGATATTTGGGTAGGTCTCCGCAAAGTACTCAACAAAATCAGGCAGCAGGAAGTGTTCTTCGAGAGCGATCTTCCCCAGAGGCTTTACCTTGCCCGTGCTGGTCGCGGGTTGGCTCTGAGGCGCGAGGGCGAGGGCTGAAGCTGCATTTGCCCCAGCCGCGAGCGTCGCGCCCTTGAGAAAATCCCTTCGTTTCATGGCCTGATTCTCCTTGGAACCTGAGGTGTGGGGGTTCAATCGAATCGTTCAGTCCAGGGCCGGTCCGGATGCAGAGGGGAATACAACCAGGCAATTGCCTTCGCGAAAGGCACAAGCGATTGTCGTCGGAAACTTCAGTTGGAGACAATATATCCCAGTTGCACCCGTGCCGGACCTTTCGTCGACTGTTTTTCAGGCCAAGGTGCAAGCGCGCTGGTCTGTGTCTCCTCGTCCGGTTGTCGAATCATTGCTCCAGGTAGGCTGGACTGCAGGAATCGGCCACTGTCATTCAGGCTGCGGAGGGAGATGCTGGCGGAGGGCCAGATCGAGGCGGGGGCTGCTGGTTAGTTCGACGGCTTGCCGCACGCGGTCGCGCAGCTCGGGGTTGGGCGCTATGCGGCCGAGGGCTTCGATGGCCGCAGGGGCTTCGCGCGCTTCTTGTTCAATGAGGGCGATGAGGAAGTCCATGGCTTCAGGCAGGCGGGTGAGGGCGATGGCGCTCAACAACACTGAACCGAACCAGAGATCCGCACCGGCGCGGAAGCGGGCAAGAAGCGCGGCGAGACCTTCCGGAGTACGCGTGTCGGCCAGGGCAAAGGCGGCCTCGGCGGCTAAATCGTCGCCGTCTTTCAAGGCTGCTGCAACCAGAGCGATGGCTGGCTCGCGCTCAACGGAAAGCAGCGCGGAATAGACAGCGCCCAGGACTTCCGGCTCGGGCTCGGCTTTAGCCAGCAAAGCACGCAGGCGCAGGATGAGCGCGGCGCTGACGCCACCCACCTGGCCGATGGCGCGCGCCGCTTCAATGCGGACGGTCTTGTCTGTGTCTACGAGCGGGTCGAGAAGGAGGGTGAGCAGATCGGCGTCGGAGATGCCGGGGCAATCGACCAGGGCATGGGTGCAGGCGCCGCGCAGGGCTCCGGCGGTGTCGGACACGCCGCCCCATGTACCCTCCATCTGATGATGGCGCAGGCCGCGCAGGTAAGCATCCTTCTGGCGATGTTCCAGCTTGGCGAGCGTCTTGACCAGGGCGTTCTTGGCCCAGCATTGCGGGTCAGTTTTGGT
Source organism: Occallatibacter sp. (assembly GCA_049516495.1). GTDB lineage: Bacteria > Acidobacteriota > Terriglobia > Terriglobales > Acidobacteriaceae > Telmatobacter. The sequence continues at coordinate 6,997 of JBEKTB010000067.1, forward strand.
TGCGTCGAGGAAGAAGCGGTCGTAGGCGGCGAGCGTGTCCGGGAGCAGGGCGAAGAGCTGCGCGTCGGCGACTAACTTTGCGGCTTTGGAGACGAGAAAGTTGTTGCGATGGGTGAGGGACTTGCGCAGCTGTTCGATGTTTTCGGGGGTCAGGGAGGAGCCGGACTTGAATTGCGCGGAGAGCGATTCGATTTCGGCCAGTTCTTTGTCGAAGCCGCGGGAGGATGAGGCTGATGAAGAGGCTCGGCCTGAGGGTTTGGGGGACATGGGTTGACGCAAGAAGGATAACGCAGGGACGGAAGGGCGGCCCACGTATCTGAAGGCTTCTCGAGTGTCCCGCCCAGGCAGGTCGGTAACTATGGCCCGGAACGTTGAGGTTCATGCTCTCCCAGGTCTCAAAAGCGAGACCTGGGGCACCCGATCGGTTTCGGGTGGTCGGACTTGAGCCGCCCGGCCTAACGCCCGAATTCGAGCAGCCTGTCAGGCCGGAACGTTACGCTATCCCGCGGGGTCGTAGTTGAGGTTGGGACCGAGCCAGCGCTCCGCTTCGGCTACGCTCATCTCCTTGCGGGCGGCATAGTCCGCGACCTGATCGCGGCCGATTTTGCCGAGCGAGAAATAGCGCGACTCGGGGTGGGCGAAGTAGAGGCCGCTGACGCTTGAGCCGGGCCACATGGCAAACGACTCGGTGATCTGCATGCCGGTGTTCGCTTCAACATCGAGCAAGCGCCAGAGAGTTCCCTTCTCGGTGTGATCGGGGCAGGCCGGATAACCCGCGGCGGGGCGGATGCCGCGATACTTCTCATGAATGATGTCGTCGATGGTCAGGGCCTCCGCGCGGCCGTAGCCCCACTCGTCGCGCACCCGCTTGTGCAGGCATTCGGCGAAGGCCTCGGCCAGGCGGTCGGCGATGGCCTCTGCCATGATGGCGTTGTAGTCGTCGTGCGCGGCGCGGAAGCTGTCGCAGAGGGCCTTGAGGCCGATGCCGCTGGTTACGGCGAATGCGCCGATGTGATCCTTGAGGCCGGTCTCTTTCGGCGCGATGAAGTCCGAGAGCGATCGACAGGGCTCGCTCCCTTCCCGGTTGGCCTGCTGGCGGAGGAAGTGGAATTTCTCCTGGACCTTTTCGCGCGTGTTGTCCACGTAGAGATGGACATCGTCGCCCACGGCGTTCGAGGGGAACAAGCCGTAGACGGCGCGCGCGGTGAGCAGGTTCTCCTGGATGATGCGGTCGAGCAGCGCATTGGCCTCGGTGAAGATCTGGCGGGCCTGCGCACCCTGCTCGGGATGGTCGAAGATGCGGGGGTAAACGCCTTTCAGCTCCCAGGCGTGGAAGAACGGCGTCCAGTCAATGAATGTGCGCAGCGTGGCAAGGGGGAAATTGTCGAGGACGCGGACGCCGGTGAACTCAGGGACGGGCAGGTCTTCGGCACGCCACTCGATGGGAGTGCGGCGCTGGCGCGCGGTTTCAAGGGCGACGAGCTTGGGGCGCGGCGCGGTGTGGGCCTTGCGCAGGGCCTCGTACTCGGCGCGATGCTCGGCCACGAATGCCGGCTTGCCGTCTTCGCTGAGCAGGCTGGTGGTGACGGGCACGGCGCGGCTGGCGTCGAGCACGTGCACGACCGGTTCGCTATAGTGGGGCGCGATTTTGACGGCGGTGTGGGCGCGGCTGGTGGTTGCTCCACCGATGAGCAGCGGCAGCTTGAAGCCCTGGCGCTCCATCTCGCGGGCCACGTGGACCATCTCATCGAGTGAGGGCGTGATGAGGCCGCTGAGGCCGATGAGGTCAGCCTTCTCGGCCTTGGCGCGCTCCAGGATTCTTTCGCAGGAGACCATGACGCCGAGATCGATGACGTCGTAATTGTTGCAGGCGAGGACGACGCCGACGATGTTCTTGCCGATGTCGTGGACATCGCCCTTGACGGTTGCGAGAAGAATTTTCCCCTGCGCCTTGACCACCTCGCCGGCAGCGACCATTTCGGCCTTCTCGGCCTCCATGAAGGGGGTGAGATGGGCCACGGCCTTCTTCATGACGCGAGCCGACTTGACCACCTGGGGCAGGAACATCTTGCCGGCACCGAACAAATCGCCGACCACGCTCATGCCGGCCATCAGCGGGCCTTCGATGACCAGAAGCGGGCGACCGAGCTTGACGCGGGCTTCCTCGGCGTCGATCTCGATGTAGGCGTCGATGCCCTTGACCAGTGCGTGAGAAAGACGCTCCTCGACCGTCCCGTTGCGCCATTCTTCGGCTTTCTTCTCATTAACTGCTGTGCCGGCGCCGGCGGCCTTCAGGGCTTCGCCAAACTCCACCAGACGCTCTGTGGCGTCGGAACGGCGATTGAGCAGCACGTCTTCGACCAAGACCTTCAGCTCGGGCTCGATCTCTTCGTAGACCTCGAGCATGCCGGCGTTGACGATGCCCATATCCATGCCGGCCGCGATGGCGTGATAGAGAAACGCAGAGTGCATGGCCTCGCGCACCGTGTTGTTGCCGCGAAAGCTGAACGAGATATTGGAGACGCCGCCCGAGACCTTGGCGTGGGGCAGGTTGGCCTTGATCCAGCGCGTGGCATTGATGAAATCAACCGCGTAATTGTTATGCTCTTCCATCCCGGTGGCCACGGTGAGAATGTTGGGATCGAAGATGATGTCTTCGGGAGGGAAGCCAACTTCGTTGACGAGTATGTTGTACGCTCGCTCGCAGACGCGGATTTTGTCCTCGTAGCTCGCGGCCTGGCCCTGCTCGTCAAAGGCCATGACCACGGCGGCAGCGCCGTATTTGAGGACGGCGGCGGCGTGCTGGCGGAATTTGTCTTCGCCTTCCTTCAGCGAGATGGAGTTGACGATGCCCTTGCCCTGCAGGCACTTGAGGCCGGCTTCGATCACTTCCCACTTCGACGAGTCCACCATGAAGGGGACCTTGGCGACCTCCGGCTCGCTGGCCAGCAACTGCAGGAAGCGCGTCATGGCCGCGACGCCGTCGATCATGCCCTCGTCCATGCAAATGTCGATGACGTTGGCGCCATTTTCGACTTGCTGGCGGGCAACGCTGACCGCTTCTTCGAATTTGCCTTCCTTGACCAGCCGGGCGAACTTGGGCGAACCGGCCACATTGGTCCGCTCGCCGATCATGATGAAGACGCCGGGCTGCTGGGTGAAGGGCTGCGATCCGGACAGACGAAGAGGCTTGGGCGCGATACCGTTCTCTTGCTCGCTCATGCTCTGGTCTCGCTTTGAAGGGCGAAGGATTCGGCCTCCAGCGCGGCCCCGTATGGCCGTGGAGGCTGGCCGTCAAGGGCTTTGGCGATTGCGGCGATGTGTTCCGGAGTGTTGCCGCAGCAGCCACCGGCAATGTTGATCAGGCCGGCGCGGGCAAAGTCGCCCAGGTAACGGGCCATGTCCGCCGGTCCCAGGTCGAAGCCTGTGGGTGCAAGCGGATTGGGCAGGCCGGCATTGGGGTAGCAGGAGATGGCCACATCCGCTTTCTCCGACAGTTCGGAAAGGAAGGGATACATCAGGTCGGGGCCGAGAGAACAGTTCAGCCCGACCGACAGGGGTTTCACGTGTTTGACCGCGGTCCAGAACGCCTCAGTGGTTTGCGCGGAGATCATGGTTTCGCCGCCGCGGCCGACAGCCGCCGAGATCATGATGGGGAGTTCCTTGTTGCCGGCGGTGAGGCCGTCTTCGTCGAACACTTCGCGGATGGCGACCAGGGCGGCCTTGGCGTTGAGGGAGTCGAAGATGGTTTCGACCAGAAGCAGGTCTACGCCGCCGGCGATGAGGGCGCGCACCTGGTGGGCGTAGGCGGCCTTGACCTGATCGAAGGTGACTACGCGAAAGCCCGCATCTTCGGCATCGGGCGAGTTGGACAAAGAGACGGTCAAGGGGCCGATGGACCCGGCCACGAAGCGGGGACGTGAGGTTGAGTTGGCGACACGATCCGCCCGTTCGCGGCACTGGCGGGCCGACTGCTCATTGATCTCCCAGGCGAGGTCGTTGAGGAACGGGTCTTCAACGATTTTTTGGTAGAACGCGGGATCCTTGCGGCCGCCACGCTCGCGCGGATCGTCGACGAAGAACTCGCTCTGGGTAATGCTGGTGGCGCCGAAGGTGTTGGTCTCGATGATGTCCGCCCCGGCCTCAAGAAAGCGGCGATGGATGTCGCAGATCATCTGAGGCTGGGTCAGGGAGAAGAGGTCGCCGTTGTTGAGCAGGTCCTTGGTGGAGTTTTTGAAGCGCTCGCCGCGGATGTCGGCTTCCTTCATGCCGTAGGTGCGGATGGTGGTGCCCATCGCTCCATCGATAATGGCGATGCGCGATTCGAGAATCTTTTGGAGAGGATGCTGGCGGTTTTCGAGAAATGCATGCATAGTACCAAGACCTCCTTTCCGCCGGGGAGCGGAAGGTGCACTCATCAGAATAGCTGCTGAACCGGAAGACGCCAAAGCGGTCCGGGGCCGAAGAAGGAATGCCGGTGGCCTATTTTGTTGCAGTTAGCGCGGCCACCGGCACCAGCATGTCTTCTTTGCGCATGACGAGGTTGGTGGCGTTCAGGGTGGCCAGCTCGAAACCGTGGCCGTGAGTGATGGCGTCGGTGGGGCAGGCTTCCACACAATAGCCGCAGAAGATGCAGCGGTTGTAGTCGATGTTGTAAACCTTGGCGTAGCGCTCGGAGGAGGAGATGCGCTGTTCCGCCGTGTTTTCAGCAGCCTCGATATAAATGCAGTTGGAGGGGCAGGCCGCAGCGCACAGGAAGCAGGCCACGCACTTCTCCAGGCCGTTTTCGTCGCGCTGGAGGACGTGGGCGCCGCGGTAGCGCTGCTCGAAGACTGCTCCGCGCAAGGGGCCCTTGCCGTCCGGGTAGTTCTCCACCTGCGTGGGCTCGAAGATCTCCCCGAAGGTGATGCTCATGCCCTTGGCAATGCCGGCGAGGTTGCGCACGATCGACATGAGGCCAGTATACGATGGATTCCGGGAGGAATTCAGGATGCGGATGCGGGTTTGGCCGCGGACTTTTCTATTGGCTTTGGGGATGGGGGCGGCGGCGCTCGTGGGACAGTCGCAAAATCAGCCGCAACCCACGCCGGCGGGGACGGCGAACCCCATGGGCGGCATGGGCATGGACCACGGCACGGGCAAGCCGATGGTCCCGGCCGGTCCGCTCAAGATCACTTTCGGAGACAAGTCCGCCGAGTGGACGCCAGCCGCCTTGGCCGCGCTGCCGCACAGCACCCTGACCGTCTATAACGAGCACATCAAGGCCAGTCAGACCTTTTCCGGTGTGCCGCTGATCGACCTGCTGACGCCGCTTGGAGTGCCGGCCAAGCCGCACGGCAAGGAGTTCCAGTTTTACCTGGTCGCCGAGGGGTCGGACGGGTACAAGGTCGTGTTCTCGGTGGCCGAAGTGACGCCCGACGTACACGACGCAACGGTGATTGTTGCCGACGCCCTGGACGGCAAGGCCCTTGCGGGCAGCGGACCGCTGCAATTGGTTGCGACGGGGGAAAAGCGCCCCGCCCGCTGGGTGCGCAACCTGGTGGCCGTCCGGGTGCTGACGGCGGAGTGATTGCGCACCGAGGGGGGTGCATTGCTGCACTAGCGCGGCTTCTCTTCCTTGGAGTTCTGATGCGGTGCTGGCCGGTTGGGAGCTGACTGCCTGGGAGCCGAGCGCTGGGGCGCCGCCTGTTGGCGGGGTGCTGACCGCTGGGGCGCTGCCTGCCGGGGTGCGGTCCGTTGCGGAGCCGCTTGACGAGCAGGAGCCGTGCGGGAAGGCTCAGTCCGCTGAGCCGGTCGACCCGCCGCCGGTCGGGCCGCACCCGCGCGTGCTGGAGCCGCACCGCGCTGGGCTGCGGCGGGGCGAACCTGCGGGGCAGCGACGGGCCGCACGTTGCGATCTGCCGCCAGCGGTTTGCTGGCGACCAGGTTGGCTGGCCGACCGTGATTTACATTGGCGAACTGCGCCCGGTTGGTGCTGGCCGCACGCTCATTTGCGATTTGCGCCTTCATGGGCGCGGCGTGGGGCTCGCGCAAAGCGGCCAGTTCCGCCTGCCGCGGACGCACCTGGAGGCCGCCCGCTCCACCGTTGAAGCTTACACGGCTGTTGGTGACGTTGTTGATGACCGTATGGCTATAGACGTTGTGTATCACCGTGACGTTGACGTTGGTGACGGCGCGGTTATAGAAGAAGTTCCCGCCGCCCCAGTAACCGCCAAAGAATCCGACACCGACGTAGCCGAAGCCGTAGTTGACGCCGCCATAAAAACCGATGTGCGGACCCCAGTAGCCGCGGTAAAAGCCGTAGCGGCCGTTCCAGAAGCCCCAGTAGCCGGGCGTCCACAGGGCGCCCACATAGGGAGCCTGCACCCAGACGCCGGGCACCCAATAGTAGCCGGCCGGAGCCCAGGCCCAATAGCCGGGCGTCCACATATAGCCGTCGCCGGGAGCGGGGGGCTGTTCGTAGTCGGGCAAGGGCGGAGGCGGCTGCGGAGCGGTAGCCACGGGCTGGACCCCGGTGTCCGAAACATCTTGCGCAGGAGCGGAAGCGGGTGCCGGAGCGCTGGCAGACGAGGCAGGCGCTGGCGCTTGTGATGGAGCAGAACTGGCTGGAGCACTGGGCGTGGCTGGGTTCGAAGCCGCCTCGACCGGAGCCAAATTGGCCGCAGCTGGGTCAGACGCCTGGTCCTGCGTGCTCGCCTGGTTGGCGGCGGGGGTCTGACTCTTTTGGCATCCGGCAGCGCAAAGTACCACTACGAGAGAAAGCAGCAGCAAACGTTCAAATCTTGAAAAACGGCTCATATCACTCTCCAGTGAGGTTGGATGCGGTTTGAGCCTCACCCGTCTACTTGAGCGACGGGTTAACCGGCACAGAATCAGCCCGCGGGCCGGGAGCCGGGAGGTACGGAACGGCCATGGTTGTTGGCTGGCGGGGTGGTGACGGGCTTGCGCTCGTAGCGCGGTTTAATCATCTGCTGACAAAGCGCAGAATCCTGCCCGCGCTGCAGAGCCAGCCCCGATCCGGAGCCGGCATCCTGCGCCCGGCAGAGTTGCTGCTCGATGGAGGCGGCGTCCTTGCCGCTGAGGATCTGGGTCCGATCCAGACCGTGAAACGGGTCAAGGTCGTAGCGGTAGACGAAATCCTCGGGCGGCTTTACGCTGCCGTAATCGAAGTGGCTCCAGGTACCTATGAACTGGGTTCCGTTCGGCTCGGACATCACGGCGTAGACCTGGGTCAGGGAGACGCCGGGGGGAACATTCGCGGTCCAGATGGGCACGGCCTGGCCGCCGCGCATCCAGCGGGCCGCCCAGGTGTGCTGCGAAAAGTCATAGTGAAAGGACGTGAAGAACGTGGAGGCCGCACACTGGTTGCAGCCGTCGTAGATAGCTCCCAATTCGGGCGGCGCGCCCTCGGCGAAGTTCAGGGTGTCGAGCAGGCGCAGGTTTACGCCCTGGAGCAGGGGCGTAATTCCATGGTTGGTGAGCGATGCGTTCCACACCGTGAAGGTGTCCATGCCGGCTGCCGATTGGGGAGTGGCGCGGAGGGTGGTGACGACCAGCGCCGCGTCGTATTCGACGCCGATTTCGCGGATGGCGGTCCATTTTTCGGCGGCCAGGGAGCGCTCGACCCAGACGATAATGTCCTGGTCTTTCGGGGAGTGAAAGTCCATCCAGCGAAAAGGCTCCGCCGCCTGCTGGGCACACAGATGAGTTGCGGCCCCCAGCACGGCTATGAGCAAAGCGGCGAGGGGTCCGCGGATGACGTCACGCATGGGTTTAGATATAACAGAGGCGGCCTGGGGGAGACGGGCGCTGCTGGCTGCGGGTCGACCGAATCGCGAGTCAGTTCCGGCCTTGGAGGCGGGCGAGATTTGCTTTGGCCTGGGCGTGATCGGGGTTGAGGCGCAGGGCATGTTCGAAGTCCGCGCGGGCGGCCGCGGTTTCGCCGGAGCGGGCCTCCAGCGCGCCCAGATTGTTCCAGCCGTCGGCGTCGTCTTCGAGTTGCCGCAGGGCGATCCGTTGTTCTTCGATGGCCTCATGAAGGCTTCCCGTAGCGGCCAGCAACTGAGACAAGGCCGAGTGCAGCGGGGGGTACTCCGGCTTCAGTTGCACAGCCTGGCGCAGTTCCTTGAGCGCGCTGTTGAGATCGCCCGATTGCGCGTAAGCGCGGGCAAACTGCTCGTGGCCGTCGGCGGACGAAGGATCGATGCGAACCGCCTCCGCCAGGAGACGAATGGCCTGATCGGTGTGTCCCGCCTCGAGTTCGATGCCTCCCAGACCTGAGAGTGCCGGCAGATTCTCCGGGTCGAGGGCGAGGGCACGACGAAACTCAGCCCGAGCGGCGTCAGTCTGGCCCTCCTCGGCCAGGGTCGCAGCCAGGCCGGCATGAGTCTCCGCATCCTCCTGACAAAACTTGAGTTGCGCGCGAAAGTCCGTCTCCGCACTCGAGAGCTCTTCGTGGCGCAGTTCCAGGTTTGCCAGGTCGAAGCGCGCGTCGCAAGCGCTGGAATGGTTCCCGGAGGCGGCCGCGATCGCACTTTGATAGCGCTGCTTTGCCTGCCGCCAATCGCCCGCGCCTTCCAGAGCCGCGCCCAGTGCGGTCAGGGTGCGTGGATTTTCAGGTTCGAGGTGCAATTCCTGCTGATAAACGGAGACTGCGTCGGCGAATTTTTCCTGCCCGGCAAGAGCGGCGGCCAGGTTATACAGACTCACGCGATCCTGCGGGGATTTTTTCAGGCGGTTGCGCATCCACGCTTCTTCCAGCAGCAGGCGCGGGTCAGGACCGTTGACAGGCGTGTTCACCGGCAACACCTGCAACCAGAGGTGCGACATTTCGTCGTCCGAGCGGTTGCCGGCGCGGGTCCAGACAGGTGGCGTGTGCGGGTTGTGCACGTTGGCCGGCGAGTTGTCATAGGTGTAGCGCATGTGGAGTTCAGTTCCCCTGGGCAGGAAAAGCGGCTGCTTGTAGCGATACACGCTCTGGCGATTGATGTCCCAGTCGCGAATCCACACCAGCCACCTTTTTTCGCCGCCGGGCAGGATGGCCCAACCTTGCATATCGCGACCAAGGTAATGGGCGTGGGGATAGATGCCGAGGACCTGTACATCCACGGGGAGGGTGAGCGAATCCTCGACCACGAAGTTGGCGTCACCCGGAGGAATGTCCAGGGCGTCGTCGCGGTCCAGTTGCAGCAGCATGGGCTGGTGGACGGGCGGGTCGGGGGTGAAGTAGAGAGCCAGCTCGGCCGTGACGGTCTCGGGCTTGCCGGAAGGCCTGAGGTGAATGTTCAGGACCAGATCGTTTCCGGGGTCCAGGCGCCAGGGCATTCCATCGGGCTCAATCAGTGCCCGCGTGTCGGGCTTCCAGAAAAGGAAGTGGCTGTCGGGATCGAAGCGATTGCCGGCATCCATCAGCAACTCCATGCCTGGCACGCCGTCCTGCCAGTCATCCGGGTGGGCCTGGCGCAGGCTGGCGGTGCGGTCAATCAGCAAGTTGGCGTGGTGGACGACCGAGGCCGGGGTGGGCAGAATCTCCATCGCGCGGACGTAGTGGGTCTGCTGCAAAGGATAGGGCAGGATGAGGTTGCGAAAGACGTCCGTGCCACCGGCGGGAAGGGCGAAGGGCCGAGCGACTTTGAGGATGAGGTCGGGCTTGCCGAGCTGCCAGGTGGCGTCGTAATGGGGTGGAGGCGGCGCGTTCTTGGGGTCGCCCTGGGGCACGCCGCCATCGATCCAGCGCTTGAGGAGTTCCCGGTCGCGGTCGCTGAGACGGCGGACATCGGCAAAATCGCCGTAGCCGGGCTCAGGCAGCCACGGCGGCATGAAACGGGACTGGGTAACGATGCGGATTTGCGGAGCCCAGCGGCGGGCATCGGAGTAAGTCAGCAGGCTGAAGGGACCAGCGCCTCCGGGATGGTGGCAGGTGGTGCAGTTTTTATAGAGCAGGGGTGCAATGTCGCGGCTCCAGGTCTCCTGGGGAGTGGCGGAGGCGGCTGGCGCTGAGGGCTGCTGACCCATGGTCGAAATTGCGAGGCGTACTGCTGCTGGAGCGGGATCCGGTTTTGCCGCGGCCGCGTACGTTCCCTGCGGCGTTCGGGATAGAAAGGCCAGGATTGCCGCCAGAACCGGCACAGCCGCCGCGATGCGCAGAGTCTTCATTTGGGCAAAAAGACGATGGAGCAGCCGACCGGACGGCCCGCGGGCTGGGGGATGGGCTTGCCGGCCAGGGCTGCCGCGATGGCCGCCTCAAGATCGTGATGCTCCGGCTGGGGGCGCTCCTGGCCAAGGGAAATGTAGCGGTCGTCGATGCGGCCGTTGTAGACCTCGCGCAATTGGCTGCCCTCAACCAGAAAGATGACCGCCTCGGGGGTGGTGGTGGCATGCGCCATGGCGACCAGGGTCTGTTTCGCGTCGAGCAGGGTGCCCATTGCCGGGGTTTCGGGGATGGAAAAGTCCCGGTTGTGCTGCTCGACCACCGATGCGGTGTCGTCCGCGTTGGGATAAACCCACCAGAAGCGAACGCCTTGCGGGGAGAATTCGCGGGCCAGGCGCGCGATTTCGGGAATATAGCGGTTGGAGATAGGGCAGTCGCTGGCGGCGAAGACCAGCACCACTACGCGCACGCCCGGACGGGCAAGGCTGCGAATGGGAGCGCCGTGAAGATCGAGGCCGAGTGGCTCGGTCGCATGAGCGCAAACCGTCGCCAGGGCCAAACCCAGCACCGTCGTGGCAACGCAGCGGTTCAAGATTTGCATAGGCATGCAGATGCTCCGACCTCACGGGATTCTACCAAGGCGGAGGTCCCATTTGCCTGGGACCCGGGTTCGCACGTTACTCTCACAGCCCTAGCTTGGCCCAAAGCTGGTCAACTTTGGCCTTGGTGGCGCGATCCATCTCGATCATGGCGGGCCAGGGGCGGTCGAATCCTTCAGCTTTCCATTTACGCGTGGCGTCAATGCCCATCTTCGATCCGTAGTTGGGCAGGCGCGAGGAGTGGTCGAGCGAGTCGACGGGACCGAGGGTGAACTGGATGTCGCGCTCGGGGTCGATGTTGTTGGCCACGCGGAGGACGACTTCGGCCACATTCTGCACGTCGCAGTCTTCGTCCACCACCACGATGCACTTGGTGAACATGGCCTGGCCCAGCGACCAGATGGCATTCATCACCTTGCGCGCCTGGCCGGGATAGCTCTTGCGGATGGAAACCAGCATGAGGTTGTGGAAGACGGCCTCGACGGGGAGAT
>JBEKTB010000068.1:0-18009 GCA_049516495.1 Occallatibacter sp.
CCCAACGGCTTTACGCTGATGGAGTTGCTGATCGTCATCGCCATCATCCTCATCCTGATGCTCATGGCGATTCCCACCATCGGCAGCCTTAAAAAGCAGGCCAACGAGACCTCGGCCATCCAGTCCATCCGGGCCATCTCCCAGGCGCAATTGCAGTACGAGTCGACTTTCCCGTCCAACGGCTACGCCTGCTCGCTGACCGCCCTGGGCGGCGATCCCAAGTCCGGCCCGCCCACCCCGGCCGCGTCGCAGATGCTGCAGGGCGATCTCACCTCGGGAGTCAAGTCCGGCTACATCTTCACCATCAACAATTGCACCAAGGTGAACCTCAGCGGTACGGATCGCATCACCGGCTACCAGGTCTTCGCCGTTCCGCAGACCGTGGGCCAGACCGGCAACCGGGGCTTCTGCAGTGACCAGTTCGGCACCATCAAGGCCGATCCGGCCGGCGCCACCAACTGCACGCAGTCACTGCAATGACCGCAAGCCGACTCTTTGAGCGCGGCGGATCTCTGCTCGCCGCCGCGCTGATCATTATCTGTTTCTGCGCTCCCCAACGCTCGGCAGCGCAAAGCTCCCCGCAGGTCAACGCGCAGGATTTGGCCCAGCGCGTCGATCGCCGCTACAACCAGTTACACTCCCTCAAAGCCGGTTTTACCGAGAACTACGAGGGCCTGGGAATGAGGCGCACCGAAAGCGGCACGCTGCTGCTTGTCAAGCCCGGCCGCATGAAGTGGGACTACAGTTCGCCGGCCGGCAAACTGTTCGTGCTCGACGGCAAGTACGCCTGGTTCTACGCCCGCGGCGACTCGCAGGTCCAGCGCATCCCGGCCAAACAGTTGGACGACCTGCGCTCGCCCCTGCGTTTTCTGCTCGGTCACACGGAGCTTGAAAAGGAACTGACCCACCTCGCGCTCACGCCCGCGCCTAACGGCCGCTTCACGCTCACCGGTCAGCCCAAAGGCCAGGAAAAACGCGTCAGCCGCCTTGCGCTCACGGTAACCGCGGACGGCTCCATCGTCGCCATCGAGATGGAAGAAACCGACGGCGCGCTCACCCGCTTCACCTTCACCGGCGAACAGCCCAACGCCGCCATCCCCGCGGAAACATTCCACTTCACGCCCCCGCCCGGCGTGCCGGTGGTGGACGCCATGCCGCCGGTGTGAGACGAGGAAACAGGGATCAGGGAACAGGGATCAGAAAACTCCACGAGAACCGACTGTTGTGTCACGAACAGATGGTTGACGACTTGGGGGGCAATACACTTCCCCAGCCGAGAGCATCTGTTCCCTGTTCCCTGTCCCCTGTCCCCTGTCCCCTGTTCCCTGCCTCACTCGTACCTCAGCGCCTCAATCGGGTCCAGGTTGGCCGCGCGGATAGCCGGAATCATGCCGCTGACCAGGCCCGTAATGGCCAGAATCACCGTAGCCACAATCACCGAGGCGGGCGAGATGATCAAGCGGATGTCCGCGTCCTCGGCGTGCTGCGCCAGCGCGCTATAGAACGGAATGCGCCCCACCACCAGCGACACCAGGTAGGCCAGCGCAATGCCGCTCAGCCCGCCCACCCCCGTGATGGCCAACGCCTCGGCCAGGAATTGCGTGAGGATGTGGCTTCTGCGCGCGCCCAGCGCCTTCTCGACGCCGATCTCCCGGGTGCGCTGCTGCACCGCCACCAGCATGATGTTCATCAGCCCAATCCCGGCAATGCCCAGCGTCAGCGCACCCACCATCGAGAGCAGCACCTGCAACGCAATCGACAGAATGTGAAACTGCGCCAGTTGGGTCATCAGGTTGGCCACGTACATGGCGTTGTGGTCCGTGGGCTTGAAGTGGTGCGCCGCGCCCATGGTCTCGCGCAGGCTCTTTTCAATCAATTCGTGGTTGCCGCGATAGTTGAACCACACGCCGTCCAGGTACATCGTGTCCTTCAGGTCGCTCATGGTGTTGAAGGGCACATAGATTTGCCGGTTGCGGTCGTCGTTGTCCCCCTCCTGCATCTTGGGACTCAGCACCCCCACGATGGTGAAGATCACGCCGTTCATGCGGATGGTCTCGCCCAGAGCCCAGCCGCCACTGAACAGCTTTGTCTTGGCCTCGGACCCGATCACGCAGACGTGCGCCCGCTGTTGATCCTCCGCCTCGTTGAAGAAGCGCCCCTGGTCGGTGTCCAGCTTCCAGATGTCCTGAAATTCGGCGCGAACACCATTAGCGGTCCATGTGTACGTGTGCAGATCGTTCTGCACGGCCACGTCTTTCCACACCACCGGCGAAATATGGTAAACGCCCGGAACGCTATTGGTCGTGCGATCCACATCGTCCAGCGTGAAGCGCACCTTCACGCCCGCCTTGTCGCCGCCCGCCTGTTCGCTGGTGCGGCCGGGAAAGTAGCCGACGATGTTGGTGCCCCACTGCGCAAAGATGGCCTCAATGGCGCGGCTGAACCCGGCGCCATAGGCCAGCAGCAGCACCACCGTGGCGATGCCCCAGGCCATGCCGATCATGGTGATGGCGGTGCGGCGCCGGTTATACACCATCGCCTCCCACGCCTGTCCCAGTATGTCCTTCAACATAAATCAGCCTCTCGAGTGAAAAGTGGACAGCGAACAGTTCCCTGTCCTCTGCTCCCTGTTCCCTGTCCCCTGTTCTCTTCACTCCCGCCGCAACGCCTCGATCGGATCCATCTGCGCCGCTTTGCTCGCGGGATACAGCCCGGCCGCCACGCCACTCAGCACCAGCGCTCCCAGGGCCAGCCCGGCCGACCAGGGCACCAGCCGCGGCGGATCCCAACCCGGCATTTTGCCCGTCAGCCCCTGCTGCAACACCCACATGAAACCCGCAGAAACCGCAATCCCGATCAGCCCGCTGATCCCGGTCAGCAGCAGCCCCTCCCAGAAAAACTGCGCCAGGATGCTGCTCTTGGTAGCGCCGATAGCCTTCAGCAATCCGATCTCGCGCGTCCGCTCGGTCACTGAAACCAGCATGATGTTGATAATCCCCACCGCGCCCAGCCCCAGCGTCACAATCCCCACCCCGCCCAGGAACACGTCCATGGCGTTGAAGATTGCGCCGATCATGTGCTCTTCTTCGATGGTGTCCCACTCATTGAACGCGTCCTTCAGCGCGGGATCGAAGCCGTGCCGCTCGCCGATCACGCGATGCACCGCGGGAACAGCCGTCGTGGTGTCGCCTTTGGTCGTGGGCTGATATTGGATCGAGGTCAACGCGTCGCGCGCCACATTGTCGCCCTTCATGGCAAACAATTCTTGCATGGTGCTGAGCGGGATATAGACCTTCTGGTTGTCGCCATCGTTGTTGCCCCGGCTGATGGTGCTCACGCGGCCCACCACCGTGAAACTCACGTCGTTGATGGTGATGGTCTCGCCCAGCATCGGCCGCCCGGGAAACAGCAGCGTGGCGCTCTTTGACCCCAGCACCACCACGCGCCGCCGTTCCGTCAGGTCGTTGGCGTCCAAAAAGCGCCCCTCGGCAAGCGGCATAAACCGAATGTCCGGGTAGTTCGGCTCAACGCCCCACACCTGGCTCGATGTGTTGGCGTAGGCGCTCACTTCGTAAAGATCGTTGCGGCTCAGGATCGCGGTCACCGCGCGCAACTGCGGCAGAGTGCGCAGCGCGGCCTCGTCGCCCAGCGTGAACTGGTAGGGCCGCATCCCGGTGTGCTGGTTGGCCAGGGCCGGGATGGTGCCGTCCCACATCATTACCAGGTCGTTGCCAAAGGTGGCCAGTTGCCGGTGCTGGCCGGAGCGGAAGCCCTCGCCCAGGCCGACAAGTACCAGCAGCGACCCCACCCCCCAGGCAATCCCGAACATGGTCAGGAAGCTGCGCAGTTTGTTGGCCATGATGGCGCGAAAAACCTGTCCGAGAGTGTCAGAAAACGTCTGCATGATGTTTGGACGCCGAGGGAGGGCGCTTGGAGAGTGATACGTTGCGTACGGGCATTCGGTTCCGCGAAGCAGCGATGAAGCGTCGGCTTTTCGCTACTCCCCGCAGCGATATTGATCCGGCCCTCAAATAGAAGCACCGTGCCCCATCCATTTCGCAGGTTTTATCGCGAAATGGGTGGGAAGGCGCAACACTCTTTCAAGGGCCGGATCAATAAACCGTCCCCGACTTGGGCCCCGGTCAAGTGAGTTCAGCAGGCGGGAGCCCATCCCCGCGCCGTGGGTGCAGTGATTGTCAGCCCCGCGCTTCAGCGTGGGGTTGGCGAAACCAGTAATTCATCCGGAGTCCCACAGGGACGGCGCTAATGAACTGCGCCCTTCTGACGTTTTTACGAGAAGAATGGAAAAATACAAACCGGGAGCGACTCCCGTAAATCTCGAACTTCTACTGCCACTCCGGCAAAGCCGGGGATCCCCAATCGAATGGACAGCAGTGTCCATAAAGCTCCGCAGCCACTTTCCGGCCTTCGAAAACCCCTATTTCAAGCTCGATGTCTCCCGCACCAGGTTCAGCCGATCGGTCGTGGTGAACACCATGCTGGTACCCGGCTCCAGAACCGCCTGCGGATGGCTGACCAGCAGGTGCACCGTCACCACGCCCGCGCCGATCAGGGTGCCGGTCAACGCACCCACCGGTCCGCCCACAATCGCGCCTGTCGTCGCGCCGGCCGCCACCGCTCCGCCATATTCAATTCCATCGCGCTTCAGTCGCGAATCGGGAAGAATGGTGCCTTCGCCGCCCACGTGGGTCCTGGAGCCCGGCGTTCCGGTGACCTCCGCATTCAGGTGAAAGCGGGAGCCATCGGGCAGAATCACCGTCTCCGGCCGCAGGCGCATCGTACCCCTGCCGCCGGCATGACCGCTCGAAACCTCCACCACCCGGCCGTCAATCTCCGATCCGGCGGGAATCAGCACCTGGCCGCCCTGAAGCACATCCGTACCCACACGGCTGCGGAAGACTTCACCCTTCTCGGTGGTGCGAGTCGAAAGTCGCTCCAGCAGCCGGACGCGGATCGCGGTACCTTCCTGCAATTCGCCGGGGCGCAGAGGGTGCGGGTGCACAATGTCCCCGTCCGGGTCGGCGGCGTAGCGATCGGTCAATGCGGCCTGCCCGGACGCATTCCGCTGTCCCTGCACAATTCCGCCGTCGGGATCCTGATAGTTGACCGAGGGATCGACCGGACTGGGTTGGGGTTGATACGGAGGCTGGGGTTGGGATTGGGCCGCAGGCGCGGGCTGCGCCTGCTCGGGAGCGGCTGGCTGCCCCGCCGGAGGCTTGGCCTGGGGTTGGCTGGAGGTTTCGATCGTGTCATCCGCAGGCGGCGTTGAGGTCCCTTGATAGGGGCTGGACTGGCTCGCCTCCTGCGCTCCCAAAGCGGCAGTGGCCATCAACATCAAGGCGCACACAAGAATCGGCCGGTTCATTGAATTCTCCTTCTTCACTCGCGCGGGCAGAACGTTCCCTCTAACTTCAAACCCCGCCGGGGCGGCAGAGTTGCGCGGCCACTTTTCAAAAGATCGCCGCGCGCCAGCTCACCCAGTATCAGGCTAACGCGGATCCGCGCGGAGTACCATACTGACTGACCGGCCAGGTGCCTTGGCCGCTACGAATCAACAAAGGCAACCTTCCCAGTTCCGCACTTGAGACCCGGCGGCCATCCGGGCCCTACGCGTCCACGATTACACAGGTTTACGACGCCCGGTTTGCTAGAATCCCTAGGGAACATCCACCCTTTTAGCGTTGGACGGAGAGGAGAGTCCGATCGTGCAAGAGCTTCTGAACACGATTCAAAGCGCTGCCGGAGAAGCGCTTGCCGTGGATCGCCGTCCCCAACTGAATGACCGGCTGCTGCATCGCATCATGAGGACCGATATGACTGAAATTGTTGCCATCCGTGCGCGCGAAGTCCTTGACTCGCGCGGCAATCCTACCGTGGAAGCAGACGTAATCCTGGAAAGCGGCGCTTTGGGCCGTGCAATTGTGCCCTCGGGCGCTTCCACCGGCGAGCATGAGGCCGTGGAACTGCGCGACGGGGACAAGAGCCACTATCTGGGCAAGGGCGTGCTGCAGGCCGTCGCCAATGTTGAAACCATCATTGCGCCCGAACTCGAGGGCCTGGACGCAGCCAATCAACGCCTCATCGACCAGACCATGATCGCCCTGGACGGCACGCCAAACAAGGCCAAGCTGGGCGCCAACGCCATCCTCGCCGTCTCCATGGCCGCCGCCCGGGCCGTCGCGCAGACGCTCGAGATTCCCCTCTACCGCTACCTCGGCGGCGTCAACGCCTCCGTGCTCCCCACCCCCATGCTCAACGTGCTCAACGGCGGAGCGCATGCCGACAGCAACGTGGACTTCCAGGAGTTCATGATCATGCCCGTGGGCGCCGAGCGCTTCTCTGAGGCCCTGCGCTGGGCCGACGAGACCTTCCACACCCTCAAGAGCGTGCTCAAGAAGAAGGGCTACAACACCGCCGTCGGCGACGAGGGCGGCTTTGCTCCTTCGCTCAAGTCCAACTCCGAAGCCATCGAGCTCATTCTCGAAGCTATCGAACTGGCCGGCTACAAGCCCGGCGAGCAGATCGCCATCGCCCTCGATCCGGCCTCCAGCGAGTTCTACAACAAGGAAACCGGCAAGTACGTCTTCAAGAAGAGCGACAAGCGTGAGCTCTCCAGCGAAGAGATGGTTGCCTTCTACGACAACTGGACCCGCCAGTATCCCATCGTCTCTCTCGAAGACGGTCTCGCCGAGGACGATTGGGCGGGTTGGAAGATCCTGACCGACAAGCTCGGCGGTCGCATCCAGTTGGTTGGCGACGATATCTTCGTCACCAATGTCAAGCGGCTGCAGCGCGGCATCGAAGAGGGCGCAGCCAACTCCATCCTCATCAAACTCAACCAGATCGGCACCATCACTGAAACCCTGGAAGCCATCGACCTGGGCCGCCGCTACGGCTACACCTCGGTCATCTCCCACCGTTCCGGCGAAACCGAAGACACCTTCATCGCCGACCTGGCCGTCGCCACCGGCGTGGGCCAGATCAAGACCGGCTCGGTCAGCCGCACCGACCGCATCGCCAAGTACAACCAGCTCCTCCGCATCGAAGAGGAACTGGGCTCCGGGGCCGTCTATCTCGGCCTTGAAGGCCTCAACTACAACGACTAAGCACCTGCGGTGCGGCCAACTGGCTTCGCCCGGGATCAACAGCAGCGTTGCAGCGGACGAAAAAGGAGGAAGCTTCGGCTTCCTCCCTTTGCTTTTGCGCGAACAACAGGCTTGCTCGATAGTCCTAACAGCGGAGCCCTGAGGCAGCCTGTGACGCAAGCCACGCACGGTGGACAGCCTTGGCACGTTATCCTAGGGAAGAGAATTTCGATTTGATCTGAGGTGTTTTCTACGTGTCCATCTACAAGCGTCCCCTCGTTTTAACCATCCTCGACGGATGGGGCTATCGCGCCGAAACCTCGAACAACGCCATTGCGCTGGCCAAAAAGCCCACCTACGACAAGCTGTTGCGCGAGTATCCCAACACCCTGATCCAGGCCTCGGACCACTTTGTGGGACTGCCCGACGGACAGATGGGCAACAGCGAAGTGGGCCACCTGAACATCGGCGCCGGCCGCATCGTGCAGATGGACATCACGCGCATCGACGCCGCTATCGCGTCAGGTGAGTTCGTCAAGATTCCGGCCATCGTCCAGGCCATGAAACACGCCCGCGAAGCCGGACGCCAACTGCATCTCTTCGGACTTTGCTCGGACGGCGGCGTCCACTCGCAGCTCGAGCATCTCTACGCCCTGCTGCGCACCGCGCGCGAATACGGTTTGCATCGCGTCTTCGTCCACTGCTTCATGGACGGCCGCGACACCCCGCCCTGCTCCGGCGCAACCTACATCGCGCAGCTCGAGCAGAAGATGCGCGAATACGGCGTGGGCAAAATCGCCTCCGTCCACGGCCGCTACTACGCCATGGACCGCGACAAGCGCTGGGAGCGCGAGCGCAAGGCATTCGACGCCATGGTCCCCGGCAAATCCGAGGGCGGCGCCTACCCCAACCCCGGCGCGCGCATGACGGAGTGTTACAACAACGGCGTCACCGACGAATTCATCATCCCCTTCGTGGTCGTCGATGCCGCGGGCAAGCCGGTTGCGCAGATTCGCGACGAAGACGTGTGCATCAACTTCAACTTCCGCGCCGACCGTGCTCGCGAAATTACTCGCGTGCTCACGCGTGAAAGCGGCCTGGCCAAAGGCGGCCGCGATCTGGATGGCTGGGAAGCGCTCGATCAGGCCATTCCCCGCACCGAGATTCCGAAGAACCTCTTCTATCTCTGCATGACCCAGTACGACAAACTCTATGAGTTGCCGCTCATCATGCCTCCGGAGTCGCTCGATAACATCCTGGCCAACGTTTTGGCCCAGCACCAACTCCGCAACCTGCGCGTGGCCGAGACGGAAAAATTCGCCCATGTAACTTACTTCTTCAACGGCGGCATTGAGACGCCCTTCCCCGGCGAAGATCGCGTGCTGATTCCGTCGCTGAAGGTCGCCACCTACGATCTCGCGCCCGAAATGAAGGCCGAGGCCATTGGCGACGCCATCGTGAAAGCTATTAACGACGGCACCTTCGACCTGATTGTGTCCAACTTCGCCAACGCCGACATGGTGGGTCACTCCGGCAAACTGGAACCGACCATCAAGGCAATTGAAGCCATTGACGCGCAGTTAGGCCGCATCTACAAAGCCATCCGCGAGAAGAACGGCAGTTGGCTCATCACCGCCGACCACGGCAACGCCGAGCAGATGGTGGACCTGGTCACCGGCGCTCCGCACACCGCGCACACCACCAACCCCGTGCCCATGATCTACGTCTCTGAAGAAGCCCCCCGCTATCGCCTGCGCCCCGATGGGTCCCTGCGCGACATCTCGCCCACGCTCCTCAACATTCTCGATTTGGGCCTGCCCAAACAGATGACCGGCGGCGACCTGCGCGTGCCGCTTGTGAAGTAACTCCAGCCATAACTCGGATAAAAAAGGCGAAGCCACGCGGCTTCGCCTTTTCTGTGTTCTAACTCACACCTAATTACAACCTCTTTGCAATTCGCCCTTCCCCAGTTCGAATCATCTTGAAGGCCCGCCCCTTATAACTCGATACTTATTGGTTTTCCATCCGGGCTATTTGCATCTCCCCATGCGCACGCGAGTCACACGGAATTTTGTCCTTTGGTAAGGCCGTTTGAAGAGGAGTGAATCCCCGTGAGGTTGAACTGTGCTATCCTCCACCCCATCGAAGCTTCTTTTGCCACTTCTATGGATTGTCACCCCAACATGCCCGCGGGGGGACTCTTTTCCGTGTCTCTTAGTAGGTCACGGTTTTTTGCCTTGGGAGAAAGCGCACGTGGGACTCGGGTCGAATCGCAAGAAGATCATCCCTGTACTGGTGGCCGCCCTGCTGGTGTTGGGCGGCTTTGCTTCCGGATTCATTTCCTCCCTGCACCTGAAGAGTTCCGCTTCCAGTGAAGCCCGCAAGCAGTACCTGCAGCAAGCGGGGGACGCGCCGCCCCAGGTGCGCTCCGGCGTTCTCGCTGCATTGAGGGCATTTCAGGACGGGTACATCCAGCGCGACCCGAAGAAAATTGACTCCTTCATGAATCGATTGTTCGCGAAGAATGGCGATATTCTCATCCAGGGTACAGACGCCGCCGAATGGGCGCGAGGCTATCCGGCAGCAACTGAGTTCATTCGAAATGACTGGCAGGGCTGGGGAGATTTCCGCTTTGCCGTCGACGATTCCGTCATCTGGTCCTCCGGAGATGTGGCCTGGATCGCCAGCGTCGGCGTTGTCCAATTCAAAAAATCGGATCGCCCGGTGCGCATATCAGCCGTACTGACGCGCAGCGAAGACAGATGGGTCTTCCGGGAATTGCACTTTCAGTGGGACGACCGCGATGCAAGCTCAAGCGACATCCTCCGTCCAGGCACCTATCTCCGCCTCGCCAGGCTGGCCTTTGGCGCCCCCTTTGGCCCGCACTGAGCGTCTCGTCTCTCGGCGATCTCGACAGGCCCAGGTCGCAAGCCTGGTCGCGTTCTTGGAATCTGGGTAGTCGACGCCGTGGGCCGCGGCAACGAGTCGGGACAGGTCCTTACAACGATGCAATCAGCCGGATGACTTCAAGTTTGTCCGGGCTCAGGCCGTTCAGGTCCTCTTCGCTCAGGCGGGCTTCCCGCAGAAGAGTCGCAAAGACCAGCGGAAGAACGGAGTAGCGGTAGTCGTACTTGCGATCGATCTCTTCGCGGCGATGGGTCAGGAACCGTTCCAACTCCCACAACTCGGAAGACTCTTCGAGCATTGCGGCCCTCTCACGGACCTCCCGAACCACGGCCGCCAATTCTCTGGCAAGCGCCAGGTCGAAGGCTCTCCTGGCTACGGCCTTTTCCGCCGCTGACCAAGTCAAACAAGCATGCGCGGCGCCTGCACCCGAATCCGCCCGGAGGGGTAAGCTGCTCATGTCCCGTTCCTCCCACGCGCCGTTTTTGTATTTTTCCCCCGAACCCGCTTCCCGTGCACACCCACGCACGCACAAAGGCCTCCTATGCTCAGGAGGCCTTTGTGGTTGGTAGCGCGGAATTTCCTTTAGCGCGGGCGCAGTGACTTGATGGCTGCGGGCAGGCGCTCTTCAATCAACTTGGCGCGCTCCACCGCAATGCCGCCCAGATAGGAAGAAGCAGGCGTGGCCATCAGCACCAGCCCCAGCGCAATCAACGAGAAACAAAGCCCCGCGATGCCGGCCGAAACCAGCATGTGATACATATCGGAGATATCCAGCCCAAAGACGTTGAACGCTACATGTTCCAACGGCTTGATGTGTTTCAGCACCGCCAGCGCGAAGAGGAAGAAGAACACCGCCAGCGAAGTGAGAACGGCAAGCGTCACATCCAGGCTGCGGTGAAACTTCTGCCGGGCGCGGCAATGGGGACATTCGGCGAAATGTTGTTCGTAGTCCTTGCGCATCTCCGGGTAAATCCCCGAGATGTCATATCGCCAGTTTGCCAGAATGGCGCCTACGACTCTGTCTGTACATTGGGTACTTGCCATAAATGAAAGACTCACTTTGCAAAGGATGTGTTCGACCGCCATGCATTTGCGCGGCCCACGCGGCAACGGGAGGCTCCCACTATTGGATGCTCAACCGTCCGGCCCGGATTCAGGGTCACCGGCCGCTCAGCTTAGCCTCGCCCAGGACGAAATGCCCTGGTGTCTCCCTTGCCCATCTGCCTGGTACAGAGTGATGCCCGTATCCTCTAGTGTAGCGAACTTTATCTAAAAGTAAATAGCCGAAAGCGGTTCGTGTTGCTCTGCCAGCAACAGTCGGTTGGCCAGCAGGCTCGGCCGGCCGCTCAAGGCGCGCTCCGCCGTCACCCGCGCCAGTTCGGGGAGATTATTGCTTTCAGACAGATGCGCGAGGATCACGTAGGCGGCCTGGCCGTCGTATCCGTTTTCCAGGAATCCAGCCGCTGCTTCGTTCGACAGATGGCCCACCCGGGACAACACCCGCTGCTTCACTGACCACGGGTAGGGGCCGTCCCGCAGCATCTCCAGGTCATGGTTCGACTCCAGCAGCAGCAAATCCAACCCCTTGAGCTGCGCCTTCACGTTGGGCGGAATGTAACCGAGATCGGTGGCAACACCCATCCGCACCCCCTCGGCCTGGAACACGAAGCCCACCGGGTCGGCGGCGTCATGGGGAATGGTGAACGGACTGACGGCGATGTCCCCGATCTCGAACGGCTGGCCCGCCTCGAAATACTCCACCGCCGGCAGCCACGTGAGGTCTTCCTTGCGCGACGGCGGCTGTCCCGCAACTGGCTCCGCGGCCGCATCGGGCTGCACCAGCTCGCACGGTACGTCCGCGGCTCCATTCGGGTCAATTCCGTCAACGGACGAGCCGGACGGCATCGCCTGCTCCTCGTCCGCCTCACACTCTGCCTCTGCCGCATCGGCTTCCGCCTGGCGCTCCGCAGCCTGCTTGCGGCACTGTTCCATCCATTGCGCATAGCTCATCTGCCGGCGCGGCGTCAGCCAGCGCATCCATGCGCGGTGCGTGCCTTCGGTGAAATACACCGGAATGCCCAGCTTGCGCGCGGTCACAGCCACCCCGCTCACGTGGTCCGAGTGTTCGTGAGTGATGAGGATGGCGTCCAGAGTCTCCGGCTCCTCGCCCGCCAGCTTCATGCGCCGGAACAGTTCCCGGCAGCTCAGCCCAGCATCCACCAGGATCCGCGTCCGCCCACCCGAGACAACTGTGCTGTTGCCCTTTGACCCCGACGCCAGCACAGTGAAACGCACCATGGTTCGAGCATACAGCCAAGGCTTGTGCATAATGAAGCAGCAGATTTGCCGGGCTGCAAACTTACGCCCCGGAACGGTCCGTCCGCCATGCTCCCAAAAAAATCTCGCTGAGCCGCCCATCTGGCTTATCCTGGCTCACACGGTCTCTGACCGCCTGTTCTCGTACCAATTGCGGGTGCTCCTCGCATTTGGGGACCTGGGATACCAAGACTCAACCCACGAAATCACGTGGTAGAAAATCAGCGTTTTTCGGCTCAAGTGTTCAAAATAACCTCGGGTGCCCCATCATTGAATCGCTTTTTGATTCAAGGATGGGAGACCACACACCCCATCTCGCCCCGTAAAACATGAGCCCGAAAGCGCTCTCAGGAGGTGGGACCATCAAGCCGTTCAAGAACAGTTTTGTCGCCCGTTCGCTGACCGCGGTCCTGCTTCTGGCCGGTGTCTGCGCCAACCCCGCGCTGGCCGCGGACAAGCCAGCCGCTGCTCCCGCCGCCGCATGGGATCGCCAGGCCGCCGCGCATTACCTCGACGCCCGCGAGGTCTGGTGGCAGGGATGGGATCGCGCCCAAAAGGACCACGGAACTTTCTGCGTCTCCTGCCACACCCAGGCTCCCTACGCCCTGGCCCGGCCGGCTCTGCGCGCAGCCCTCGGCGAGCAGGTCCTCCCCGCGCCGGAGCAGGCCATGCTGGCCAGCATTGAGAAGCGCGTTCGCGGCTGGAGCCAGATGCAGCCCTTCTACAGCGATGCTGTCTCGGGTCCCGGCAAGGAAGTTGAATCGCGCGCGGCGGAATCCGTTCTGAACGCCGTCATTCTGCTCGGCTACGACGCCCGCCGCGGCCATCTGGGCGACACCGCCCGCATCGCGCTCGACAATGCCTGGGCCCTCCAGTTGCGCACCGGCCCCAACCTCGGCGCATGGACCTGGCAGAACTTCAACTACGCGCCCTGGGAGTCGGACGAATCGCAGTTCCACTGGGCCGCGCTCATGGCCGTCGCCATCGGCAAAGCGCCCGACCACTATCGCGACGACCCCAGGATCGCCCCCAACCTCGACGCCTTGCGCACCTATGTGAACAGTCATTACGACGCCCAGCCCCTGGTCAACAAGGTGGCGGCATATTGGGCCGCGGCGCACTTCCCCGGCCTGCTCACGCGCGGCCAGCGCAGCGAACTGCTCGTCGATCTGGCCAACCGCCAGCAGGACGACGGCGGCTGGAGCCTGAGCGACCTTGGAACCTGGGAACGGGTGGACAACACTCCCCTTGAAACCCGCTCCGACGGCTACGCCACCGGCCTCGTTGTGCTGGCGCTTGAAGAGAACCTGGTGTTCGATTCTCGCGTACGACGCGGCCTCGAGTGGCTCACCGCCAACCAGGACAAAACCACCGGCGCATGGCCCGCCTGGTCGCTCAACAAGAATCGCGATCCCAAGTCCAACGTCGGCCAGTTCATGAGCGACGCGGCCACCGCCTACGCAGCCCTTGCCCTGGAAGCGCAGCGCTAGCCCCTCGGCTTCCCGCATCTTAAAACACGATTTCGCGCAGGGAGGTCAGCCTTTGGCCTCCTGTGCTACTATCAGCGTCGAGGATTGAATTCCCCGGAGAAATCAGAATGGCATACGTCATTGCAGAACCCTGTATCGGCACCAAGGACACCGCCTGTGTGGACGCTTGTCCTGTCGATTGCATCCACCCCAAGAAGGACGAATCTGGTTTTGCCGAGACCGACCAGTTGTTCATCGATCCGGTTGAGTGCATCGACTGTGGCGCCTGCGTTCCTGCTTGCCCGGTTTCCGCCATCTTCGCCCAGGACGACCTGCCGGAGAAGTGGGCCCACTTCACTGAGAAGAACGCCACGCACTTCGGCCGCTAGACCGTTCCGCGCTTTTCGCGGAATCAGGCTTTACGAGCGCGCATCCCGCCCAACGGGGTGCGCGTTCCCGTCTGGGCGCTATTCAGCATGCATTTTCCGACCGGATGCGAAGAATTGTAGCGCCGCTCTCCAGAGCGGCTGTACTGAGGGCCTCCCGGCCCTCAGAGACCTCGCTTGAGATGTATATTGTCTATTCACGGGCACAGCTATACCCGCCCGGTTCACCTACGCCGGTTCATTCTCCGTTCACATTTCTTGAGGATCGCTGCAGACGGTTACAAAATCGCCCCGTTCTTCTTTCGGAACGTGGGAACAAACTCCACCGTCGGCTGGCGGCGCTCCATCTCTAATCTCGAGTGGGTCGGGGGACAAATCGCAAACCGCCCCTTCTCGACTTCCACAAATTCCACGCTATCGCCGGTCTTGAGTCCAAGCTCTTTGCGTACTTCGGAGGGGAGGGTGATGCGGCCGTTGAAGGTGACCATTGCGGTAGGCATTAGGAACCTCTGCCATTATTGTAGCCTCCCGACCACCCCCCTCCGCAATGCGAAAATGAGAGTCGCATGAGCGTGCTCACTTCAGAAGCCGTGGTTCTGCGCACCTGGCCGGTCCATGAAGCCGACCTGATCGTGAGCTTTTTCACGCGCGATTACGGCCGCATCCGCGGCGTGGCCAAGTCCGCGCTCAAGAGCCGCAAGCGCTTTGGCGGGGCTCTGGAGCCGATGACCATGGCCCGCGCCTGGTTCGCCGAGCGGCCCCGCCAGGAACTCGTCCGCCTCGATCAGCTTGAAATCATGCGCTCTCCGCTCTCCGCGCCCGTCGATCACGCGCGCATGGCGGTGCTCAGCTTCTTTGCCGAGGTGCTGGACGAAGCCCTGCCCGACCACGATCCCCAGGAAACGGTCTTCCGCCTTCTCGTCGCCGTTCTCGACCAAACCACTGTCGAGCAGCCCTGGATGCCGCTGACCTACTTCCAGCTCTGGATGACGCGCCTCATGGGCCTGTTGCCGGACATCGCCCACTGCACCGCCTGCGGCGCGGTTCTCCAAGCCGGCCAGGCCAGCTTCAACACCCACGGCGACGGCCTGTTCTGCCCCCTGCACCGCAACGGAAACTCGAGCGACCTGTCTGCTGACTCCTGGCAACTGGCGCAGCGCATGCTCCGGGCGCCGGCCTCCGCCTTTGCCGCAGAACCCTGGACCCGCCGCCGCGGCGCCGACCTGCGCCGCTTCACCCTCCAGTCCCTGGAGCGCCACCTGGAGCGCAAACTGCACTCCGCTGAGGCCTTGGCGCGCCTGGGAAGCTGATCGCGGCTCGCAGGCTGATAAAATCGTGTGAGTCCCGTCGAGAGAGAATTGCCCCGTGCCCCTATCCACTGTTTCATCCTCCGCGGTTTCATCCCATCCGAAACCCGCCGCGCTCACCTTTCAGGAGCTGTTGTTCCGCTTGCAGGGTTTTTGGGCGGATCGCGGCTGCGTCCTCCAGCAGCCTTATGACGTTGAGGTCGGCGCGGGCACCATGTCGCCGGAGACGTTTCTGCGTGTGCTGGGGCCCAAGCCCTACAGGGTCGGTTATGCGCAGCCCTCGCGGCGTCCCGCCGACGGCCGCTATGGCGAAAACCCCAACCGCCTCTTCAAGCACACCCAGTTCCAGCTCATCCTCAAGCCGCCGCCGGTCAACGTGCAGGAGCTTTATCTCCAGTCTCTTGAAGCCATCGGCATCGACCTCAGTCAGCACGACCTCAAATTCGAAGAGGACAACTGGGAATGGCCAGCCGGCGGAGCCTGGGGCGTCGGCTGGCAGGTCATGCTCGACGGCCTTGAAATTACCCAGTTCACTTACTTCCAGCAATGCGGCGGCATGGATCTCGATCCCATTTGCTCCGAGCTGACTTATGGCCTTGAACGCATTGCGGCGTTCCTTCAAGACGTGGACTCCATCTACGACATTGTCTGGGCGCGCGACCCGGAAACCGGCGCGCCGGTGACTTACGGCGACGTCCGCCTGGCGGAAGAGTTGCAGTTCTCCGTCTATAACTTCGAGTTTGCCGACATTGACAAGTTATGGGAGCATTTCAGCCTCTATGAAGCCGAGGCGCAAACCCTTCTTGCCCAGGCCGGCGAGTTGTTCGCCAACCAGGACGCCAGCCCGGTCGAGAAGCGTCGCTTCCCCTTGCTGGCCACGTATGAGCTGGCGCTCAAGTGCTCGCACTTGTTCAATCTTCTCGACGCCCGCGGAGCCATCAGCGTTACCGAGCGCGTGGGCGTAATCGGCCGCATCCGCGCGCTCGCAGTAGGCGTGGCCAAGGCATACGCATTGCAGCAAGCGAGTTAGAAGGATGCAGTTAGTCGGGGTTGCTTTTCTGATCCCTGTTCCCTGATCCCTGTTCCCTCGTAACAAAGCTCTATACGCAGAAAGAATTCCAAGCTATGGCTGATTTTTTGTTGGAGATTGGGCTGGAAGAGGTTCCGGCCCGCATGATTGCCGGGGCTGAGGCCGAGTTGGGCCGCCGGGTCAATGATCTGCTCACGCGCGAGCGGCTGCTTGACGCCGGGTCCAAACTGACCACCTACTCGACGCCGCGCCGTCTGGCCGTACTGGTCGAGGGTGTGCTTTTGAGCCAGGCCGATACAGAGGAGCAGTTGACCGGCCCCTCGTGGAAGGTGGCGTTCAAAGACGGCGCTCCCACCAAGGCGGCCGAAGCTTTTGCCGCCAAGGCCGGCGTGGATATTAGCGGACTTCGCAATTTTGTCGATCCGAAAGTCGAGACGGCGAAGCACCTAGTTGACCCAAAAGTCGAACTTGCGAAGCACCTTGATGCAAAAGCCGAACTCGCGAAGCGCATTGACGCCAAAGGCATGTTTGAAAAAATCATCAATGCCAAAGGCGAGTATTTGGGTGCGAGGGTCGTGCGCAAGGGACGCTCCGCAACGGAGTTGCTCTCAGCCGAACTGCCCAAGGAAGCCCTGAGCCTCTACTGGGCCAAGAACATGTACTGGCGCGCCGCCAAGCCGGAGCGCTTTGTCCGCCCGGTTCGCTGGGTGGTGGCGCTGCTCGACGCAGCCATCGTTCCCCTGGAGATTGCAGGCATAGCCGCGGGCAACGCGAGCCGCGGCCATCGCGTGCTCCACGGCGAAGCTCCTGTGATCATTGACCACGCGACGAGCTACAAGGAATCTCTGCGCGCAGCGAAAGTTGTGGTCGATGTGGCCGAACGCCGCCATTCCATCCGCAAGGCTCTCGACGCCGCCACGCGCACCGTCGCCGGCGCCCGCTGGCGCGAGGATGAACCGCTCGTAGAAACCGTCGTTCATCTCACCGAATGGCCCTCCGTCGTGCTGGGCACTTTTGAGCAAGAGTATCTGGCCCTCCCCGAAGAAGTGCTGGTCACCGTGATGCGCGACCACCAAAAGTATTTCGCCGTCGAAGACGCGTCGGGCAAGTTGGCCCCGCACTTCCTGGCCGTACTCAACACCGAGGCCGACGAGAAGGGCCGCGAGGTCATTCGCCACGGCAATGCCCGTGTGCTCCGGTCGCGCTTCAAGGACGCCCAGTTTTTCTGGGACTTCGATCAGAAGACGCCGCTCGCAGGCCGCGTCGAAAGCCTCAAAGCCGTTACCTTCCAGAAAGAGTTAGGGAGTTATCACTGGAAGACCGAGGCCAATCTGGCCGTAGCGCGTGCGCTGGCAGCCAAGGTAAGAGGCGCTGATGTTGTCTTCGACGAAGCCGCGCTCCTGAAAGCCGTCGAGTTAGCCAAGGCCGACCTGACCACCGAGTTAGTCAAGGAATTTACCGAGTTACAGGGAGTTATCGGTGGCCTCT
>JBEKTB010000069.1:0-17893 GCA_049516495.1 Occallatibacter sp.
ATACGTGAACGAGTCGTTCTCCTTTGCCGTCCGCTTGACCAACCATGACGCATTCGCCGCAAAAGGCACGGACGGATAAACATAAGCGAGCAGGCCAACATGCTTCTGCTTCGCATAGGAAACCATCTCTTCGACGCTGGCGGGAATTGCGTCCTTCGCGGGATCCCACTCACCCTTGCGAATCTTCTCGCCCAGGTTCAGCCACAGAACATACTCCCAACTCCATGCGTCCGCGCTCTGCTTGCGATCGGCCAGTCTCGAGTTGCCCGGAGCATAGAGCAGTGTCTCGATGCCCAACTGCGACGCCGTATCGATGATGCGCTTGTATTCCGCCTGGCCCTCCTCCGCGCCCACATCAATCTGGTAATCGTTGAGCGTCCATCCCACTTCCACGCTGATCGGCTCGGGCGCTGGATCCACCAGAAACGCGCGCACGCAATTGGTGAAAGCGGCGATCTCAGCTTCGTCCATCCCGTCCTGCGGTGTTTGCGCGGGCGGAAGATGCCACTCCAGCGCCATCTCGCGCGGCTTGCGATGGCCAGTCAAACGATAGGTCCCGATGCAGGCGACGTCGCTTTCGAATTCTCCCCAGGCCTGTTGCCACTCCATCTCCGGCGCGTAACTCACGGTCAGCGACTGCCCTTCACGCTTCACTTCGAGAAAAGGATTCTGCACAGCCAGCAACGCGCCTCCGCTTCCGGCCATGCGCAGGAACGCGCCGAAGTCCTTCCCCGGCAAAAACTTGCGGCTCTGCTCGATGGTCCCGCCAAATTGAGGAGCATAGGTGGATGGAATGTAGTCGGAAGTCACGGCATTCCGCACGGTCAGATCCCAGGGAACAACGCTGTGCACTGTGTACTTTGCGCTCGGAGCATGAAGCACCGTGATCTGCTTGCTCACAAATCGCCAGCTTGCGGCAAGTTTGTAACTTACCTGGATTCGATAGCCCGATAAATCATAGACGTACGCAACGTCGCCGGATGTTGTTTTCCTGATCTTCGGCGTCCCGTCGCCGCTGCGCAAGGTACGGTCATCCAGTACCAGCGACCATGCATCTTTCTCAAGATCAACGCGCGTTCCCGATTCGCTATCGCTGATCGATGCCAGCCCCGTGGGGCCGAACTCCGCAGTCACACCCGCGTTCTTCAGTTCCATAGTTTGCGCGGCGGAGCTTACAGGAAAAAACGCAAGCAGGCAGGCGAGGCTCAGCACAACTCGACGTGTGGCTGACATGGCATCCTTCTCAAACATGAGGGTAGATTTGCGGGCAAGGAATTTCGAGGGACGATGCGGAGTTGCGAACTCCCCTCGTCCCTCGGATCAATTGCAGTGATTCAGGAGGCAAACTTTTGCATGAGCGGCGCGAAGAGTATGTGGCGGAAATCCTCAAGCATGCGTTTCGCATTACCTCGGGTGCCGGCCGGGTCCATGTCTGCGTGATTGTGTCCCGTCCCATCCTTGCGGCTGAAGCAGATACGCCGCAAGGATGGGGCACGGACATTGGTGCTGCAACACACGGCCAGGGGGCTAGAAATTAAGCCTGGCCGCAAGCTGCAGGTAGCGCGGAAACATGGTGCCACTGGTGGTGCCGAAGTTTGCGCTCGCATCGTTGTAGTTGGCATCGACACCGTTAAGGTTGACCCGGTTGAACAGGTTGAATGTATCGAGCCGGAGTTCCAGGCTGACGCGTTCGGCAATGGCCGTGGTCTTCTTCACGGTAAAGTCCGTATCCGCATAGCCGGGGTTGCGGAACTGGTTCATCTTCTCGTTGCCTTCCGTGCCGGAGGCGTTAAACGCCGGTTGCGCAAACTGCGAATGGGTGATAATGCCGGAGTCAACAACGCCCGTATACTGATAGGACTTGCGGTCGGATTTCTGCTTGTAGCTCACCACGTCCGGCGCATTGTTGTTGTCGCCATCCGCGGAGTAGTTGCCGCTGTTTCCAGCGAAGGCAAAGTGCCCCGCCGCCAACTCGCTTTGGTAGTTATCCGCCGTTACCGTAACACCGGCGGTGTCAATCAGGCTCAGCGCGTTACCGGCGTTCACATAGAACGGGTTGCCCGACTGCAGGATTGTGGTCGCCGCAAGGTTGAAGCCCGAGGTGAGTCTTCGCGTGAAGCCGTTCCCTCTTGTCAGGCCGGGGATATCGTAGCTCCAGCCCAGCGAGAAGCGATTCGGTGCGTCCCAGGGCGAGGGGCTATAGAACTGTTTGAAGTTGTAGGAAGTCCCGCCGCCGCCCACGTAACCTTCGGGATAGTTATTCCAGTCGTCCTTTGCGGCTGAGCGGGTGTACGAGGTGGTCAAGAAGCCATGGGCTCCTACCTTGCCCTTCAACGCCACGATGAACGCATAGTAGTTCGAGTAGGCTGCGTTGAATGCGTAGTTGATAGAGCCAAAGCTGGTGTTGAGACGGGTTTGAATGCCGTCTCCGGTCCACACGCCGTTGGAATTGAACGCCGGGTGCTGAATCAGGTCGCCTGGGAATATGTTCACATCCACGCCGTACGTTGTGTTGCCCGTGTTGCCACCAGCCGAGACAAGATTGTAACCATGTGATCCCTGGTATCCGACACTTGCAACAAGGTTGGTCCTGAGTTGATGCTCCAATCCTGCCGACCAGTCCAGCGCGTCAGGAGCAGACATGCTTGGGGATGTTCCGCCCACGCCGTTCTGTGCGCCCGCGATGCCGCCCTTGGCGTCCAGCGGCGTGCCCACAAATGCAGGAGCCGGAAAGCCGAACGGCTGCTTATTCTGAGTGCCGTAGCCGAAAATGGGCGCTGCGGTGGATCCGTTGTTATAGAACGTTGGCACAATGTATCCCGGCGGGTTGCCCTTCAATCCGTTCTCGGCATTGCCCAGCGTGAATTCGTTGTGGAAGAGTCCAAAGCCGCCACGCGCCACCCATTTGCCATTTCCGAATGGATCGTAGGCCACGCCGCCGCGCGGGCTGAATACATAATTCATGTCGTTGTTGAAGACATGCGACTGTTGCTTCATGATGCCATTCGCAACCTGGTCCGCGAAGCTGGACCCCGAAGCAAGGTGGAAGTTGGCCAGCACGGTTCCGGCCAGCGCCACATAGGGATTGCCGAAATTGTCGTAGCGGACGCCGTAATTGAGCGTCAGCTTGCGATTCACCTTCCAGCTATCCTCGGCAAAGATGCCGGAGGTGGTTTCCTTGTAGCCGTAGTTGCCGGGGTCGTAGGCGCCGGTCACGGGGTTATACGAGATTCCACTCTCGCTGTATGGGTTGTTGGCGATCAAGTCGATCATGTTGTTGAATTGGAAAGTGGGCTGGTCATAGGCGCCGGCAAACAGGGCAATGTCGTTGCTGCGCCAAATCTCAAATCCAGCCTTGAAGCTATGGGTGCCGACAATATGGGTCAGGACGTCGCGCCAGTGATAGCTGTGCTGGATGTAATCTCCTTCCGCAAAGCCATCTCCCCAATTCTGACCCAGCCCGGTCACGTTGACGATCGGGACGTCGAAGAGGCCGGTAGCAGGGGAGAAGCCCTCAATCCGGTTGTAGCCAAAGGACGCCTCATTCAACGTGCTCGCCGAAAAAGTGTGCGTCTCATTCCCCTGCAGAGAGAAGGTAAAGTACTTGCTGGTCGTGGCAAACGCCGGACGGGCCGCCGGTCCGCCGTTGTTGATGGTGTCCCGGAAAAACTGGCCGTAGGCGCGGTCTTTTTTGAAGTACTTGTCGATGCGGATGTTGTACTGCTCAGCGTTGTAGTAACTGGAGCTGTTGAAATTGCCGGTGTCGAAAACCGGCGTGGAGCAGGGGATGGAGATGTTGTCGTAGGCAGTAACATTTCCAACGCCACTGGCGCAAGCCTTCTGGTCTGCCGTTGGCAGCGTATTGTTCCACAAGGAACCGGCCGTCGCGGCAACCTTGACGTTCACCATGCGGGCGACCGGGTATTTCTGCATCAATGCGACTTCGGGGCTGTTGGGCTCGACAGACTGCGCGAAGGTCAGGAACGCCGGATCCTCAAACCCATCTAGAGAGGTGCCGTTGGACGACAGCGACAGGTAAGGCTCATAGCCGACAAAGAAGAAGAATTCCTTGTGCGGAATCACCGGGCCGCCCAGGGCAAAAGACATGTTGTTGACGTGGTAAGGATTGACCGGGGTCGGCTGCGGCACACCGAACTCGCCGCGCGCCGCCAGGTTCTGATATTGGTAATATTCGCTGGCGACGCCGTGGAACTGGTTGGTTCCGGATTTGGTGGTCATCACCGTCTGGATGGAAGCGGCGCGGCCATAATCGACGGAGTAGGTGTTGGTTTGAACGCTGACTTCCTGGGTAACATCCGCATTCGGCGTCAGGTTCAACACGCCGGGACGAATGGTGCTGGTTACATCCATGCCGTCCACGATGTACTGGTTGCCGGTTGCGCCTTGTCCGCTGGCGCTGGCGTTTACCCAGTTTTCAGGAGCAAAGTTGGTGGATGTGCTCGACCCAGGGGAAGTCTGTCCGCCCGTGCCGGTGACGCCGGGAGCCATGGTAATTACGTTGGTGGGATTCCGGCCGGGAAGAGGAAGATCCGCAAGGGCCGTGGTGTCCAGGGTCTGCTCAAAGCGGCTGTCGGAGGTGTCAATCAGCGGCGCCTCGGTGGTGACGGTCACTGTTGACGAAACCTTTGCCACGGTGAGAGCCAGCTCAACGTCGCGGTTCTGATTGGTCGCCAGGTTGAATGATACCGATGCCGGCGAGAATCCCTGCGCGGTCGCCGATACGGTGTAGTTGCCGGGCGCCAGACTGTCGAAGCGGTACACTCCGCTGGCATTGCTGACTGCCGATTGCGTAACGCCGGTGTCGACGTTCATCAGCGTCACCGTTGCCTTCGGAACAACGGAGCCCTTTGGATCCTGCACAGTTCCCTGCACGTTGCCATTGAACTGCGCGTAGCAGCTGGCCGTTGCGATGAGCAACACCAGCGATAGAACGTAGAAGAATCTTCGCGTTGTTTCCTTCATTTTGGCCTCTCAGGAGCTATTTTGTGTGGATTCGAGGTGACGCATCTTGCCTGCTTCTCCGGATGGGGAGCAGAAATCATGGCGAGAACGATTTCAATTTCGTCCATTCCCATGTTCTGAATACGTTTAGTGATTTCCCGCGTCTTCAGGATCACAGCGAGGGTACTCACGAAGGATGAGGCGCGCATGAGCTAGTGTGACCACGCGGACATAGTACATATGAACCAGATGCTTCCATCGCCTTGCTGGATATGCGGCTTGCGGCGTAGACTCCAACCTGCCCGGCCATGGATAAACTCTTTCAATTCCGGCTCATGCAATGGCAGAGTCGCGCTTGCCTGGGAGCGGCTGGCGTGGCTTGCGCATTTGCACTGTGGTCCGCGGCCTGCGGCTCCCGCAGGCAGGTGACGATCGCCGTCATCCCGCAGACCGAAGGCATAACACTGTGGGAAGCCGCTCATACCGGAGCAGAGGAAGCGGCGGACCGAAACGGAGTTTCCATCTACTGGAACGCCCCCACCCGCGAGGACGATGTCGAAGCGCAGATTGCGCTGGTGGACCACGTAGTGGACGGCAACTACCAGGGATTGGTGCTGGCTCCGGACCAGGCCTTGTCGCTCATCACTCCGGTGCGCCGCGCGCTGGCGCACGGCATCCCCACGGTCATCATCGGGTCGCCGCTGCCAATTCCCGCCGGAGGAAATCTCTCCTACATCCTCAACGACGACGAAGAGGGTGGCCGGCTTGCCGCCGAACGCGTCGCCGCGCTGCTTGGCGGCCATGGGTCTGTCGCGCTGCTGGGCATCAATCCCGACGTAACCGGGATCATGATTCGCGCTCGTTCCTTCGAACACTGTCTTGCGCGGAATTATCCCGGCATTCGCATTGTCGAGAAGCGGACGGGATCGTTCATGTTTCCCCACGAGCAGCAGGTGGCGGAGGATACGCTCAGGGCCAATCCAAACCTGAATGTAATTGTCGCCCTCATGTCCACGACGGTCGATGGAACCCTGTCCGCTCTCGACGGCAGGCGGGTGAAGAGTTCCGTCAAAGTCATCGGATTCGATTCCGCGGATTCCGCGAGTACTCCGCCATTCGATCGGACGCCGAGCCTCGATTGCGTGATCCAGGAAAATACGCGGGCCATGGGCCAGCAGGCGATTGAACTGATCCATGCCAGGGCTCTGGGACAATCCGTACCCGCAACGGTGCTTTTGAGCCCAATACTTATTTCACGCGACAACATCAACTCGCCAGAGGTTCGCCGGATGCTGTCGATGGATTTCAAACTCGGGCACTGGCGCTGGAGTTCCCCGCAATGAAACTCCTTTCATTGCCTCGCCGCGGTGTGCCGCTCGCCTTGCTCCTGTGCCTGGTTCTGGCCTTGGGGTTCGTGGCGCTGCGCGCCTGGCTGCACAGCCCAAGCCGCGGCCTGCCTTATCGCGATTCCTTTTCACGCAATACCGCCGAAGAGTGGAAGGCCCTGGGCGGCACCTGGGAACTGGACAATGGAATGATGCGCAACGACTCCGATGAGCGCGGCGCAAAACTGCTGTCGGGTTCGCCCTATTGGCACAACTATTCCATTGAAGCGGACATCAAACTGCTCGGAATCAGCGGAGATGCAGGGCTGATTATCCGCTCCCGCAACGAAGAAGAGGGCGTCAACTCCTATAACGGCTACTACGCCGGAATACGCACCCGCGACAACACCCTGGTCCTGGGCCGCGCCGAGCACGGTTGGATCGAAGTGACCAGGGAGAATCCGGCGCCTGGTGGAATTCGGCCGTTCCAGTGGTACCACCTCAAACTTCTGGCCTACGATTGCCAGATCGCCGCCGTGGTCACGACGCCGTCGCAGGCCTCTTCGACGTCTCTCGCCATCAACGATCAGGATTGTGTCGAGTCAGGACGGGTCGGGCTGCGCTCCTATTCGTCCGGGGGAATCTGGCGCAATGTCGTTGTCCGTTCTGCAACCCATCAGGATCTGGAAGAGATGCTTCGGAGTATGGGAAGCCAGCGGAACTCAGCGCCAGGTAATGCCATCGCCGAGACTTCTCAATCTCCCAGTGA
Source organism: Occallatibacter sp. (assembly GCA_049516495.1). Classification (GTDB taxonomy): domain Bacteria; phylum Acidobacteriota; class Terriglobia; order Terriglobales; family Acidobacteriaceae; genus Telmatobacter. The sequence goes on from JBEKTB010000069.1 coordinate 7,057, forward strand.
AGTGCCTTCGCCCGAGCAGCGAAAAGCGGAGGCGCGCTCCAACGCCAATACTCAAAGCATCGAAAGCCTGCTGCTGAGTTCCTTCGCCACGCCAGCAATCGCCACCATCCGCGGCGTGGTGGTGCTGACCACGCCGCTGCTCTTTGTGCAGGACTCCACGGGCGGCGTTTCCATTCCCCAGCCCACGGCGCCTCCGCTCAAGGTCGGAGACGAAGTGGAAGTTACCGGCGAGGTGCATCCGGGCGACTTCAGTTCCACCATGGAGCACGCCAGGGTACAGGTGCTTTGGGCGCGTACGCCCGTGCCGCCGGTTTCGGTCACGGCGTCCCAGGCTTCCACCGGCAGATATGACGCGACCTTCGTCGAGTTGCAGGGGCGCCTCGCAGGCAAGGAGCGCGGTCCCGACAACACGCTCATTCTCGATCTCGATGAGGGGCCGCAATCGTTCCGCGCCATCATGAATCCCGGCCGCGGCGACTATCTCTTCAGCCAGCTCAAGCCGGACAGCAGTCTTCGCCTGCGCGGCATCTGCGTCGTCGATCCTGCGTTTACCAAAAACCTCACTCCCTTCGTCCTGCTGCTGCGCTCCAACGAGGACCTCGAAGTCCTGGCCGGGCCGCCCTGGTGGAGCACGGGACACGTCATCGTCCTGGTCGTCGTCTCTCTTCTGCTGGCGCTGGTCGGCGTTTCACTTTACCATCGCGTGGAGCATTGGCGTCTCCGCGCCATTCTCGAAGAACGGGAACGCCTCGCGCATGAAATGCACGACACGCTGGCGCAGAGTTTTGCCGGAATAGGATTTCAGTTGCAGGCCATTCGCAACGGGCTGCCGGACCAGATGTCTCCGCTCAATCAACAGCTTGAGCTGGCCAGCAACCTCGTTCGCCACAGCCACGAGGAGGCGCGGCGCAGCATAGCCACGCTGCGTACGGAAGACCTGGAGTCGCAGGACATACTGGCCGCGCTGGAACGCTCGGCGCGCCGCATGGTGGAAGGCGGCGCGGTCCAGGTTGTATCGCAGCGGGAAGGCGACCAGAGGGCCATTCCGTTGCGCATCGCGGACACCCTTTATCGCATTGGCCAGGAGGCCATCGCCAATGCCGTGCGTCACGCGCATCCTTCCCTGCTCACCATTCGGCTCACCTACAGCGGAAATTCGATCTGTCTGCAAATCGAGGATGACGGAGCCGGCTTTGTGCAGGGCTCCGGCCTCCCTGGTTTCGGAATTCGCGGCATGCGCCGACGGGCGCAAAGCATCTCTGCCGCGTTTCAACTTCATAGCGAGCGGGGCGAGGGCACGCAGGTTCGGGTAGAGGCGCCTCTACCCCCCCGCTTGACCCTCGCCTCCTGGCCAAAACTCCTGTGGCAATACGGAAAGGAGCATTGGACCGATGGTCGACCGGCGAGACACGCCAATTCGCATTCTTATCGTGGATGATCATCCGGTGGTTCTTGCCGGACTCACCAGCATGTTGGGCACCCAGGCCGGCATGGAAGTTGTCGGATCCGCTTCCAGCGGCGAAGAGGCGCTGGAGATGCTGCGGGCCAAGTCCGCGGACCTGCTGCTGCTCGATCTGCGCATGCCCGGCATGAGCGGAATCGATACACTTCACGCCTTGAAGCGCGCCAAAATCAATGCCCGCGCCATCATTCTTACCAGTTATGAAACCGACGAAGACATCTATCGCGCGGTGCAAGCTGGTGCACAGGGCTATTTGCTCAAAGACGCGCCGCAGTCGGACATGATCGAAGCCATTCGTGCCGTGCACGGTGGCAGGCGCTATTTTCCCCGCCACATCGCCGCACGCCTGGCCGAGCGCATGATGCGCACGGACCTCACTTCGCGTGAACTCGAAGTTCTGAACATGCTCGCGCGCGGACTCACCAACAAGGAGATTGGCACGGCTCTCTCGATTAGCGGCAACACGGTTCGCAACCATGTCAACAGCATCATCGAGAAGCTGGAAGTGTCGGACCGTACCGAGGCTGCCACCACCGCCATTCACCGGGGACTTATCGAAACCAGCAATTGAGCTTCACGGAGTTTTCAGTCGCGGCTTGCCGGATAAATTCATTCGGGACGCCGGTCCCCAACCTGTGCAAACCCGGGAATTACCACGCCCGAAATATCCCCGTATATATTGTCTCCAAATGCGCCCAAAGTAGAACATCTGGACCATGCGCGAAAATCGCACGCTCTATACCATGGTGCAAGCGCCACCCAGGAGTCGCATATGCCGCCTTCCTTGAAACTCTTTTCCACGCGTCGTCGTTTTCTTGGCGGGCTCGGTGTCCTCGGCCTTGCATCTTCTCTTCCCATCGATCGCCTTTTCCCGTCTCTCGGCACATCCGTCTTTGCATCGTCGCAAGCCGTTCCAGACGCAGCGTCAGTTTTCAGGAATCGCGCGCCTCTTGCCGCCAGTGCATTCAACTTTCTGCCGCTGGGCTCAATTCGCCCCGCGGGCTGGCTGAAAGAACAACTGCGTACACAGGCCAATGGACTGAGCGGACACCTGGATGAAACCTGGGCGGACGTCGGCCCCAACAGCGGCTGGCTTGGAGGCACCGGCGAGTCGTGGGAGCGTGGGCCCTATTTTCTTGATGGGCTCGTTCCCCTCGCCTGGCTGCTCGACGATGCGCGTCTCAAGGCCAAGGCGCAGAAATACATCGACTGGACGCTCGACCACCAGGCTCCCAATGGAATGATCGGCCCCGCATCCAACGACGACTGGTGGCCGCGCATCGTCATGCTCAAGGCTCTCACTCAATATCAGGAGCTCACGGGCGACAGCCGGGTCATTCCCGTGATGGACAAATACTTTCGCTATCAACTGGGCCAACTGCCCACGCGTCCGCTGCACGACTGGTCGAAATTTCGCTGGCAGGACGAACTGCTCAGCGTGATCTGGCTCTACAATCGCACTGGCTCAGCTTATCTCCTCGACCTGGCGCACATGCTCAAACAGCAGGGCTACGACTGGCAGGCGCAATTCGCCGATTTCAAGTACACCGAGCGCATTACCGCCGAATACATTCGGCTTGAAAAAGGCGAGGGCCTCAAGGACCTGGCGCTGGCCACGCACGGCGTGAACAACGGGCAAGCCGCAAAGACCGGTCCCGTGTGGTCGCTTGTCTCCGGATCGGACGCCGACCGTTCCGCGGTCTTGCGGATGATCGCGGAGCTGAACAAATATCACGGCCTGCCCAACGGCATGTTCTCCTGCGATGAGCACCTGGCGGGGTTGGATCCATCGCAAGGCTCGGAACTGTGCACCGTAGTCGAATACATGTTTTCGCTGGAGCACTCGCTGGCCATCCTGGGTGACCCCTCGCTCGGCGACCGGCTGGAACAGCTCGCTTTCAACGCGCTGCCCGGTACATTGACCGACGACATGTGGGCGCACCAGTACAACCAGGAGCCGAATCAGGTCGAGTGCAGTCTGCATCGCCGGCCGTGGACCACCGACGGGCCGGAGTCGAACCTCTATGGCCTGGAGCCCAACTTCGGCTGCTGCACAGCCAACTTTCACCAGGGATGGCCCAAGTTCGCCGCCAGCTTGTTCATGCTCTCCGCTGCGCGGGACACCACGGAAAAAGACGGCCTTGTCGCGGCTGTCTACGCTCCCTGCGAAGTGCGCACCGTCCTCGGCGGCACGGCGGTCCACGTGGTCGAAGAAACCGGCTACCCCTTCCGCGACACCATTCGCATCACCATCAATCCCGCTTCGCCGCTCAGCTTCCCGCTCCAGCTTCGCATCCCCGCCTGGGCTGCGGGCGCAGCAATCAACATCAACGGCCAGCCCACGCCCGCGCCCGAACCGGCCTCGTTTGCGCGCATCGAACGCACCTGGAAATCCGGCGACCGCGTGGAAATCAAATTCCCGATGGTCCCGCGCATCTCCCGCTGGTTCCATGACTCGATCGCCGTTGAGCGCGGGCCGCTGGTCTTCTCTTACGGCATCGACGAAAGCTGGGTCAAGCTGCGCGATCGCGGCATGACGGCCGACTGGCAGGTCTTCCCCGCCGCTTCATGGAATTACGCGCTCAGCGTCGATCCGGCCTCTCCGGCGAAAAGCATAGCGGTTACGGAAACGGAGGTTGGCGAAGGCCCATTCACCAGCCGTCACGCTCCGGTCCGCCTCAGCGTGAAAGCGCGCAAGCTGAACGATTGGCGCGCGGAGGATGGAGTGGCCGACCCGGTGCCGCAAAGCCCCGTCGTCAGCGATCAGCCAGAGGAGACCATCACGCTCATCCCGTATGCGGCGGCAAAGCTCCGCATCACCGCATTTCCGCGGGCCAAAACTTAGGCCTTCCCCGGATAGCGAGAGGTCGTTGAAATCCACCCCTCGCCGCGAATTTGTTTTGCTCTGGACTCTGACCGCTTGTTCCCGCACCAGTTGTGGGTGCCCCAGGTCTCGATTCTGAGACCTGGGAACCACGCACTCAACGTACGAAATCACGCGGTCAGAGACTTAGATCAGTTCGTAGCCCGCGAACCAATAGCCAATTTCAAATGCCGCCGTATCTTCGGCGTCGGAGCCGTGAATGGCGTTCTCCTGGATGGAGCCGGCGAACTTCTTGCGGATGGTTCCCTCTTCCGCGTGGGCCGGGTTGGTGGCGCCCATCAGCTGGCGCAGGTCGGCGATGGCATTGTCCTTCTCCAGAACCATCAAGACCAGCGGCCCGGAAGACATGAAAGTCGTCAGCGCGTCGAAGAATGGCCGCTCGCGGTGAACGGCATAGAAGCCCTCGGCCTGCTTCTTTGAAATAGCCTGCTTCCGGATGGACACAATCTGAAAACCTGCCTTGTCGATCTCGGCCAGAATGGCCCCGGTAAAGCCCTTGCTTACCGCGTCCGGCTTGACGATGCTGAAGGTGCGTTGCGCCACGGGATGTGCTCCTTGAAGGATCTTCGTTTGCCTCCATATTGTAATTGCGCGCCCGCGGCTGCTGTCCGCAAGGGCCGGAATCTGCTAGAGTTTCGGAATGTTCCGCTTGGCCGCCGCACGTTATCGCTGCTTCGTCCCACTGGCTTTCGTTCTGGCCTCCGGTCCGGCATTTTGTCAGACCGTTGCACCCCCGGTCCCGTCTCAGGCCGCGCCCCCTTCAGCGCCGTCCGCCGTGCCTTCCACCGAGCCTGCCCTGCGCGTCTTCGATCCCTCGCTCATCGACAAGACCGTGGACCCCTGCGATAACTTTTACCGCTTCAGTTGCAACGGCTGGTTCAAGCGCAATCCGCTGCCTGCCGACCAGGCGTCCTATGGACGCTTCACCGAGCTTTTCGAGCTGAACCGGCTGCATCTCAAACAGATTCTCGAAGCGGCGGCTGAGCCCGCGGCGGCAGGCAGCACCACCCAGAATCCGCGCAGCGCCAACGAACAAAAAATCGGCGACGAATACTCGAGTTGCATGGACACAGCGACGGTGAACAAGCTGGGGATCGCGCCGCTTAAACCGGAACTCGACCGCATTGCCGCGCTCAGGACCGCCGGCGACCTGCCCGCCCTGTTGGCGCACCTGCATGCCATCGGCGTGAACGCCTTTTTTGGCATGGGATCGAACCAGGACTACGCCGATTCGAGTTCCATGATCAGCTTCTACGGCGCGGGCGGCCTGGGCCTGCCGGAGCGCGACTATTACACCCGCACCGACGCCAAATCCGTGGAGCAGCGCCAGCAATATGTTGCCCATGTGCGGAAGATTCTTGTACTCGCGGGCGAGCCGGACGCGCAGGCCGCCAAAGATGCTGATACCGTGCTGGCGATTGAAACCCGTCTGGCCAAGGCCTCGCTCACCATCACTGAACAACGCGACCCGCAGAACCTGAACCACCCCACCGACGTGATCGCCTTTTCAAAGGAGCTGACCCACTTCTCGCTTGCCGATTATGTGTTCGCGGCGCACGCTCCCGCCGTTGGCAAGGCGAACGACATGGAGCCGAAGTTCTTTGCGGAGTTCAATGCACTGCTGGCCGACACCCCGGTCGACCAGATCAGAACCTATCTGCGCTGGCACCTGCTGCACGCCTATGCGGGAACAAGCCTGCCGGAGAGCTTCGACCAGGAGACGTGGAACTTTTATTCGCACACGCTGAACGGCGCGGAGAAGCAGCAGGAGCGCTGGAAGCGCTGCACCAGCCGCGTGGATCAGGAGTTAGGCGAAGCGCTGGGTCAGGTGTATGTGGCGCGCTATTTTCCGCCCGCCGAGAAGCAGCGCACCCTGGAGATGACGCTGGCCATCGAACAGGCGATGGACAAGGACATTGACGCGCTGGACTGGATGAGCGCGGCGACGAAGGTGAAGGCCAAAGAAAAATTGCACGCCGTCATGAACAAGATCGGCTACCCCGACAAGTGGCGCGATTACTCAACCCTTGAAATTGTGCGCGGCGACGCGCTGGGCAACCAGATGCGCGCTCACGAATTCGAGTTTGCGCGCGACCTCAGCAAGATCGGCAAGCCGGTGGACAAGGGCGAGTGGCAAATGACGCCGCCCACCGTCAACGCCTACTACGATCCCCAAATGAACAACGTGAATTTTCCGGCCGGCTATCTGCAGCCTCCGTTCTTCAGCGGCAAAGAGGACGACGCGGCCAACTACGGCGACATGGGCTCGACCATCGGCCACGAGTTGACGCACGGATTCGACGACGAGGGCCGCCAGTTCGACAAGGACGGCAATCTCAAGGACTGGTGGACCAAAGAGGACGAAACAAAATTCACAGAACGTGCCGACTGCATGGTCAAGCAATATGACGCCATCGAGGCGGTGCCGGGCGTTCACCTGAACGGCAAGCTCACGTTGGGCGAAAACCTCGCCGACCTGGGCGGCTTGTGGCTGGCCTGGCTGGCCTGGCTCGACAAGGCGGAGGCCGCGCACGTGGATATGAGGTCGGCCACCGACGGCTATACGCCCGACCAGCGCTTCTGGATCGCCTACGCGCAGCAGTGGTGCACCCAGACCCGGCCCGAGCAGTTGCGAACCCAGGCCGAGGGCGATCCGCACGCGCCCGACGAGTACCGCACCAACACCGTGCTTCAGGATTTGCCGGAGTTTGCCAAGAGCTTCAGTTGCAAGAAGACGGCGGCGATGGTGAACCCAAAACCTTGCCGGGTGTGGTGAAAAGCAGCTTCCAGCCGCTAGCTTCTAGCAGCTAGCTTGTTTGTCGCGTCTGAGTAGAACTCGGCGGAAATGGAACTTCCCGGGCTGGAATTCCGTATTCCTGCTCGCTGCTTCTTTGGGGGTACGTGTGCCTACTGACGCCGATTCGGGCTTTGAAGCGCTTTGGAACTCCACTGCTTCCGCGGTATTCAACATATACGACGCCTATGGCTGGATTGTCCCCGCAACTCTGCTTGCGGTTCTTTTCCTGGTCCTGATTGGATTGCTTTGTTGGTGGATGGAAGACCTGCCTTTTGAACTTCCGGTGTTTCAAGGTGTCGGCGGCATATTCAAGTGGATGCGCAATTCATGGCAGGCAAAGGACGGCGGCTATTCATTGACCAAATGAGCGGCCATTTTTCAAATGAAAGAGCAAATGCCCGCCACTTTGGCGGGCATTTGCATGAATAGGCAGAGGCCAGAAGCTAGCTCTTGCCGATGACCCGTGCCAGTTCCGCGCCAATTTCGGCGGGCGAGACTACCACGTGAATCCCCGCAGCAGTCATGGCCTTCATCTTGTCGGCTGCTGTGCCCTGGCCTCCGCTGATGATCGCCCCGGCGTGGCCCATGCGGCGGCCTGGAGGCGCGGTCTGTCCGGCGATGAAGCCTACCACCGGCTTCTTCACGTGCTCCCGGACAAACTCGGCCGCGGCTTCTTCGGCAGAGCCGCCGATCTCGCCGATCATGATGATCGCTTCGGTCTCGGGATCGTCATTCAGCAGGCGCAGCGCGTCAATATGCGTGGTGCCGATGATCGGATCGCCGCCAATTCCAATCGCGGTCGACTGGCCAATCCCGCGCTGGGTCAACTGGTGCACGGCTTCATACGTCAGCGTCCCGGAGCGGGAGACGATGCCGACCGTGCCCTCTTTGTGAATGTTGCCGGGCATGATGCCGATTTTGGCCTTGCCGGGAGAAATCACGCCCGGGCAGTTGGGGCCGATGAGCCGCGACTTTGAGGTCCTGAGTTTGGCCCACACCTTGATCATGTCCAGCGTAGGAATGCCCTCGGTGATGCAGACGATCAGCGGAATCCCCGCGTCCTCGGCTTCAAGAATCGCGTCGGCGGCAAACGGCGGCGGGACGAAGATCATGGTCGCGTTGGCGCCCGTCTTCTCCACGGCGTCGCTTACGGTGTTGAACACGGGCCAGCCTTCGTGCGTCGTGCCGCCCTTGCCCGGAGTCACGCCGCCGACAACCTTGGTGCCGTATTCAGCGCAGCCCATGGCGTGGAAGGTTCCTTCCTTGCCGGTAATTCCCTGAACGATGAGGCGCGTTTCTTTTGTGACAAGCACCGCCATGTTATGCCCCCACGCTTGCAGCTGCGGCAACCACTAGTTCCGCAGCTTCCTTCATTGTTGTCCCCACCTGGAAGTTGAGACCGGACTCCTGAAGAATCTTGCGGCCCTCCTTGACGTTGGTGCCTTCGAGGCGCAGCACGATGGGCACCGTGATGTGCAGGTTGCGCGCCGCCGCCACCACGCCCGTGGCCAACCGGTCCACGCGCAGAATGCCACCGAAGATATTGATGAAAATAGCCTTCACATGGTCGTCGGAGAGCAGGATTTCAAAGGCGTGCTCGATCTGCTCCTGGGTTGCGCCGCCGCCCACATCCAGAAAGTTGGCGGGGCTCCCGCCGGCGTACTGAATAATGTCCATCGTCGCCATGGCCAGGCCGGCGCCGTTCACCATGCAGGCGATGGTGCCGTCGAGCTTGATGTAGTTCAGCGCGTATTTGCTGGCCTCGACTTCGAGCGGGTCTTCTTCGGCCGTGTCGCGCAGGGCCTTGATGTCGGCGTGGCGAAACAGCGCGTTGTCGTCGAAGGTGATTTTGGCGTCCAGGGCGAAGAGCTTGTCGTCCTTGGTGGTGATGAAGGGATTGATCTCCACCAGCGAAGCATCGGTCTCGATGAACGCCTTGTAAAGGCTCTGCAGAAAGCCGACGGCTGCATTGATCTGCGTGGGCTTGAGGCCCAGCGCAAAGGCCAGCTTGCGCGCCTGCCATGCGCCAAAGCCGATAGCCGGGTCGATGGCTTCCTTGAAGATGGCCTCGGGAGTCTTGGCGGCCACTTCTTCGATCTCCATGCCGCCGGCCTGCGAAGCCATGAAGACCAGCTTGCCGGTTGCGCGGTCGAGCACGATGCCCAGATAAAGCTCGCGATCGATGGCCGCGGTCTCCTCGATCAGCAGGCGCTGGACTTTTTGTCCCAGCGGGCCAGTCTGATGGGTCACCAGAGTCATGCCCAGAATGTTCTTGGCATGGAGTTCGGCGTCCTCGCGTGTTCGGGCCACTTTCACGCCGCCGCCCTTGCCGCGGCCTCCAGCGTGAATCTGCGCTTTCACCACGACGCCCGAGGCGCCCTCGGCAAGCAGTTTGCGGGCCACCGCCGATGCTTCTTCGAGCGTATTGGCCACTTCGCCCCTGGGCACGGCAACGCCGTATCTTGCCAGGATTTCCTTCGCCTGATACTCGTGAATCTTCATGTCGGTCGGGACCGCCCAGTCCGCTGTTGTTGGGGGATTCGGGACCAACCCGGTTGATGCCGGGTCAGTTAGACCGTGCCAGCGGTATGCAAATACTATCCTGCCCCCCAAAGGACGGGCAAACGCGACCTACTCCAAGGGGAGAATGCGCCGGAGCGGGAAGCGCCATTACCATTAGAGGTATGGCGTCTTTGAAGGAATACTTGAAACCGCTGGCCGAAGACGGCACGGCATTGACCCGCGAACAGGCAGCCCAGGCCCTCGAAGAGATTCTGACAGGCGAGGTGCCGGACGTGGAAACGGCGGCGCTGGTCACCGTCCTGGCCACGCGCGGCGAACAGGCCCCGGAACTGGCCGGCTTTGTGCAGGTGATGCGCGAGCGGGTCACGCCGCTGCCCCTCACGCCTGAGGAGCGGGACCAACTGGTGGACGTGGTCGGCACCGGCGGCGGAGGACCTCTGACCTTCAACATCTCCTCCGGCGCAGCGCTGGTGGCGGCCGCTGCCGGTGCCAAAGTCGCCAAGCACGGCAACCGCGCGGTCACCTCGCTGTGCGGCGCGGCGGACGTGCTCGAGGCCCTGGGCGTCCCCATCACGCTGGGCCCGGACCTGGCGGCCGCGTGCCTGCGTGAGACCGGATTCATGTTCCTCTATGCGCCGCTCTATCACCCGGCCATGAAAGTGGTCGGTCCGCTGCGCCGGGCGCTGGGCTTCCGGACCATCTTCAACCTCTGCGGCCCGCTCACCAACCCCGCCGGGGCGCGGGCGCAGGTGATTGGCGTTCTGGCGCCCAGCAAGGTCCTGCTGGTGGGTCGAACGCTCGCGGCTCTGGGGGCCCGGCGGGCCTTCGTGGTCCATGGGACCGACGGAATCGACGAGTTGACGACGACCGGCGAGTCGGTGGTGGCGCGCGTCGAAGAGTCGGAGACCGGCGAATTCACGCTGAAGGCCGCCCGCGTTACGCCGGAGATGGCCGGATTGAAGCGCGTCAAGCTTGAGCAGTTCGTGGGCGGCGATGTCGAGATGAACACGCGATTGCTTTATGACGTGCTGACCGGCACCCCCGGCGCGCGGCGCGATATTGTGCTGCTGAACGCCGCGGCGGGACTGGTGGCGGCCGGGCTGGCCGGCGACCTGAAAGAAGGCGTCCAGATGGGCGCCGAGGCCATCGACTCCGGACAGGCTGCGGCGAC
>JBEKTB010000070.1:0-44126 GCA_049516495.1 Occallatibacter sp.
TTGTCCGTGTTGGCGCGCCCGGTGCGATAAGGCGCTTCCGCATGAATGGCCACGCCGCGCAGAAAGATGGGCTTGCCATTCAGCAGGATCTCGGTCCCGCGCGTTTCGATGGTGCGGAAGCCGATCAGGTCGTCGATAGAATCCTGACCGGCACTTATCTTGACTTTGTAAAGCTTGGGCGTCTCCGGCGACCAGCGCTCCAGGTTCGATGCCACCAGATGTATCTGCGCGCGCCCGTCCGCAGTAAGAACGCCGGAGCCGTCTGAATTGAGCTCGGGAATCTCTACCTTCACCTTGTCGCCGATTTTGCCGCCCTCGACATGGACCCAGCCCTCTATGTGCGCAAGATGCAAGGGGCCTACGATGCCTAAGTCGTTGCCGTGAGGTACGAGTGTCGTCTCTGGCGCACGGCTCAGATGCACATCGTACTGATCGATGAATTCCTCCGGAACGTCGATCAGCGAGACCGTGCGCGTCAGCCCGCCATAGTTCCACCAATCAGTTTCGAGCGTGGGAACGTTGTCTTCGTGGCGCCGCGTGTTATCCACCGCGGCCACCACGAAGTTAGGGCCGGCGTGAATCGCATCCGTCACGTCGCAGTTGAAGCTGGTGTAACCGCCTTCGTGCTCGCAAACCTTCTGTCCGTTCACCCAGAACCACGACCGGTAGTTCGCCGCGCCTACATGCAGAAACGTGCGCGTGTGCTCTTTGGGTTGGTAAGCGAAGTCATGCTCGTACCAGACAGGCCCCTCGTAATACATGAGCGACTCGCGCTGCGTATTCCAGTCGGCGGGCACCTTCAGTTTCGGAGCCTTCGCAAAGTCATACTCCGTCGGAAACGTATCGCCGGGCTTCGCCTTCTGGTTCAGAAACCATCCGTTCGTCTTCTCCTGGTGATGAAAGCTGAACAGCCCGGAAAAGTAGGGATCGACAATCGAAGCCCACTCGCCATTGAGCGAAGTGGCCGGCCGCCGATCGGCCCCCGTAAGAACGATGGGCGCAGGCGCAGGCGCGGCCCAGGCCACAGAAACTGCCAGTAGCGCAGTTGCACTTGCGGTGAAAACAGTCCTGCGGGCAAACAGTTCATGTGCACGAGCAATCAGGCGAACAGGCAGAAACATCATTCCACAGCCTCGGCGATTTGAATTGGGATTGGAGCGAACGCCGCGTTTCAACCCGCGCAAGCGGCAGCTCCCATCGGACTGCCCAGTCTATCGCTCCCCTCGACTGCATGTACATTCCAGGCCGCTACCCCTGATACCAATGCAGACAGAAAAAGGGGACAGGCGCCAATGCCCATCCCCTTCCTTTCCCAGTTCGCTTACCCTGAATTCCGCAGCCCGGTTATGCCCCCAGATACATCACGTGCACATAGGTGCCGAGGCGCACGTTGTAGGCCAGGTACCAGCCGATGTGGTCCGGATCGTCGTAGATGATGATGTCATCGGAATCCCACAGCCAGCCGTCGCAGAAGGCAACGTCAAAGGGAGCAACGCTCCAATACCAGTTGTTGAACCAGAACCGGCCTGGGCCGCCGCCGCCAAGACGCCACCGATGACTGGGGCCGAAGCCGCCGGTAAAGCGGCCGTGTTCAAACGGGCGATCGAGATGATAGTGCGGGTCATCCCTGCCCGTGTCGTGACCAACCCACTTGTTGCCCTTGTCCACGTGCGGAACGTTGGGGTGGCCCTCCTTGTCGCTGTAGTTACGGTGCTCCTCAGGCCCGTGCGGAGTGCCGTGAAATTCACTCGGTCCGTGGGACGGGGGAGCCGCGGGTCTTTCCGGGCGTTGGGCAAATGCCGGCACAGAGACCACAAGCAGGGCGGTCAAAGCAAGCTGCGCAAAACGCATACTATCCTCCTCGATTCCCTCCGGGGCAGCAGCACCTCAAGTGCTGTCTCAATCCCCGGATAGGTCATCTCAAACTCATTAGATGCAACACAGAACGAGGAGGCAAGTTGCGTTTTTATTGAGAACCGGCAGTCTTGACGCCGCCTACGCTCCCACAGCCTGCGGCGCGCGCCGCCATGCATAGAGCGGGAACCGGTTGGCCAGCTCGGCCACTTCGCCGCGAATCCTCTCGAGGGCCGCGTCGTCGTTGCGCAGGTCCAGCGCCTTCGCGATCCATGCGCCAATCAACCGCATCTCCGCCTCCTTCATGCCGCGCGTGGTCAGCGCCGGCGTGCCCACACGAATGCCCGAGGGCTTGAGCGGCGGATTGGTGTCGTAGGGAATGGAATTCTTGTTGACCGTGATGCCGGCCTTGCCCAGCGCCAGCTCGGCCTCTGAGCCAAGAATGCCCTTCTCGAACACGTCCACCAGCATCAGGTGGTTGTCCGTTCCGCCGGAGATGATGCGGAATCCTGCCTCCTGCAAGGCCGTCGCCAGCACCTTGGCATTGGCCACAATCTGCGCCGCATAGGTCTTGAACTCCGGCCGCAGCGCTTCGCCAAAAGCCACTGCCTTGGCCGCCACAATGTGCACCAGCGGCCCGCCCTGCTGTCCCGGAAAGACCGCCTTGTCCACGGCCGCGGCCAGCGCCTGCCCGCAGAGAATCAGTCCCGCGCGCGGCCCGCGCAGCGTCTTGTGCGTGGTGGTGGTGGTGATGTGCGCGTGCGGCACGGGCGAGGGGTGCACGCCGCCCGCCACCAGGCCGGCAATGTGCGCCATGTCGAAGATATACACCGCGCCCACCTTGTCGGCGATCTGCCGCATGCGCGCAAAATCCCACAGTCGCGGATAAGCGCTGCCGCCGCCGATGATGGCCTTGGGCTTTTCGCGCACGGCAATAGACTCCAACTCGTCGTAGTCGATCCGTTCCGTGTCGCGCCGCACCTGGTAAAAGGTGGGCCGGTACAGTTTGCCGCTGAAGCTGAGCCGGTGTCCGTGCGTCAGGTGGCCGCCGTGCGCCAGGTCCAGGCCCAGAATGGTGTCGCCGGCCTGCAACACTGCCGCATAGGCTGAGGCATTGGCCTGCGAGCCGGAGTGCGGCTGCACGTTCACATGCTCGCTGCCGAAAATCTCCTTGGCCCGGTCGCGCGCCAGGTTCTCCACCACGTCGGCATACTCGCAGCCGCCATAGTAGCGCCGCCCAGGGTAGCCCTCGGCGTATTTGTTGGTGAAGATCGAGCCGGCCGCTTCAAGAACCGCCTCGGAAACAAAGTTTTCACTGGCAATCATCTCCAGCCCCTCGTGCTGGCGGAGGGTTTCATGGTCGAGAGCAGCAGCCACTTCGGGGTCGGCCTGGGCGAGGGAGAGGGACATGCGGTCAGTCATAGGAGAATTTTAGCCCCATTTTCCACTCCATTTGCACATGGAGCTACCTCCCAACTCCCAACTGTGGGACGAATCGCCCCGCGCAACCTCAATTTTTCCAGGCCTTGCTTCCTTGTCGACCCAGCCCAAAACAACCGCACCTCCACAATGCTGTCATCCTGAGCGAAGCGCAGCGCAGTCGAAGGACCCCGCGGCTGTTCCTCGTCCCGCCCAATTGGGTCCATCCCATTCCAGGACGACCCGCAATCCGTCAGAATCGAATCGCCAGTCCTCAATCCGCGCCCCGCTTCACCGCCCGTGCCTGATAATTGGGCCAGACGCCGATGCAATCCTCCCTCAAGCAACTCGCTCTGTTGATGGTGCTTACGGCGCTTGCGCCCGCGGTCTTTGCGCAGCCCAAGGGCATCAACCCGGCCCTGCTGGCCAAGGCCAACAAGGGCGACGCGGTTGCCGAGCGGCTGGTTGGCCTGGCGTACATGAAAGGCCAGGGCGTCGACTGGAACTACACTGAGGCCGCATCCTGGTTCCAGAAGGCGGCCAACCACGGCGATGCCTGGGCTCAGTTCAACCTGGCCGTGCTCTATCGCGACGGCATGGGCGTGCCCCAGGACAACGTCAAGGCCGCGGACCTCTATCGCCAGGCCGCCGATCAAGGCCTGGCCCGTGCGCAACACAACCTTGCGCTGCTCTATGAGCATGGCGACGGCGTCCCGCGCGACTTCGCGCTCGCGGCAGCCTGGTATCGCAAAGCCGCCGACCAGGGCTTTAACCCCGCCCAGTTCAACCTCGGTCTGGCCTGCGAGATCGGTCGCGGAGTCGCGGCAGACGGCCCACAGGCCCTCGCCTGGTTTCAAAAAGCGGCCGCTTCCGGCTTCGCCAAGGCGCAGTTGAAGCTCGGCCTGCTCTACCAGGACGGCAAACTGGTCCCGCTCGACCTGGCCCAGGCGGCCGCCTGGTTTAGAAAAAGTGCGGACCAGGGCGATGCCGCCGCCCAGATCGATCTCGGCCTGCTTTACCTCCATGGCAAGGGCGTCGCCCAAAACTACGAGGAAGCAACCGCCTGGTTTCGCAAGGCCGCAGATCAGGGCGACGCCCGCGGTCAGTTGGATCTTGCCTTGCGCTACCGTTTTGGCCAGGGCGTAGCCAAGGACGAAGCCCAGGCCGCCGTGTGGTTTCGCCGCGCCGCCGATCAGGGCCTGGCGCAGGCTCAATTCAACCTCGGCCTGCTTTACGACCACGGCCAGGGCGTCGCCGCCGATCATGCGCAGGCAGCCGCCCTGTACAAGCAAGCCGCCGACCAGGGATTTGCCGACGCCCAAAACAACCTGGGTCTGCACTACCAGCAGGGCAACGGCGTGCCGCAGGACTTCGCCCAGGCAGCCCTCTGGTTCCGCAAGGCCGCCGACCAGGGAGAAGCCGAGGCCGCGTTCAATCTTGGCCGCATGGTCCATCTCGGCCAGGGAGCCCCCAGCGACGACGCGCAGGCTGTGGACTTGTTTCGCAAGGCTGCCGATAAAGGCTACACGCCCGCCGAGCAGGTTCTTGGCGATATGTACGAGAACGGCAACGGCGTGCCTCAGGACTATGCGCAGGCCGCCCAATGGTACTTGAAAGCCGCGGCTGGGGGAGTTGCCGTGGCCCAGTTCAACCTGGGCGTGCACTACGAATTTGGCCATGGCGTCAAGCGCGACCTTAAAGCTGCTGCCGAGTGGTATCGCAAGGCCGCCGTGCAGGGTGAAGTCAATGCGGAGAACAACCTGGGCGTCCTCTATCTCACCGGCCAGGGCGTCAAAAAGGATTACGCCGAGGCCTGGTTCTGGCTCGACATAGCCGCCCGGGGATACACCGGGACGCAATTGGACAGAACCACCAGGTCGCGAGACACGGCGGCCAAAAAACTCTCGGCTGAAGAATTGACCAAATTGCGGCAGCGCGTCGAACTGTGGCTGAAGGAACATCCACAGCAGACTTTGCCCAAAGCGCCATAGGGCGGCCCAAGACTCCCTAGCGCCAGAGCAACACCTCGGAGATGGTTTTCATGTACAAGCAAGTCGCTCGATTCGCCTTCATCGTATTGTTTTCCCTGGCCTTCTCGCCGGCCTTTGCGCAGGCTCCCGCCATCGAACCGGCCCTGCTCTCGAGCGCCAACGCCGGCGACGCCGCCGCGCAAATCCGCATTGGCGAGTTCTACGCCGCGGGCAAAAGCGTTGGCCGCGATCTGAGCCAGGCCGCGGAGTGGTATCGCAAGGCCGCTGAAAAAGGCGATGTCGCCGGCCAGCTTCACCTCGCCGCTCTCTACCGCGACGGAGGCAAGGGCTTTCCCCGCGACATGGCTCAGGCCGCCGCCTGGTATCGCAAGGCCGCCGAGCAGGGAGACACAGGCGCCCAGGGCATTCTCGGCGTGCTCTATTCCTACGGCCAGGGCGTTCCGCACAATGACGTCGAAGCCTATTACTGGTTCGACCTCGCCGCCTCCGTCAAGGGGCCCAACCAGGCCCAATACGCCGCCAACCGCCAGATGGTAGGAACCCGCATCACAGCGGATGAGCTCGAAGACGTGCAGGACCGCGTAGCCAAGTGGCAAGCCGCCCATCCCCGCCCCGGCGTTTCCGATTGAGCTGACCTTGGACCGTTTCAAGGATGGTGTAAGGTCTCTCCCTTCCCCATCCTTGCGTTTTTTCCTGGACCACGGACCGCTTGTTCTCGTGCTAGTTGCGGGTGCCCCATGTCTCGCATTTGAGACCTGGGATGTTACGCACCCAACCAGATGAAGTCCGAGACCTGGCGTAAGGGTAGGAAACCATGACGCCGATCCTACACAAACGCCGAAAAAGCTCGAACGCGGGCCATCATGCCCGTATGCTTGAGCCCATGCGAATCTCCGCGCCCCCATTGATCTGGCCCTCAAATAGAAGCACCGTGCCCCATCCATTGCGCAGGTTTTATCGCGAAATGGGTGGGAAGGCGCAACACTCTTCAGGGGCCGGATCAATAGCACCCTGCCGCGGCTTCCTCTCGCTCGCCTGCCTCTTCGTCGCCCTCACCCCCGCCCGCGCGCAATCTCCCGCCGTCACCCTGACCCCGTCCGTGGTTCAAGCCGGCTCACCCGTCCTCATTCATGTCGATGCCGGCCCCGACGCGAGCCCCAACGCGAGTTTTGACGCCGACTGGCTCGGCCGCAAGCTCCAGTTCTTCTCCGCCCGCGCCGGCCGCGGATGGTATGCCCTGGCCGGGGTCGATGTCGAAGCCCCCACGGGACCATCCACTCTGCGCCTCGTGGTCCACACCGCCAACACCGCCCTCGACCTCACCCGCACCGTCCAGATTCATCCCGCTCACTACCGCACCGCCTCGCTCACCGTAGAGCCCAAATTCGTCACCCCCGGCCCTGACGAGCTCAAGCAGATCGAGGCCGAAAGCCAGCTCAAAGCCAGCATCTTTGCCTCCAGCGCCCCCCAGCCGCTCTGGACGGCCAGCTTTCGCCGCCCGGTCGTCGCCCCGCCCACCGACAGTTTTGGCACCCGCCGCATCTTCAACGGCAAGCTGGCCAGCATTCACAAGGGGATGGACTTTCGCGCGGCGCCCGGCACTCCGGTGCGCGCCGGCAACAGCGGCCGGGTGGTGCTGGCGCGGCTCTTCTACTACGAAGGCAACTGCGTCGTCATCGACCACGGCCTGGGCCTGTTCACGCTCTCCATGCACCTCAGCCGCATCGACGTGCGCGAGGGCCAGCAGGTAGCCACCGGAGACCGCCTCGGCCTAAGCGGCGCCACCGGCCGCGTAACCGGCCCCCACTTCCACTGGGCCGTCCGCTGGCAAGGCGCCTACCTCGACCCCGCCAAGCTCCTCCGCCTGAATCTCACCGGGCTGCGGTAGAAGTGAGGGAATGGAAAGCGCTCACCAGCTCAATGAGTACCTCGGGCAACGACAGAGATTCTGCTGCGGGCAAATCGGCGAATGCTCACCGACTTGCGCGTAGCTATCTGCCATCGGTTGGACAGTGGAACGATGACGCGTGAAGGCCTACGTTGAGCCGTAACGTTCTCGGTCTTCCTGCTTCTCCTGATCCGGGGTGACATGTCGAGCGATCTTGACCAACTGCGACGCGGCGACTTCGGCCGACTCTTCGTCTGTGACGGGATCAGGCAGATTCATCAGAAGACAGTGGCCCGGGTCGACGACAGCCCCGCCCTCGTCCCGGCGCGGGTCCGGAGACACATCAAAACCGAACGGAAGGTCCCTAACCCTCCCAACATGGAGAGACGCGGTGCCATGCATCCGATTGAGTTTCAAGCGACACTCTCTGGCGGTAACATACTTTCGGCGCGAAAGAGAAACTGCTTCCTCGGATTCCAGTCCGCGTACTCTCCGCATAAACGCCTCAGAAGGGATGGGTTCGCCTTGCTCCCCGCTCTTCTTCAAGGCGCGATAAACAACCTCCGCGCATTCAACAGGTTCCGTGCCGGGGCTTTGCTCGATCATTTCTTTGAAAAGAGCCACTCAAACTGGTTGCAGAGCGTTGCCGCGGTAAAGTTCCTGATCATCGAGTGCTTTTCCCCGTGCTCTACATACAGATACTGAATCCGTCGCGCATCCGCAGGGAACACAGCCCGCAACTCCTTCTCTCCCGATCTCCACGTCAGGCGGACCCCTCCCCCGCCATCGGTGGCAACCCTCGGTGAACTCCATTTATTGGGGACACTCGCGTATGCGCTTTGCGCGATGGCGAGTGCCGCGTCTCGCGCATTTTGTGCGATTTGGTCGTCCTCGTCTTCCTTGTTGTACTGCAGCACCTCCGTGCAGAATGCGAGCCAAGATTCTTTGGCCGCGGGTTTGGCCCACGAAAACCAGTTCCGGCCCTCCTCGGTGACCTTATCGCTGTCAAGACTGGAGGTCCTTCTTGAGAGTTCCACAGGGAGGCTCCCCTGTTCCATCGTGGAGGAGAACAAACTGGGCTGATAGGTGCAGGCTGAGGAAACTGGCCCTGACATAGTGCTCATCTGAAATCCGCCCTCACTTTCTCGGTGATACAGGACTCGAACAACAGGTTCTTTAGATCACGTAATCGGTCAAACGTCGCCCAGATTTCATTCTCTGTGACTTCGGCGCTTGACTGGTTCAAGAACTTGAAGGCCTGCACATTAAGCGTTACCGGGATTGTCCCGTCTGGGTCAACGGAACCAAAGCTCACTACGATGGACATTCTCGCTTGAGACCCAGGGTCAACCATCTGGACTTGGAAGTTGTGGACCTCGAGAACTTGAGGAAGCTCTGGGGGAACCTGAATATAAGCCCTCAAGTAGTCGCTGATCTCTGCTCCGCTGGGTAATCCTATTCTGTTGATGTAGTTGAGGCCCAGCATCTCGATGAACTCAGGCCTCACAACCTCTCGATATAGATTCCACAGCCGACGGGCCTCGGAACTAAACGACACCCAGTCCTTGTAGGGCGCGAGGCGATTATGGCTGAAGCCATCTGGGCGGGCTTGGAATAGCTGGCGTCCGTCCTCACTGACCATGGCACCGCCATTGGCCAGCGAAGTGACCTGAGACGTCGGCTCTAAGGCGGGGTCCGCTCTTTCCAGTTTGAATTGAACTTGAAAGGGGCGCCTAAATCCAGGATAAGTGCTGTGCTCCCGCGCTCTAAGCTCATTCAAGGACTCTTCGGAGAACGAGGACGATGATCGTACCCTGACGTCGAGAACCGCCTCTAAGATGGGCGCGCGCGGATAGGTTTCTTGCTCAGGCAACGGTGTCCTCGATCTTTTGTTTTCGCTGCGTCAATCTTACGCCGAGCATTGGGTTGAGCCGTCAGGTCGGCGCATTGCGCGGCCTTGAGCGTGCGTTGCTAATACTATACAAGCCGCAATTCCCCTGACAATCGATTTAGAACGAGGTGCTCAGCGGATCGGCATCGTTAAACGCCCGATTCGGCAAACATCCAAACCGGGCTCGGAAGTTCAGCGTTCCGCTTGGCCCACCCACACTTCAGAATCCGCTCGTAGCAGAAAACACGCCGGGCGCCGGGTGCCCCTGGTCCCTCGCATTTGGGGACCAGGGAGACCACGAACCCCATGCGCAAAGCGCGCCCCACCGCAGGTGGTTGCAGATAATTTGTCCCCTTTGCGGCACAATATTCTTCAGGAGCTTCCCTCGAATCGTCCCGGCAAACTCCTCGTTCTTGCCGATAACTCTTTATCCTGGAGGATTTTGCAGGGAGAGCAGCCCATCCAGTCGTTTTTTTTGAGAAGTCACCCCACCCCAAACACTGGGTGCCCCATCCTTCCGCAGCCTCATCGCGGAAGGGTGGGAGAGATTCAGCAAACCTTCAAATCGACCTCGGAATTCCAGTCTTCCGGCTGGCCCAGCCGCAATTCCGCATCCACTCGTTGCAGACAATTAGCGTCCGACGGCGCACAATAATGGAATAGAGGGCCGCTCCCAAACAAACGAAAAAAATGACCCCCCTCCCCCCCGGGTCCCATTCTCCGTTTGTTCGCCTTGGCCGCACAGCCGTTCGCCCAAGCCTGCGCCATAAATTCCAGGAAAGCGTTCTTTACCGCGAAACCGCTTCCTCGACCTCGTCCGCCGCGAGCGCCGGCGCGCCAACGCCCGCTGCCTTCTCTTCCCTGAGCGCCTTGAACGCCCGGTAGACGAACGAGCCCATGTACCAGCCGTCCAGGAACTTGTAGGGCGTTTCGCCGGTGGTGTAGTGGCCGCAGGGCAGCACTCTGGCCTCAAAGTTGAGGTTCATGTGCCGGAAAGCCTCCACCACTTGCACGGAGTATTCCTTGGGGAACGTCAGGTCGTAGTTGGCGTAGATCATCAACACCCGCTTGCCGGGCCCGCCGGCTTCAGGGCTGTCGATTTTGGAGTAGTAGCTGCACGGGCTGATGGCCGACCACAATTCCCGCACGCGGTCCTGCGTGAGTCCGGCATCTTCCAGCGCCTGCTTCACGTGGCGCGTGCTCTGGCCGGCCCAGGCCACATCTCCAAACGCGGTGGACGCGTGGTTGAAGGCGTTCACCCGTATGCGCGGGTCGTGCGTCGAGGCCAGGAAGGTGTAGCAGGAACCCAGGCTGGTTCCCAGCACGCCGAAGTGCTCGTAACCCTGCTCCTCAAGCCAGTCCACGCAGCAGCGAATATCCACCACCGCCTGGCGGCAGGCCGAAAGCGTGCGGCCGATATTGGGGCTGACGTTGTAGTCCGAGCGCTCCAGTTCCTCGGGGCGGCGAATGTCGTGGTAAGGCATGGAGAGCCGCAGCGCCGAAATCCCCATCTTGTTGAAGATGCTGCACAGCGAGTTGTGGCTGAACCCGTCGGCATTCCACTGCGGAAGAATCACAATGGCCTGCTTGGGCCGCTTGGGGTCCTTGTGCGCGGGCGCCGGGTACCAGCGCGCGTTTACCTGGTCGTTCTCCGGGTACGGCGTCCGCTCCGGCGAAGTAAAGCGCAGAAACTGCGCCGGCGCAAGCTTGCCCTCGGCGGCCTGCTGCTTGATGGCCGCGTCCTGGGCCAGCGTCTCCGGCCGCACGTTGGTGGGGAAAAGCTGCGGGTGCATCTCTTCCAGGCGGAAGTCCGTGGGCCGCTCGTAGCCGAAGAACACGTCGCTGTGGCGGATCAGCAACTGATTGATGCGGATCATGGCCGCCTCGGCCTCCGCGTTGTCGCGCACCACCTCCGGCCCCGGCACCGCGTCCCCAAAGCCATGCGACTCCAGGAACGGCGCAATCCACTCGAAACCCCACTCCAGCGGACGAACCACGCGGTTTTCGTCCCGCATGGTCAGCCGGGTTTCCCACTCATACATCCAGCGTGCATATCTTTTTTTCAGCATTGGCTCAATTCAAGTTTATCAGCGCCAGCCGCAGGCGCGGTGAGCCTGGAGCTGTGGCCCGCAACTCCCTTATTTCAACAGGTCCATCGCCATCGCGGTCATCGCCGTCACCCCGGTTTCGATGGCCGGCTCATACACCGGCGCAAACAAGGCCGAGTGAAGGGTGGGCAGCGCCACGCCCGATTTGCGGCTCTCCGCCAGCTTGCCGGGGTCGGCCGCGCCCAGCCAATACATCACCGCCGGAATCTGCCCGTCCAGCGAGAACAACCCCACATCCTCGCTTCCCATCACGGGGTGAGCTTCCAGCACGCGGTCCCTGCCAAGAACAGCGATCGCCGACGCGCGCAGCCGCTCCGCCAGCGCCGGGTCGCAGAAAGTCGCCGGTGTGTTCTCGCCCAGGGTCACCGTCGGCATCCGATCCGCGGGAACTCCATACGTCTCCGCCAGTCCCTGCGCGGTCCGCCGCACGGCCGCCACAATCTGGTCGCGCACCGCGGGCGAATAGGTCCGCAGCGTCAGGCCCATCGTCACCTCGTCGGGAATGATGTTGTTCTTGGTCCCGCCGTGGATGGTGCCCACACTCAGCACGGCCGGCTGCTGCGGATCGATTTGCCGGCTCACAATCGTCTGCGCCACCAGCACAAACTCGGCAGCCAGCACAATCGGGTCCTTGCCCGCCTGCGGAGCGGAGCCGTGCCCGCCAATCCCGCGCATGGTCACAGTCAACGTGGTCGCGCTGGCCAGCAGCGGACCGCCCTTCACCGCAATCGAGCCCGCCGCCACGTCGTTGGTGTCGTGCTCGGCCACCACAAAATCGGGTCTCCCAAAGCGCTCATAAAGGTGATCCGCCAGCAGCGCCGCCGCGCCCTGAATCACCTCTTCGGCGGGCTGGCCCACCAGTACCAGCGTCCCGTGCCACTGGCTTTTGCGCGCCGCCAGCTCCCGCGCCGCGCCCAGCAGGACCGTCATGTGCAGATCGTGGCCGCAGGCATGCATTACGCCCACTTCCTGGCCCTGCGCGTTGGTGGTCTTCACCGTGCTGGCGTAATCCAGGCCGGTCTTTTCTTCGACGGGCAGGGCATCCATATCCGTCCGAATCAGCACCCGCGGCCCCGCGCCATTCTCCAGCACGGCCACCACGCCCAGCGCCCGTGTGCCGTCTTCGTATTCGCCCACATGCTCGGTGACCGTATAGCCCAGCTTGCGCAACTCGCCAGCCACAAAAGCAGCGGTCTGCTCCTCGTGCCGCGAGAGTTCTGGGTTGCGATGCAGATGCTTGTAAGTATCGGTCAGGGCAGGTAACTGGCGTGCTACCGACGCGGCCAGATCAGTTTGCGCAGGAGTTACACTTTGCGCGGCCAAGGGCAGTGCAACCGCAGCCGCAAGAGCCGCGGCAAAAGTACGCAGAAACATGTGGAATCCTCCGGAGAACGCCGGCAGGCGGCGAGAAAAGCGGCGAGCGGCTTTCATGCGCCAGCCTACCACACACAACCAGCCGAGCCGCTTTAACAGCTTACGAATTGCCTCTCCGCTGGATGGTACACTCCGGCAAAAGGGAGACGTGCATTGGGGGCAACAAAGATCGAGTTTCGCCTGCGCATGGCGATCATGGTTGCGATCATCACGGTGAGTTATTGGGCGCCATGGATCGAGCCCTGGGGCATTGGATCACGAGTTTCGTTGCTGGGCTGGCTGGCCCATGGGCTTTCCAGCCTGGGGCTCGTCAGCTTCACCATCGCCGCGCCCCTCGTCATCGTCCTAGCCGCTCTCATCGCCGCTGTTGCCGCGGCCCTGCGCGTATGGGGCACAGCCTACCTTGGCCCTTTCACCGTCAACAATCTGCGGCTGAAGGCCGGCGCTGTGCTGGCCGACGGACCCTACCGTTTCGTCCGCAACCCGCTCTATCTCGGCTCCTGGTGCATGTTCGCGGCCATGTCTTTTCTCATGCCGGTCAGCGGAGCCCTGTTTGCCATGGCCCTGCTCACTGCGTTTCTGCTGCGTCTCATCCTGGCCGAAGAAGCTTTCCTTACGAGCCAACTTGGTGAGACTTACCTGAGTTACATGCACACGGTTCCGCGTCTGCTCCCGCGCCTGCGCAACAGCCCTGCTCCAACCGGCCCCAAAACCGGCAATGTTGGATCATCGGGTCACAAGCCGCAATGGACCCGAGCCGCCAAGCCGCAATGGACCCGAGCCGCCAAGCCGCAATGGCTCAGGGCCATCCTCGCCGAGCTCTGCCCCATCGGCGTCTTTCTCACACTGACATTTTTCTCGTGGAGCTACGATAACTGGCTGATGATTCGCGGGGTCCTTATCAGCTTTGGTGTGTCCCTTGTGGCGCGGGCGCTGCTGGTGGGCCGCGGCCGGGAGTTTAGCTCGCCGGAGTAGCCACGTCGCGCCGGTCGCTCAGCTTGCCCAGGTGCGTCCAGCCAAAGCCGTTCTGAAACTTCAACCCATAGCCCATCATCCGGTCGACTCCAATGTGGTTGATCCAGATCAAGGCGTATGGCACCGGCGCAGGACTATGCATCAACAGCGCGGTCACCGCCAGCGTTGCCGGCGTAATGTAAGCGTGAATGGCG
The DNA here is from genome assembly GCA_049516495.1 of Occallatibacter sp. Lineage (GTDB taxonomy): Bacteria > Acidobacteriota > Terriglobia > Terriglobales > Acidobacteriaceae > Telmatobacter. The sequence goes on from JBEKTB010000070.1 coordinate 13,695, forward strand.
TTGTAGATGCGCGCGCCCCAGTTCGGTCCCGCCAGGTAGCCGAGAAAGCTGAGATCCGGCGCCAGCCACAGCGCGGCAAACAGCCACCAGCTTGCTCCTGTGCGCGCATAAAACACAGCGGACAGCGCGGCCGCCGCCAATCCCTCCAGCCGCAGGATAGAGACAACAGGATCGGCCGCCTGCGAACTCTTGAGGTCAGCCGGAAAGATTCGTGTCGCCATAAACCATTGGACGCGCCAGCCCCGCCCAAGGATGGAGAAAATCGGCTACCCGCGTTCCTCCTCGGCCACGCTCCCGTCCGGCACCAATTCCTTCCTGCAAAAACGAAGGCCTGCAAAGAACGAAAGGAGGAGCACTTGGCTCCTCCTTTCGGGTCCGCAGTCCGGAATGTTACTTCTTGGTGGGAGCGATCACGTCCTTGGCGGCCTTGGCCACGCGGAACTTGACCACGGTCTTGGCCTTGATCTTGATGGCCGCGCCGGTCTGGGGGTTGCGGCCGATGCGGGCTTTGCGCTCCGCCTTCACCAAACGGCCAATGCCGGGAATCACGAAGACGCCGTTCTTCTTGGTCTCCTTGATGGCCGTTTCGGCCAGCAGGTCCAGGAAGGCCGCCGCTTGCTTGTTGGTCAATTGCTGCTTCTCCGCCAGGAGCCGTGTAAGGGCAGTCTTGGTCAGTCCTGTTGCCATGTGATGTTCTCCTTCTGGGCGAGCCCTTGGGCTTGCCGGTGTTGCCTGGGTTTCCTTCGCGAGGCGCGTACCGCATGGAGGGAGTGCGACCGAGGCAACGCTTGCACGAAACCCCTGTATTCATGCGGGTTCGGAGAACCCCGTCGTTCGTTACAATGCGACTTTTAGGCACGCAAAGTCAATGGGAAATCCGTGATTTCCACAATTTTCTTGGGATTTTGTGCCGATTTTGTCGATTTTTGTCGGTATTTGCCCGGATTTGCAGGCTTTCAGGTCACAAGATCGACCCCGAACTGACCCGGGCATGGTGCATCCTCACTCTGCTGAGTTCAGCTCAATCCAGCCCGAACAGCACCTTTTTCTTCGTGGGCAGGGTCGCCGCAATCGGCGTATTGAGCGCGTCCACCACCGGCGCGGCCAGCTTGAAGTGCCGAATCAGCGTGCCCGCAAAGTCCGTTTCCAGCGCTTCGGCGGACGGCAGCGTGGTGCTCAGCCCCCATTGCCGGCATCGGATCAGGTCCAGCGCCGGATGCTCGCACGGAAACCCCTTCGGCGGGCGCGTCAGTGAGTTCCCCTCAAACTCCCTAAAAGTCCTGCGAATGGCTGCCGTCTGCAGGACTTTGCGGAACGCGGCGTGATTCTCCAGCAGCCAGTGGCGAATGGCGGCCAACTGGTCCTTCTCCGGCATGTACGCCCCTGCCGCGATCACCACTTCCTTGGCGCTGATGTGGAAGTAGTATCCAGCGCCCGACGTCTTCTCCAGGCCCTGGTGCGACCACCATGCCGCGACATGGGTCTTGTAGGGCAGTTTGTTGTTGCTGAACCGCGTGTCGCGATAAATGCGAAACAGCGACTTCTCCGCCGGCCGCACAAAGCTGGGCGCAAAGGTGGTCATCGCGTCCGTCACCTTGCGGATAATGGCCAGCATCGGCTCTTTGAGTTCAGCCTCGAACACAGCCTTGCGCGGCGTGAACCATTCGCGGTCGTTGTTGCGTGCCAGGCCACGCAGAAACTTGAGGCCCTCGGGACGAAGATAGGCAGGAACTTCAACAGCAGCGGATTTTGTAACGCGAGACATGATGGAATGAGATTAACAAGAAGGGCTGCATCCTGGCGGGTTGGGAATGCAGGATGCAGCGAGGCAACCGTTCGATGACGCTCCGACCGGTGATATTTTATTCGGCGATCTTGTCTTCCATGCTCGCTGGTGTTCTGGCGATATGGGGATTCGGCTTCGAGCGGCGCTGGCTCAGGGGTCTCGTGCGCGCGTCCGGCGTGATCGTTGTGGTGTCGGCGTCGGCAGCCCTTCTTGTCGCGCTTGCGTTTCATCCGCTTCGGCCAGCGCCTCGTCTCGTGCTCAAATCCCCCGGCGGTCATTTTGTGGCGCGCGTCGAGCAGCAAAAGGACGCCGCCTCCGTTTCCGTGCGCCCCGCATGGAGTCCGATCGCCGAGCAGGTCTACGCGGGATCCTCCGAGCCAGAAATCCGCTGGCTGGATGAGTGGACGCTGGAAATCCGTTACCCGTCTCAGCCGGGCAAAACTTCCTGCCACGGCTCCTGGGTGGGTGTGAAAGTCGTGTGCACTGAAGTCGTGGAACTGCGAAACGACAGCGGTTTCAGGAACTGCGTCCCTCGAAACCCATTCCTTCAGGCCGGCAGGAGCCTCGGCGCGTGGCGGCCCTGAAGGAAATCGAGAAAATACAGACTTTCCCGAACCGCTCTGACGATCGCCCTCCTTCTTACCGGATCACCTTCAGCGCACCGCGGAACAGCCCGTCGAAATCGCCGCTGAGAGTCTTGTCCTTGGCAATGGCCTGCTCGATCGCCTTCTCCGCCGCGGGCCGCTGATAGCCCAGGTTCACCAGCGCGGACAGCACATCGTCCACAGCCGGTCCCTGCACGGACGTCTGCACCGGCGCAACGGCAAAGTCGTCGAGCTTGTCTTTCAGCTCCACCACCAGCCGCTCGGCAAGCTTCTTCCCCACGCCCGGAATGCGCGTCAACTGCGCGTGATCCTGGCCGCGAATCGCCTGTACTGTTCGCTCCGGGTTGAGCCCGCTGAGCATCTTGATGGCCAGCTTGGGCCCCACGCCGCTCACCGTGATCAGCCGCTCAAAGAGCCGCTTTTCCGTCCGATCGAGAAACCCGAACAGCGCAATCTGGTCCTCGCTGACCTGCGTATGAATATGCAGCGCCGCCTCAGCGCCCACCGAAGGCAGCGCCGTGAACGTAGGCACCGAGATGACGACGTCATATCCCACTCCGGCAGCCTCGACAATGGCTTGGCCGGGTTCTTTATGAATAAGCTTTCCGCGCAGATGAGCGATCATTGTGCCTCTATCCTAGTATCCCCAACCGCTTTGCCACGCGCTCGAATGTCTCCAGCGCCCGATCGAGTTGCCCTTTCGTATGCTCGCTGGTCAGAATCGCCCGAATCCTCGCCTTCCCCTCCGGCACCGTGGGAAACGCAATCCCCGTCCCCATCACGCCCTCGTCAAACAGCGCCCGCGAAAACTCCATCGCCGCGCGCCCTTCTCCCACAATGATCGGCGTAATCGGCGTCTCTGTCGCCGGCGTGGTCACGCCGCCAATATTGAATCCCGCCCGCTTCAGCTCTCCCTGGAAGTAGCGCGTATTCGCCCACAGTCGCTCGATGCGTTCGGGCTCCTGCTCCAGGATGTCGAACGCTGCAATGCAGGTGGCCGCAACCGACGGCGGATGCGATGTCGAGAACAAAAACGGCCGCGCGCGGTGATAGAGATAGTCAATCAAGTCGCGGCTTCCGCACACATAACCGCCCAGCGCGCCGATGGCCTTCGACAGCGTTCCCACCTGCACATCCACCTTGCCGTGCATCCCGAAGTGATCCACCGACCCGCGCCCGTTGCGCCCCAGCACTCCGGAGGCGTGCGCGTCGTCCACCATCATGATGGCGCCATATTTCTCCGCCAGCGCGGCCAGCGTGTCCACCGGCCCAATGTCGCCGTCCATCGAGAACACGCCGTCGGTAATCACCAGCTTCCGCCCCGGCTCTCCCGCAACCTCTTTCAGCAGTTCCTCGCAGTGCGTCACATCCTTGTGCCGGAAGACCTTGATCTTTGCGCCCGAAAGCCGCGCGCCATCGATAATGCTGGCGTGGTTCAGCTCGTCCGACAGGATAAAGTCCCCCTTGCCCAGAATCGAGCTCACCGTTCCTGCGTTGGCCGTGAAGCCGCTCTGGAACACCACGCAGGCTTCCACGTTCTTGAAGTGGGCAATTTTCTCTTCGAGGTCCATGTGGATACGCATGGTTCCGGCAATCGTCCGCACCGCGCCCGAGCCCACGCCAAACGTCCGCGTCGCGGCCAGCGCCGCCTCGATCAGCTTGGGGTGATTGGCCAGGCCAAGATAGTTGTTGCTGGCCAGGTTGATCACTTCGCGCCCGTCGTAGTGGCACACCGGCGCCTGCTGGTCGTCCAGGATGCGCAGCTTGAAATACGTTCCCTTGGCGCGCAACTCTTCCAAAACTTCAGTCAAATGGGCCAGCTGGGGGCGGGCCGTGGTCTGGGTCATGGCATTCACCTCAAACAAACAAGAATACCGCGGAAAAGTGCCACCAACACCGCCTGGCTTTCGAAGCCAGACACAGGGTTTGCCCGATTCCCTGCCGCGCAGGCGCCATTCTCCCCGCCCGCGCGTCCAAAGAACAGGCCGGGAATGGCTAGGGTCCGCCCGCGCCGGATACAATAAGGTTCTATGCTGCGGAATGGGGCGGCACACGATTTTTTCTTGAGATTTGGAGCAGGTGCACGTGAGAGGCATTGTCTGCCGCGGTCTGCGGCTTGAGTTGGTTGCAGGACTGGGTATCGCACTGGCGATGCCCGCGCTGGCAGTGGCCGCGGAGAGTTCGCAGGCCCTGGCCACGCAGACCACGCTGACCGCGGAAACCCGCGACCAGGGCGGACACACGAAGGCCAACCTGTCGGTTGCCGTCATCGGCCAGGACGGGTCTCCGGCCACCGGCGCCGTCGCCATCAACGATCACGGAAAACAATTCGCCGGGGTTGCGCTCGACGCCCAGGGCCAGGCAAAGGTGGCGCTCGACCTGGTTGGCGGCGACCATCTTCTGCGCGCGGTCTACGTGGGCGACAGCAGCCACCAGGCCTCAGCCTCCCAGACTGCCGCGGTGCACGCGCTCGACACCACTACGCCCGACTTTCAGGTATCGGTGACCCCGGTCGCGCCGGCCACGTTCCCTCTTACCCTGACTCCCGGCAGTGCCGGAACCATCACGGTTACGGTTACGCCGTCGAACAACGCCGCACTGACCGCGCCGATGTTTGTCACGCTCTCTTGCTCGGGCCTTCCCGATCAATCCACGTGCGCCGCAACCCCTGAGAACGTTGAAATCCTGCCCACCACCGCCGCCCCCATCACCAGCACGATGGTGATTCAGACGCAGGAAGCCTCAAGTTCCTCCCTTTCGCCGGCCCGCCATCCGGGCAAGGGCTCCACTCCCATTGCCTGGGCGTTTCTGCTGCCCGGCGCCCTGGGTCTGGGTGGACTGGCGTGGGGTTCGCGCAGCCGTCCGTGGCTGAGTCGGCTTTCGCTCGTGGCCCTGGTCGGCCTGGTCACGTTGATGGGCACCACCGCCTGCAACCCGCGCTACGACTACGAACACCACGGCCCGCCCCCCAACCCTGCGACTCCGGCCGGAACCTACACCATTACCGTCACAGGGCAGTCCAGCAACGGCATTTCCGCTCTCACCAACTCCACCACCTTCGTTCTCACGGTGAAGTAAAACGCAACAGGCTTCGAACAGCATGAGCCGCGGGCATTCCCTCCCCGCGGCTCTTTATGCATGGGTCGAGAACACGCCGGCCACAGTACTGCTGGAGTGCGCCCGGCCCGTCGCGACGGAGCCGTGGACCCGCCTCTTTACCGCGCCCCTGCGCATCGTCGTGGCCAACAAGCCTGCGGATATTCCCCAGCTATTTGCGGAAATCGAGGGCGCGATTGCCGCCGGTCTCTTCGCCGCGGGCTTTTTCACCTATGAATGCGGGGCCTGCTTTGAGCCTAAGGCCAACCTGCGGCCCGGACGCTCCGGCATGCCCCTGGCCTGGTTTGGCATCTACCAGCGCTGCCACGTCTTTGACCACCGCACGGGAGCCTTTGTCGACGGCGACCCTCCCGGTTTAGCCGAGTCTGCGACAGCCAATCGCGCCGAGCAACCCGCGCCCACCTCCGCCTTCGATCTCACCGAACAGCAGTATGCCGAGCGCATCACAGCCATTCACCAGTGGATTCGTTCCGGCGATGTCTACCAGCTCAACTTCACCGCACCGCTGCGCGTCCAGGCCCAGGGCAGTCCGGCCGCACTCTATTCCCGTCTGCGCAGCCGCCAGCCGGTCGAGTTTGGCGCCTTCCTCCACTGGCAGCCCGATCGCCGCATCCTCTCCTTCTCACCCGAGCTCTTCTTCCGCGTCCAGGCGCACGCCTCCGGGCGCTCCATCACCACCCGCCCCATGAAGGGAACCGCGCCTCGCGGCCGAACCACACGCGAAGACTGCGACCAGGCCCAGTGGTTGCGCAATGACCCCAAGAATCGCAGCGAAAACGTCATGATCGTCGATCTTCTGCGCAACGATCTCGGCCGCATCTGCACCTTTGGCAGCGTCCGCGCCCACAGCCTTTTTGCCGTCGAGCGCTACCCGACCCTCTGGCAAATGATCTCCACCATCACCGGCGAACTGCGCCCTGAAGTCGACTTCCACCAGATCTTTCGCGCCCTCTTTCCCTGCGGCTCCATCACTGGCGCTCCCAAGGTGCGCGCCATGCAACTGATCTCGCAGATCGAGCAGGAACCCCGCGGCGTCTACACCGGCGCCATCGGTTATTTTTCCCGGGAGCGCACCGTCTTCAACGTCGCCATCCGCACTCTGGAACTGGACGGCGACCGCCCGGAATCCGGCAGGGAACCCGCCGTCCAGTGCGGCGTCATGGGCGTTGGCGGGGGCATCGTCATCGACTCCGATGCGGCCGCGGAGTATCGTGAATGCCTGTTGAAAGCCGAGTTCCTCACCCTGCCGCCCGACCGCTTTCCAGAGCGCTTTTCCCTGGTGGAAACGCTGCTCTGGCTCGACGGTTACCCGCTCCTTGAGCTGCATCTCGATCGCCTGGAAGATTCCGCGGATTACTTCGATTTCCCCTGCAATCAAGCGAAGATCAAGGCAGCTCTCCTGGCCCACGCCGCCGAATCTGCGGACCCAGGCCGCAGAAAAGTCCGCCTGCTCCTCGACTCCGATGGAGCTTTCCACATCGCCAGCGAACCGCTGCCCGGCGTCGCTTTCGCCGGTTCCAAACCCGGCCGCGCGTGCATCGCACGTCAGCGGACCGATCCCCGCGATCGCATGCTCTTCCACAAGACCACGCACCGCCCGCTCTACGCGACAGCCTTCCAGGCTGCAACTGAGGCCGGCTTCGACGATGTCCTGTTTCTCAACCTTCTCGCCGAGGTCACCGAGGGAGCCATCAGCAACATCTTCATCCAGAAGGAAGGCCGCTGGTTCACGCCGCCCGTCGAGTGCGGTCTGCTGGCCGGCGTCCAGCGCCGTCACCTGCTAGCAACCCTCCCCGGCGCAGTGGAGCGCGTACTTTCTCTCGAGGACCTGCGCCACGCCGATGCCGTCTATCTTTCCAACGCCGTCCGCGGCCTGCGCCAGGTCCTGATCCCTGTTCTCTAGTCCCTAGTCCCTAGTCCCTAATCCCTAATCCCTAATCCCTAATCCCTAGTCCCTAGTCCCTAGTCCCTAGTCCCTAGTCCCTAATCCCTGTTCCCTGTCTTCCTCACTCCGGCTTCAGAATCACCTTGATCGCCTCGCCCGATTGCAGCAACTCCATCGCCCGCGGAAACTCGTCCAGGCGCAGCCGGTGGGTAATGGCGGGCTCCAGGTTCAGCTTGCCGGTGGCCAGCAGCGCCTCCATCTGGAACCAGGTCTCAAACATCTTGCGGCCGTTGATGCCCTGCACCGTGGCGCCTTTGAAGATAATGTCGCGTGCGAAATCCAGTTCCACGGGCCGCGACGGAATGCCCAGCAGCGACGCGCGCCCGCCGGTCCTGAGCAGCGCAAACCCCAGTTGCATGGCCGCCGGATGCCCCGACATCTCCAGCAGCACATCCACGCCGGTGCCGCCTGTCGCAGCCAGAATCTGCTCCGCCACGTTGTCCGCCGCCGGGTCCAGGGCCAGGTCGGCGCCCATGGCGGCCGCCACGCCGCGCCGGTGAGCGTTCACCTCAATGGCATACACGGCTGCTGCTCCGCAGGCCTTGGCCACGGCGATGGAAAACAACCCGATGGCTCCGCAGCCGGTCACCGCCACATACTTTGCGGCGATGGTCCCGGCCAGCACCGTATGCACCGCGTTGCCCAGCGGATCCAGCAGCGAAGCATAGTCGTGCGGAATGGACGGCGAGAGCTTCCAGATGTTGGTTTCGGGAATAATTGCATAGCCGGCAAAGGCCCCATTGGCGTCCACGCCCAGAATCCGTACGTGCTGGCAAACATGCGCCAGGCCGATGCGGCATTGCAGGCACTTGCCGCAGGCCACATGCATCTCGGCGCTTACCTTGTCGCCTTCTTTCACGGTGGTCACGCCGCGCCCCACTCCGGCCACCACGCCCGCAAACTCGTGGCCTGGAATCAGCGGCGGATGGATGCGTCCCTGCGCCCAAGGGTCCCAGTTGAAGATGTGCAGGTCGGTGCCGCACACGCTGGCCGCCTCAACCCGCACCAGCACCTCGCCAAGCCCGGGCTCGGGCACCTGCACTTCGCGCAATTCAATCCCCGGTGCGGCGTGCGCTTTGACAACCGCCTGCATGGTGCTGGGCATAGACAAAAAGCCTCCTCAAAAGACAACCAAACCAGTCTACAACCGCGAGCTCTCCGCCTCCCGCGCGACAGGAGGGGGCGCCGCCATGCAACCGGACGTTGCCACGCTATCGCTGAATTGCGCACAAAAAACGGGGGCCGTCGAGGCCCCCGTTCCTTTCAGGTCTTCCATGATGTTGCAACCACCCTAATACCGCTGCAGGAAGTCCGGATCGACGGGGTTCTCAAACAGCGAGGCGTCGCGAGTCACAATCGTGAGACCCGACGGGGTGACGAAGTAGCGCCGCTTGTCTTCCACCGGGTCGAACCCGATCACGGTACCTTCGGGAATATGCACGTCGCGGTCGATGATAGCGCGACGGATGCGGCAATGCCTGCCGATATTCACGTGCGAGAAGATGATGCTGGCGTCCACGCTGGAATACGAGTTGACGCGCACATCCTGCGACAGCACGGAATTCGAAACCGATGCGCCGGAGATGATGACGCCGGCCGTAATTACCGAGTTGACCGCCATGCCCGAGCGGCCCGGCTCGCCGAAGACGAACTTGGCCGGAGGATACTGCCGCACGCGGGTGCGCATCGGCCAGTTCTTGTCATACAGGTTGAAGACCGGGGAAACCGAGCACAGGTCCATGTTGGCGTCGTAGTAGGCGTCCAGCGTCCCCACGTCGCGCCAGTAAAGCGCCTGCTGCTTGTTTTCATCCACAAAGCTGTAGGCCATCATCTTCCGCTTGCCCAAGAGGCCTGGCAGGATGTTGTGGCCAAAATCGTGCTTCGAATTCGGGTCCTCGGCGTCGGTGATCAGAGCTTTCAGCAGCACCTCGGTATTGAAGATGTAAATGCCCATCGAGGCATCCACGGCGTTGGGGTTGAACGGCGAACGGAAGCTGGTGGAAGCCGGCTTCTCCTGGAACCCCAGAATCTCGCCCGTCTTGCCCACTTCCACCACGCCGAACTGCTTTACCTCATCGGGCGGGATGGGCAGCGTGGCCAGCGTCACCTCGGCCTTGGTTTCCTTGTGCTGCTCCAGCATCCGGCTGTAGTCCATTTTGTAGATGTGGTCGCCGGAGAGGATGATCATGTACTTCGGCTGCTCGCTGCCGATCGAGTAGATGTTCTGGTAAACCGCGTCGGCGGTTCCCATGTACCAGTTCGACCCGGTGCGCTGCATGGGCGGCAGCAGCTCGAAAAACTCGCCCAGCTCCTGGGCCACGATCCCCGTCCACCCTTCGCGGATGTGCCGGTTCAGCGAGAGCGCCTTGTACTGCGTGAGAATGTAAACCTTGCGCAGGCCGGAGTTGATGCAGTTGGAGAGCGTGATGTCGATGATGCGATAGTGCCCGCCAAAGGGCACGGCCGGTTTGGCGCGATCGCGGGTCAGAGGGAAAAGCCGTTCTCCCGCTCCGCCCGCCAGCAAAACTCCAAGTGTGTCTCTCATGTCCATAGGACCTGCCCTCAAACCTGCTTCTGCCCGGCCAGCTCCTCTGGATAAGGAAGTGCCGCTATCCGGTACAGTCAGTTTTTCCGATGGTACTTTCCCATCGGTGCTACTGAACGGTGGAGAATACCACACGGACGAATAGGACGCTATCTGTTTTCCGTTTGTTCATCTTGTCCGGTTCGCCGCGTCCGCGCCGATGCCTGCCCTGGGTCCCGCAAAGGAACGTGACGGCCGCATTTGCCCATCCGCTTCTCCACAAGGCCTGTTTACTCTACCAGTTCCAAGCTGAAGACAGCATGAACGTGCCCCTGAGCAGCCGGTCCACGCAAAAGGGGCGACTTCCCAAGGAAATCGCCCCTCTCGATCCCGGTCCCGCTCGCAAGCAGAACGAGAAAGCCGCTACCGCTTCTTCCTGAACTTGTACTCCACCCCGATTGAGAGGGCAAAGTTCACATCGTTGAATCGGCCCGCCGACAGGTAGGCGCTGGGAGCGTAGTTGGTGCTGTAGCGTGTGAACACCGCGTCCGGAGTGATCCGGAAAACCCAGTGCGCCGAGCGGTTCAGATCCATATGGCCGCCGACAATCGCCGCCGGGGCAAACTGGTTGTTGTAGAAGCCCACCTCTTGCGGTGTGGCTGTGCGCAGATCCTGCTGGAAGTTGCCGTAGACCCCGCCCACCAGCACATGCGCAATCAGCGCGCCGTGCTTGTTGTGCGGTCCCAGCCACTCCGGGCCACCCGTGAAGAAGTATTCGCTGATGAACGGCCCATTCACAAACTGCTGCGTGCTGTTGACGTTGGCTACGCCGCTGGTGCCGAAATAGCCGCGTCCCGAGCCCTCGACGGCCCAGTGTTTGCTGAACCAGTACGATCCGTCCAGATCGAGCCCGCCCAGGTTTGCACCCTCGTGCGCGGTCGGACCGGCCTTCATGTGGTCGTAGGCTGCCGTCAACGAAAGATCGTAACGATTGTCATAGCGCACGGCCGCCAGCGGATCGGTGGCGATATAGGTGCCGTTTCCGGCGGTTGGAGAGGCGGTGCTTTGCGCCTGGGTACGGGTTCCGGAACACACAGCCAGGATGGCTACGGCAACAAGAGCGAAAGAAAATCTTACTGATAGACGCATCACCATCCAGCTTACAGGACCGTGCCGACAGGGGACAACGCAAACCCGGCGGCATCCTTTCATTTACGGTTCACAGCGCTCCATCCAGCGCCCCCAGATCAGGTAGCGGACGGTCTTTATGACTTCGACGGGCTCAGCACCTGCAAAGTGAGCCGCCGGCTGAGGGGAAAGCGGCGGTGCGGCGTGCGTGCGCCACTCCAGCGGCAGGGTGCTGAAGATAATGCCCGCGCGGGGCAGGTGGCTGGCGCTTGAAATCACTTCCGCCGACCCCCAGCCGTGCGCCTTCATGATTCGCGCGGAATAGCAGGCGTTTTGGATGGTGTCCCTGGCCTCCGGCTCCAGATAAATAGCGGACGCCGGAATCCCCTCCGCCTCGGCGGTCCGCGCCATCACCTGCGCTTCCACAAAACCGTTGTGCGCGGCTCCCCCGGTCAAAATCAGCCGCGGCGCCACGCCCAGGTCGTACTCATGCACGGCCTCGCCCACGCGCGCCAACTGCTCCGGCGTAGGGTTGCCGTCGCTGTCTGCCGGGGTTCCCAGCACAATGATCGCGTCAAAACGATTGAGCGCGGTGTTCGACTTCGGCGCGAGCAAACGGGCAATCGCGCCCCAGCCCAGCAGAACCAGAACCGCCGCGGCGACGGCCAGAACAGTGCGTGCCCGCCAGCCCAACCCCCGCGGCCGTCGAGCAGGTGCACGCCTGTGGCTCGTCCGCCGGGCAGGCGTCTTGCGGGTTGGGCGCGTGCTGGTCAAACCGAAAACTCCCGCATTCACTGTAACGCGGCCGCCTGGGCCGCGATCAGCCCGGCCATGAAACTGCGGTCAAGCCGTCCGCGGGCGCGGAACACCCCACCTTCGATGACTGCGGAATAACTCCATTCCTTCCGTAGTCGCGGGTCGATATCGAGGGAGGCGGGGGTTTTAACCCCCGCAGAATGCCGGCAGAACCAACGCCGGCTTCACAGGCTGCGGAAAAACTCGCCTTTCGCCCGAAAAGTGTCAGGGCACGACTTTAGTCGTGCCATAAATGCCGTAGAATCAGCGCGGCCTTCAGGCCCTGCGGTACCTTCTTCGGGCTTTTCGCCATTCATTCAGGGTTTTTCCGGGTTTTATCGCGAAATGGGTGGGAAGGCGCAAAACTCCTAATGGGCCGGATCAACAAGCCGGCTTCAGCCCAGGTCCGCCGGCTCGCCCCATGCGGATAAAACGAAATCATTCAATGGTTTGCGCTGGCGCGGCGCTGTCTCCTGGGCCAGCATTTGCCCGTTGGTCAGAGCCGAGGGTTCACCCTGGTAGCCGAGTGCGATCACGGCGCCGAAGATGTAATCGGCGGGAATCGACAGGGCAACACGGGCGGATTCGACGTCAAACCCCGCCATCTGGTGCGTGGCCAGGCCCAGCGCGGCGGCTTGCAGCGTCAGGTAAGAGGCGGCGGCTCCCAGGTCGTAGAGGGCAACGCGGTTGGGGGAGTCGTTTTGGCTGAAAGTCGGCCTGGCCACTCCCAAAATCAGCACCGGCGCGTGGCTGGCCCAGGCCTGATTGAACTCGATTAACGTTGACAGGATCTTCTTGTAGGTTACTGAGCCGCGGGTGCCGACGAAGAAGCGCCAGGGCTGCTCGTTATAGGAAGAGGCGGTCCACCGCGCAGCCTCAAACACCTTTTTCAGGTCGGCCGCGCTCACGTCGCGGTCGGCAAAAGAGCGTGGGCTCCAGCGGCTGTGGATCACGGGCAAAACGCCCTCGACAGCGGGCGCGTGCTTCAAATCGTTCACTTCAACGGCTGACAAGGTCATCGGCGAAGGCTCCTCATAGGAATCAACTGCACACCTTTGATTGGAGGAGAGGAGCGAAGGATTCCCGTTTCCGGAGAAAAAGTTGTTTGAACGGGCATCTTATAGCGGTTCCAGGATTGCCGTATCTCGAAGCCACAAAATCCGAGTTGACGCGACCAGCAGGGAGCGGCAACCTCGCAACAGGCCGGAACGGGTATACCTGTCCTGGAACCGCTCTAATACCACAGTTGTCGATCGTCGTTGCGGAGGGAGCAGGGGAATTTATCCCCCTGAAAAACCGGCACAAATTGCGAGGCCTTTAGGCCCGGATTTATGCGATCCGAGGCAAGTACAACTGTAGTGTTAAGGACGGCCCGCGTATGCCGTGCCTTGAGCGCCACTCCGCAGTTGCATTTCTCCATCCGCGGCGGGATGCACGCGCCGATTGCGTAGCATTTCCTCCCGTCGGCGCACAATGTGAATGGGAGACTCAAAGGAGAACGAGGCCAGTCGAGACCAAGTGCTGAAATCGATCGCTGGGGAACGGGAAGAACCTTGCCACCCCCCTACCCCCCAACCAGAGGTAACATTCATCGAGCACTAAAGTTTGTTCCTGATCAAACATCCTATAGTCAGTGCCATACGGCGAGATGTTCGGCAATGCCTCTTAGAGATTTTACCGCAATATGGGATCTTCCTCGCAGGTATCGCTCTTCATGAGAGCATAGGACCCTGGAAATGTCCCTGGCAAACCTGGCGCGGCGGAGAGCCGCGCCTTCAGGTAAGCCCGCAGTTTACGGATAGATGCGGTGCAGCGTGCGAGCGAAGGGAATGGTCTCGCGGACATGGTCCAAGCCGCAAATCCAGGCGACAGCGCGCTCGATCCCCATGCCGAAGCCCGAGTGCGGCACGCTGCCATAGCGGCGCAGGTCCAGGTACCACTGGAACGCCTCCTTTGGCAGGTTGTGCTGCTCGATACGTGCGTTCAGCAGCTCAAAACTGGAAACGCGCTGCGAGCCGCCAATGATTTCGCCATAGCCTTCCGGCGCCAACACGTCGACGCACAGGGCGTAGCGGGCGTCCTTGGGATCAGGCTCCATGTAGAAGGCCTTCACGTCCGCGGGGTAGCGGTGGACCATGACCGGCTTGTCGAACTGCGAGCTCAGCCACGTTTCGTCCGGCGAGCCGAAGTCGTTGCCATACTCGAACGGCTGTTCCAGATGCCCGTCCTTGTGCGCCTGGTTGAGCATCTCCGCGGCCACATCGTAGCGCAGGCGCGGGAACGGCGGGCAGATAGCCTCGAGCTTGGCCGGATCGCGGCCGATCACCGTCAGCTCCGAAGCCCGGTTCTTCAGCACAGACTGAACAATGTGCGACAGGAAGTTCTCCGCCAGCTCGAGCAATCCGTCCAGGTCCATGTAGGCGACTTCCGGCTCGATCATCCAGAACTCGGTGAGATGACGGCGGGTCTTGGATTTTTCTGCGCGGAAGGTCGGGCCGAAGCTATAGACCTTGCCCAGCGCGAGAGCCGTGGACTCGATGTAGAGTTGGCCGCTCTGGGTCAGGAAGGCCGGATCGCCGAAGTAATCGACGGGAAACAGCGTCGAAGTGCCCTCACAGGCCGCCGGCGTCAGGATGGGCGGATCGGTGCGGATGAAGCCGTTGGTGTCAAAATATTCCGCGGCAGCGCGCATGATTTCCGCCCGGATGCGCAGGATGGCGGACTGACGCGGGGAGCGAACCCACAGATGCCGGTGCTCCATCAGGAAATCGACGCCGTGCTCCTTGAGCGTGATGGGGTAGGGATCAGACTCGGGGACGCGCTGAATGACTTCAAGGCCCTCGACGTCGAGCTCGTATCCTCCCGGCGCTCGCTTGTCGGCGCGAACCTTGCCGGTGACGATGACGCTGGACTCCTGCGTGAGCCCCTTGAGCGCTTCAAACACGGCCGGCGAGACGCTCTTCACATGGGCTACGCCCTGGATGGTGCCGGTGCCGTCGCGAAAGATGGGGAACAGCAGCTTGCCGCTCTCGCGCAGGTTATAGAGCCATCCCCGCAGGGTGACGGACTGGCCTTCAAACTGACCCAGCGTGGCGATGGTGGCGACGGGAGCAATGGGGGCGGACGGGACGGCTGCTTCAGGAACGACGGCGGGGGTGGTTTCTTCAGGCATGGGCTTCCTTGGGGTCCGGCGAGGCCGAACACTCTAGGATAACGCGGGGCGCGGGTGGGTCGGGTTGCCGACCCATTGAGTCGAACGAGAAAGGCCGGCCATGCGCTGGCCCTGTGCGGCGTTACCCGATCTCCTTGTTCCAGCCTTCCAGCGTTTTCTTGAACTCGAGCATGAACTTGCAGCCGTCGGCGCCGTCAATGATGCGATGGTCGAATCCCAGGCAGAAGTGCTGCATCGATCGAATTGCAATGGTGTCGTTGCCCTCAGCATCGGTCAGCACCACGGCTTCTTTCTTGAGGCCGCTGATGGCCAGGATGGCGGAGTTGGGCTGGTTGATGATCGGCGTGCTGAACTCGTCGCCGAAGATGCCGGAGTTGGTCAGCGTGAAGGTGGACCCCTGAACTTCGTCCGGCAACAGCTTCTTTGAGCGAGCGCGCTCGGCCAGGTCGGCGATGGCGCGAGCCAGGCCCAGAAAGCTGCGCTCCTCGGCCTGCTTCACCACCGGGACGATCAGGCCCCATTCCAACGCGACGGCAATGCCCAGGTTGGTGTTGCCGTGGTAATGAATCGAACCATCCACAAGCGATGCGTTCACCACCGGGAACTTGGCCAGAGCATGCACGGCGGCCGCGGCAATAAACGGCATAAACGTCAGCTTCACGCCGTGCTGCTGCTCGAACCGGGCCTTATGGCGCTCGCGCAGCCGCGCAATGCGCGTCATGTCCACCTTGTACACGGTGTGCACATGCGGGCTGATCTGCTTGCTCTCCACCATGCGCTGCGCGATAATGGCGCGCATCTTGGTCAGCGGCATCACCTGCGGTGCCCCCAACCGCGCCTCCGGCAGCATCTGCGGTGCGGCAGGCGCGGCAGATGCCGGCCCGCCCGCGCCATGCTTGCTCAGATGGCTCAGGACATCTTCCTTGGTAATGCGCCCCTCCGACCCGGTACCGGCAACCTGGCCGAGATCGAGGTTGTTGTCCTTGGCAATGCGCCGCACCAGCGGCGACGACCGCAACCGCCCGCCAGGCACCTGCGGTGCGGCCAGCTGCGGTTTCGGCGCGCGGTTTACTGAAAGATTTGGCGCTGCAGCCGGTTCGGTTGCCGCAACCGGAGCCGAAGCACCTGCGCCGGAGGCGCCGCTGGCCCCACCGCAGGTGGCGCCGATGACGGCGACCACCGTATTCACCTCGACGGTCGAGCCTTCGGGGACATTGATTTCGGTCAGCACGCCCGCCACCGGCGCGGGAATCTCCGCATCCACCTTGTCGGTGGAGATTTCAAACAGCGGCTCGTCTTTCTCCACCCGGTCGCCGGCCTTTTTGAGCCACTTGGTAATGGTGCCCTCAAAGATCGACTCGCCCATCTGCGGCATCACGACCGCCGTCCCGCCCGCCATCTGCGGAGCGGCGGATGCAGAAACCCCTTGCGCAATGACTGGCGTGGAAGCACTTGCGGCGAAGCCGCCGCTGGCGATCACCGCAACTACCGTATTGACCTCGACCGTGGCGCCCTCAGGCACCTTGACCTCGGTCAGCACGCCCGCCACCGGCGCCGGAATCTCCGCGTCCACCTTGTCGGTGGAGATTTCAAACAGCGGCTCGTCCTTTTCGACCGTGTCGCCGGCTTTCTTGAGCCACTTGGTGATGGTGCCCTCGAAAATCGACTCGCCCATCTGGGGCATGATCACGTCGGTTGGCATGGATTCCTCTCCGCGATGCGGGACCTGAGTTGCGCGCCCGATTCCTGCCGGATTATAAATCGCGGCGCACTCCAGACTCTCCGCCGCAGTCGATCGGGTGCCCCATGTTTCGAATTTGAGACCTGGGATGTCAAAACCACCAACCGGTGTCCCCGAGGTCAAGCGCGGACCGGCCGTTCGCCTTCCCCACGCAATCGCTCGACCTCAGCCGGAACACGGAGGGGAGTGTCCTCTGCCGGAAATTGCGGAAGGGCACTCACAGCCTGCGCCAGTAGCTCCGCCAGACTCTCCACTGCCAGCACCTGTTCGCCAAACACTTGCCCAAACTCCCGTGCCGCCCGGTGGGCAATCCCCTCGAGCTCCGGCAGTTCAACCTGGTTCTGAACTTCACACTTCAAGCTGGTGACCGGATGATCGGGAATGCCGCAGGGAATAATCAGACCAAAATCCCGCAGATCGGTAGTCACGTTGAAAGCAAATCCGTGCGACGTGATGCCGCGCGAAACGTGGATCCCGATCGCGCCGATCTTCCGCCCGGGCCCAGCACCGTTTCTCTCCTCCAAAGGGCTGCCGTCTGCAAGACCAACGCCGCACCACACCCCCGTCAGCCCCGGAATCCGCCCTGCCGGCACTCCGAAGCCGCCGCACAGTCGGATCAGCGCCTCCTCCATCCCGCGCACAAAGTCCACCGGTCCCATGCGCCCACCGCCAGAGGTACGCAGAGTGCGCAGGTCGAAGATCGGGTAGCCCACCAACTGGCCCGGCCCATGATAGGTCACGTCGCCGCCGCGGTTGATCTCGTGAATGGTGACGCCGCGGCTGGCCAGCAGTTCGTCGGAAGCCAGAATGTTCGACCGGTGGGCGTTGCGCCCCAGCGTGAGCACCGGCGGATGCTCCAGCAGCAGCAGGACATTCTGGAGGCGGCCTTCGCCCACCAGTCGGGCAATCTCCGCCTGCAGCGCGAGGCCCTCGTCATAGCCCACTCGCCCGAGATAGAGGTACTGAATCATCCTGCCTAGATTGTAGCCAGCCGCCCTGTGACCGCGCCGGGCAGCCGTCATTCCTCGAGCCGCGCCGCAAACAGCCTTTCAAACACCACCCGATGCTGCCAGGCAATCAGCGCCCACATCAATGTGGCAAACGCGCCCATCCCAATGCCGCTCGGGTTCATCAGGGCGTGAAACGTAAGAATGTTGAACAATACCGGACCCAGCAGCGTCAGCCCCAGCCCCACAAACCGGTTCAGGAGCAGCAGAATCGCTGAGATCACCATGATCGCGCCCACCACATAAAAGTAGTGCGCCGCAAACAGGGCAGCCGTGAACTGGCCGGCCAACCCTGCCGGCATCGGCCCCATGGGAATGAAGGCGAAGAACATGTTGAGTCCGAAGACCAGGAACATCAGTCCCAGCAGATAGCGGGCAATCGTAGCAACAATCTTCATGCACGTCTGTCTCCTTGAAGTGAATTTTGTGGGAATCAACCAGGGAAGCGGCCCGCGGCCACGCGGAGGGGGAGGAAAAACAATCTCCGCAGCCAATGGATGGTTATACAACGCCTTTCGATTCATTGAACATGGAAATCGGCACTTTTTTGTGACCATCCCCTGGATGCGGATTCACGATACACTAGCGACTGGCAGGAGGACCGGGCGGTCGCTGCCGGAGGGTTGGGCGTGAGCCTGAGTCCGCCGGGGGAGGAAAGTCCGAACTCCGCAGGGCAGTGTGCCGGATAACGTCCGGGACGCGGGCTTCAAGGCCCGTGGACGGCCAGTGCCACAGAAAAAATACCGCCTCGGCTACCCCTCTTCCTCACGGTCGAGGGCCTCCCTGGAAACGCAATACCCGAGTTGGCCCGGTTTGCCGGGTACGCTCGTCGTTGCGAAAACTCCAGCGCCGGGGTAAGGGTGAAATGGTGCGGTAAGAGCGCACCGCTCGGTCCGTAAGGGCCGGGGTCAAGGTAAACCCCACACGGAGCAAGACCAAATAGGGAGGGAATCGTCGCCAGGAGCCAGGCGGCGTTGCGCGCCGGCCCGGCGCGCCCAGGCGGCTCGAAACGGGGTCCCCGGCGACAGGTCTTCGTCGCAGGGGTGCTCAATTGCCGAAACCTCCGGGTAGGTCGCTGATGAACGTCCGCGGCAACGCGGCGTCTAGAGGAATGACCGCACACGACAGAATTCGGCTTACAGGATCTTCCTGCCGAATTGATAGTACCCACGACAGCCCTGGCCGGGATGGTTTCCCGGCCGGGGCTGGCCATTTCTGATCGAGTCAGCGGCGGCTGGCTGGGGTTTTGAGGTTTTCCACTCCCGGTGCTGAAGATAGGCGCCAAGGGGTAACAGGTCCCCTATATGAACCTCAGTGCTCGGAATTGTTACCCCTGGATAGGGGGTAGGGGTATGTGGAATTTTTGGGATGACCGGCATTCGATCTGTGTTTTTCTTGCGCACTGACTCGATTGTGAGCTTTGGAAGGGTAATTCTCTGCAGTGCAGAGGCGGGGAACGGTAGAGCCTTAACTGGAACTACGCATCCACCCGCGCCCGTGGCGGCCAACCTCGCTGCTACCATCGAGACATGCTGCGAGTGAAATTGTTGGAGGCGGGGGCGCGCGCGCCCGTGGTGGCCCATCCCGGTGAGGACCTGGGCTATGACCTTTTTGCGCTGGAAGGCGTGTTGCTGACGCCGCGCGCCACGATCAAGGTAAGAACCGGAATCGCCGTTGAGGCCCGGAACCCTGAAACCGGCGCACCACTGGGCCTGCTGGTGCGCGACCGCTCGTCAATGGCGTCCCGCGGCGTTGCCACCACCGGCGGCGTGATTGACGCGGGTTACCGGGGCGAAATCCTGGTGCTGATGACCAACCTGGGCGAATCAGCCATCGAGCTGAAGGCCGGCGAAAAGATCGCCCAGATGATTCCGGTTCCGGTGCTCACCGGAGCTGTGGAAACCGTGGAAAACCTGGAAGACTCGGCGCGCGCCGCGAAGGGGTTTGGCAGCTCGGGCCGCTAGAGCGCTTTCGGTCTTGTTGTTTATGGCTGAAATGGACCTGTTGTCTCCCACCCTTGAATCAAAAGCGATTCAAGGATGGGGCACCCTCGGTCGTCTTAACACTTGAATCCAAAACGCTTTAAGGCATTGTCAGCCCACCTGGACCTCTGGCACCCGAAGGCGGGTCCCTTTGGGCGTCGGGCTGGGGGCTTGCCGTTTCTACTTGTTCTCGTTCCCGGTCAGGCGGAAGGTGATGGTGCCCCAGAAGAGGCGGGCGCGCATCTGGACGGGCAGGTGGCGCTCGTCGTCCGTGTACCAGATCCAGATGTTGCCGCGATTCTTCACCACGCCGGCGGCCGCCGTGGGCTGCACGCGCAGGGTGTGGAAGGTGCCGAGCGAGGTCTTGATGTCCTCGCGGCCCTCCACCTTCATGGTCACCGGTATGTTGTGCATCGCGTCCACCACCGGGATGACGAACGTGTGCCCCAGCTCGATGTTCTGCGACGAGGCGTAGAACACGCCGGTCAGCAGGTCGGTCAGGCAGCCGGGCACGGCCGACTCCACGTGCTTCGATTGGCCGGTCACCAGATTCTTCTCGTCCAGGATGGAGCGACCCTGTCCGTAGTCCAGGTGGAGCGTGGAGTTGACCTGGCGTCGGCCTTCCACGGTCTGCTTGTTGAAGTCGTATGTGCAGCCTTTGTTGCGGTCAAAGCTGGACTGGAAGCGGTCGCTGACGTGGAACAGCAGGTTGATGGCGCCACTGGTGTCCGCATTGGCTGTGACCTGCTCGCGGTCGCCGGCCGCCTCAAAGTGCAGCACGGCCTGACCGGCTGGGAAAACACGCCAGTCGACTTCATAGGTCAGGGTCTGCTTTTGCGGAAAGCTGAAGCCGGCGCGCGGCGGCGTCAGCGGGGCAACCTGCTGGCCGTGAGCCAGCGTGGCCAGCAAGAGGACGCTAAGGATGGATGGTACCGTTCTGCGCATCTTCACTGGCGGGCGTGGCTCCTTCATACGTTTGACGGTTGCAGCGTGAGAACCGCTTATCGCGGTCCATGCACCAGTGCGGCGAGCGCGGGCCGCAGAAGGAGCAGGCTGAGGTAAAGCAGTGCAGCCCCTATACCTGCATTGTACTCGCGGTGCCGAAGGTAGAGCGAAAGCGAAAAGGCTCCGCGGGAGCTGCCGGCTCCCGGATTGCGCGCCGGGGTAAGCCTGGGAATCAGGCGCGGAACCCGGCGGCAATAGTCCTCGAATCCGGGGAATGTGGCGCGCAGAAAGCGTTCCTCCGAGGCGATGACGGGCACGTAAATCACTCCGAACCCCAGGGCGAGCACCAGAGCCACCGGCCAGCTGAGCAGCGCCACGGCAAAGCCGGCGGCAATCAGTATCGATCCCAGATAGAGTGGGTTGCGGGTGTGCGCGTAGGGACCGGTCACCGTCAGCTCGCGGTTCTTTTTCACGTACCCGGCGGCGTATCCGCGCAGCCACAGACCGGGAACCACCAGCGCCAGGCTCCAGGCGACGGCCTCCGGCCGGGGTGCGCGCTGCCAAAGCTCGAAAAGATAAAGCGCCGCAGTGAGAAAGCCCAGGGGCACGCGAATGCGCCGGGCCACCTGCTGCCAGCGGGCAATCCAGTCCTGGATCGGCTGGCCTGGCTGTGCAGCGGCAGGTTGCGGCGGATTGACGGATTCGGTCATAGGGCGGTCTCGAAAGGCTTCATGGGGTCTGCTTCAGAAGGGGTTTCGGTAGTTGATTCAGGATAAAGCAGCGCACCGGCAGCGCGCAGCACTTCCTCCGGCTGGATGGTCAGCAGGCCTGCTTCCGGGGCTTGGTTGCGGGTGTGGTCGCGCCGGCTCTCGGGGCTGCGGAGCACCTTGAATCGCGTCCCGAACGGGCCGTTACGACTAGGGTCCGTGGGTCCGTAGATGCCCACCACCGGCCGGCCGAGAGCGCAGGCTAAATGAAGCGGCCCGGTGTCGCCCGCAACGCACAGGGCAATCCGCCGGGTCAGGGCGATCAACTGCGCCAGAGTGCAGGTGAGCGCAGTGGCCGCGCCTTTGGTGTGTGCGGCGATGATCTCCGCCAGCGGCTCCTCGCCGGGGCCGGCATTCACCAGCACGCGAAAGCCCCGCTCGATAAGTCCTTGTGCAACTGCGGCGTAGCGTTCGGCAGGCCAGCGCTTGGCGCCCCAGCCTGCGCCAGGGTTGACGAGCACGGCGGGCCTTTTCGAGAGCGAAAACAGGTCGTCTGCCCAGGCTTCGGCGGCAGAGTCCACGGGCAGCCAGGGCCGGACCGGCGTCAGCTCATCGCCGGCAATGGTCGAGACAAGCTCCACGTCCTGCTCGATCACGTGCGCGCCATGGGTTACCACCTGCTCTGTAAACAGCCAGCGCGCCGCCCGTTCCCGCGGTTCCGCCTCGCCGATCACCCGGCTGCA
Source organism: Occallatibacter sp. (assembly GCA_049516495.1). Taxonomy (GTDB): domain Bacteria; phylum Acidobacteriota; class Terriglobia; order Terriglobales; family Acidobacteriaceae; genus Telmatobacter. The sequence continues at coordinate 35,892 of JBEKTB010000070.1, forward strand.
TCCAGCCAGCCGCGCCACCACCGCCGACCGGATCGCCCCCTGCAGGTCGATCACGGCATCGTATTCGCCAGCCTTGAGCGCGGCGCGCAAAGCCGTGATTTCATGAAGCGTATGCCGGTTGAACGGGGCCTCGCGCCATTCTTTGGTGGCGGCCAGGTGCAGGCGGTCCACCACGGGCTGGGGGCTCGCAGGCGGGGCGCTTTGCTTTTGGGTGGAGCTTGGACCCGATTGCCGCCCAGTGCTGCCTTCAGCGGCCAGCAGCGCCCGCCAGCGCGGTTCCACCACCCAGTCGATCGTCCATGCGGGATGGGCCATTCTCAGCGCCGTCACTGCCGACAGCGCATGCAGAATATCTCCCATGGCGCCAAGGCGGACCACAAGCAGGCGAATCTTGGACTGCGTTTGCAAGCTCTGATTTTCTCACAGGGGAGGGTCGGCCGGCCTTGGAGCAAGCCGGCCGGCAAGCCAGTCCATGGCAGCGGACTCATTGTTGATCTCGACATGCAGGCGCGCTGCTTTGAGCGCAAGGGATTCCGGGAAGGCGGCCGCGAGCTTTCCCAGCCGGACGAGGTCCTTCTCGGTTGTAATCAGCACGGTCGCTCCCGCAGCGCGGGCGGCGGCTGTCAGACGGTCGAGGTCGGCAGCGGAGTAGCGATGGTGGTCGGGAAAGGCGATGCGGGCTGCAAGGCGAAGGCCGGCGGCCTCGAGGCCATCAAAAAACTGACCGGGGTGCGCGATGCCGCAGAAGGCGGCTACGGGGCCGTCAACGGCGGGGACTTCCATGGAACGCCGCAATCGCCAGACCGGGCCCTTCCAGCCCCAGGTGCGCAGTTCCGTCTCCAGCTCCGCTTCGTCCGCGGGAATGGCGATCACGCCAGCGCGGTGGATGGCCCGGAGCGGTTCGCGCAAATTGCCCGCCGGAAGCAGGCTGTCCTGCCAGTCGCGGCCATTCAGGAGCAGAATGTCCACGTCCCGACCGAGCTGGCGGTGCTGGAATCCATCGTCGAGCAGGTGAACGGCGATAGGCTGGCCATCTTGGCCAGCGAGCGGCGAATCAGCTTCTGCCAATGAGCAGGCCTCAAAGCGCTGCGGGGCCACATAGACCGGAACGCCTGCCTCCCGGGCAATCAAGAGGGGCTCGTCGCCGAATTCCTCGGCCGTCCCATCCGGACGAACACGGGCCGGATTCCGGCTCTGACGGCCGTAGCCTCGCGAGAGCACATCCACGTAAAAGCCGCGCCTTTCCAGTGCCTTCGCCAACGCAATGGTCAGCGGCGTCTTGCCCGCGCCGCCGGTCGAAAGGTTTCCGATGCTAACGACGGGCCAGCGCAGACGCTTCACTGGTTCCAGTCTTGAGCCAAGTCGCAGCTCGCGCAGCAAGAGCGCCAGCCGGTACAGAGGTACCAGCGGCAGCAGCAGCTTGCGCGGCGAAAAGGTTTCCGTCATGCCCGGCGCCCCGTTCCCTCATCGGCCGCCAGCAGCGATTTCAGCGCCTCGACGCAGCGCGCCGTCGCGCCGGCCTGCTGGTCAAAAACCTGCCTGGCCCGCTCGCCCATCGCTTTGGCTGCGTCCGGGTTCCCGAGCAAGTCGATCAAGGATGAGGCTAACTCTTCTTTGGCGGTGATGCGGAGGCCCTGATGGGCCAGCAAATCCTCTGTGATAGCCCGGAAGTTGGCGTAGTGCGGACCCATCACAATGGGAACCCCGAACTGCGCCGGCTCCAGCGGATTGTGTCCCCCGGCTGGAACTAGGCTGCCGCCCACAAACGCCACCGAGGCGAGCGAGTAGACGGAGGCCAGCTCCCCGATGGTGTCCAGCAGCACGATCTGGCCTGGGTTCAATGGTTTGAGAGAACTCTCCGGCTGCGTGCGCCAGTCAGAGCGCTTGACCCATTTCGTTGTGGAATTCTCAAGCAAAGCAGCCACCACGCCGAACCGCTCGGGGTGACGCGGAGCCAGCACCATGGCCAGTTGCGGATCAGACTCAAGCAGGCGCGGCCAGGTTTCGAGCAGCGCAGTCTCCTCGTCGTCCAGAGTGCTTCCTGCTACAACCAGCCGCAGACCGGCAGACATCGTTTTCAGAAGTCGGGTCGCGTCGGACTCTTCGGCGGCCCGCACGTCGAACTTCAGATTTCCGGCGACGGAAACGCTCTGCGGGAGACAGCCCAGGTTTTTCAATCGATCGGCGTCCGTCTCGCTCTGCGCCAGCACCCGGCTGAGCCTGCTGAGAAACGGCCTCCACAGCCAGCGCAGCCGCCGGTAGCGCGGCCAGGAGCGGTCGGAGATGCGGGCATTGACCACGGCTACGGGGGCCCCGCGCCGAAAACACCCGCTCAGCAGGTTGGGCCAGAACTCGGTTTCGGCCAGCACCAGCATCCGTGGCTGGAGGGCGTTCAGATAGGCGCGCACCGCCCAGGGCAGGTCCAGCGGGCAATAGAAAACCCGGTTCACCCCAAACCGCTCGCGAGCAAGCGCCTGGCCGGTGCGGGTGGTGGTGGAAACGGCGATCCGGTATTCGGGCAGTTCGGCGTCCAGCGTCTTCACCAGCCGGCTCACGGCCAGCACTTCCCCCACGGAAACCGCGTGAACCCAGATCAGGGCCTTCGCGGCCCCCGAGCCTTCGGTTTGTGACCCTTGCGCACCGCAGACTTGCCTCATCCGTATCAGGCCGAGCCGGACCAACCCCAGCCGTTCCAGCAGTCCTTCCCGGTACTTCTGCGTAGTGGCCATGCGCCAAAGCCCCCACGGCGCACCCAGCACCAGCGCCACCAGCAACGCCAGGTTATAGAAAAACAGAATCATGCGTGACGGAATTTGTCGTCCCCCGGTCTAACCCTCAAATGATACAGTCGAGCACGATGAGGACCTTGCGGGCAATTCCGTTCTTCCTGTTCTGGCTGGCGCTGCCGGCCATGGCGACGGACCACACGCCGCCTCCCGTACAGCCGGCCACCACCTTCGCCGCGGTCGAGGTGCACGACGACGAAAAGGTGGCCATCGCCGCCGAGCCCTACGACACACGCGAGAGAGCGTCCATCTTCCGCGTCGATTACCTCGGCCACGGCATCATGCCGGTGCGGCTCATCGTGACTAACAACAGCAATCGGCCCATCAGCCTGCGCGACGCGCGGATTCTCTTCATGACCGCTGCCGGCGACAAGATTCAGGCCGCCGAGCCTGAGGATGTCGAGCGCCTCATGACCCGCAAGGAGCGTGAGGGCAGCAAGATCCCCATGCCCGGCCCAATACCCAACATCAAGCTCAAGCCCAAGGCCAGCAACAAGGAGATCGAAGAGGATTTCAACACCTTCGAGTACCAGGCCCTGGTAGTCGAGCCGCACACCACCCGCGCCGGCTTCCTGTTCTACGACGTTTCCGACCTCGATAACCCGCTCAGGGGCGCCAAGCTGCACCTGCACAAGCTGCGCGATGCCGACGGCAACGAACTCTTTTATTTTGAGATTCCCTTCGACAAGTACCTCAAGTCGAAGTCCAGCCAGATGAACTGAGCGCTGCCCCGGCTTGGCGGTTGGCCGCGGGGCCGTTCGGGCGCGCCTACTCGTAATAAGTAGCGGTGGTGGTGTCCGTCTCCCAGATGGTGCAGTCCTTCACGCGCACACGGCCATGGGTGATTTCGGTCAACTGCTCATTGGTCTGGTCGTACAGGTATTTGGCAATATTCTCGGCGGAGGGGTTCAGCACCGTGAAGGGCTCCAGCTCATTCAGCATCTGGTGGTCGATGCGCTCGATCACCGGCCGCAGCACGTGCTTCAGCAGCTTGAAGTCCAGCAGCAGACCGGCTTCATCCAGCTCGGCCCCGGCCAGGGTCACGCGGACCTTGTAGTTGTGCCCGTGCGGGTTTTCGCACTTGCCCTTGTAATTGCGGAGGTAGTGTCCGGAGGAGAAACCTGCCTCCACGGTGACTTCATACATCGGTGCGCGCTCGATTCTGTTCGGGGAAAGCGTCCCTGCTTTCTATTTTAAGAGATCGTAGCGCCGGTCTCCAGACCGGCTGTCCTGAGGGCGTCTCGGCCCTCAGGGGATCCCGCATGAACGTGAATCTCTGTCCATTGCGCCCTCTGCGAGAAAACGGGGCCTACTCGCGCGGCCCCCGGTTTTTCCGTCTCCGCGCCAGCCGCGCCTCTTCGCTGTGCCGGTCGACCTGCTCAAACAGGTGGCTCATCACCCCGGCCAGCGCCGCCGCCAGCCCCGCCAGCAGCAGAAACAGCGCCACCGTTCTCCACAGCGAACCATTCGCCGGAAGCCCCGGCTGAAAGCTCGAGGGCACCAGCGACATCCCCGCTGAAAGCAGCGCGAAGAACCCGAGCGTGGCAGCCAGAATGTAGAAGTTGCGGGACATGGTTTCGGGGCAGGCGCAGAAATCCGCCGAGCCTGATGCGATTCTACCGGGACGAAGGCCGTTTCAACCGACGAGCGCAGCACTCTCGATCACGGTCACCCCGGCTTGCGAAAACTCGGCCTCAATCCGCGTCACCGAGCCGTTCAGGTCGATCGCCCGGCAGGCGTCGCGAATCACCACCGCCGGCAACCCCACGCGCCGCGCATCGAGAGCCGAGTAGCCGACGCAGAAGTCATAGGCCAGCCCGGCCAGAAAGACGCGGGTCAGGTTTCGCTCCTTCAAATAACCGGCGAGGCCAGTCGGCGTCACGCGGTCGTTTTCAAAGAAGGCCGAATAGGAATCGATCTCCGGCCGGAAGCCCTTGCGCAGGATCAGCTCCGCCTGCGGCAAATGGAGCCGGGGGTGAAACTCCGCTCCATGCGTCTGCTGCATGCAGTGATCGGGCCAAAGCGTCTGCGCCCCATAACTCAGCTCGATCGGCTCGAACGGCTTCTTCCCCGCATAACTCGACGCGAACGAAGAGTGCCCGGCCGGGTGCCAGTCCTGCGTGAGCACAATATGCTCGAACCTCGGCGCGACGCGGTGGATGACGTCAATCACCGCGTCCCCATCCGCGACAGCCAGCGCTCCGCCGGGACAGAAGTCGTTCTGTACGTCGATTACTAGGAGAACGTCTTGGCTATCGATTTGCATTGGGGGTTCCTGGTATTCCCAATCGAGCTTAGCAGGTTGCGAAAAACGCTACTCGGGGTAACTGCCGGTTGGGCGGTCACTCGACAACTGCCACAAACGCCGCTGTCATCCTGAGCGCAGCGAAGGACCTGCGGTTGTCCTTCGCGTCACAGCCAAGGGAGCCATGGTCAGATTATGATGCCACCGATGCACGAGCACAGTGATTTCACTTACATCATGGCGAGCCGCAGCCACACGCTTTACATCGGCGTTACAGGCGACCTTCGCAAGCGCGTATTTCAGCATAAATGGAAGGAGCACGAAGGCTTCACGGCAAAGTACAACTGCGATCGGCTCGTGCGGTTCGAAGGACACCAGGAGATTGCGAAGGCCATCAAGCGCGAAAAGGAATTAAAGGGCTGGAGACGAGCAAGGAAGATAGCGCTGATTGAGGCGATGAATCCGGTCTGGAAGGACCTCAGCAGTGAATGGTACGACTATGAGCCTGCCGATTATCGCCGTGCATTGGATCGAATGGACTCTTAAGAAACAACCGCAGATCCTTCGCCTGCGGCTCAGGATGACAGCGCTGCAGATAGGGGATGATGGCGCCGAACGGGCATTGTGGTCGGACCGCCGCTGAATCCTCCCCAACGTGATCTGCCCCATGCTGGGTCGGGTTAGGCTGCTACACGACCGGAACCAAGAGTTAGCGATAGGGGCGCTGTTGATTAGCGGCCGGTGATGGCGGATGTTCCGTCCGACTCCGCTTTACGAGCTTCTTGAAAATCGCCCTCCGAGTAGTAGTAATCCCTGAGAATGTCGAGGGAAGCCAGCATCCCCGGATGAGCGGAGATCTGATCTTTAATTAGAATCAGACCTTCCACTGATTCCCCGCACGCGAGATCCCACCTAGCAACCTCAGCCTCAGGTGTGTCCGAGATCGGGGCCTTAGGTATCCCGTAAATATGAGCGCTGTCCTGTCTTCCGGCTAAATGCCTCATCCGGCCTTTCCAGTGAGAACAAATGTTTTTAGCGTCTCGGTCTTTGCCCTCGTTCTCCAACAGGTGGGCCAGCTGCAACTCATTTATAGATTTGCTGTCATTTCCGGCAATTCGTTCCGCCGCCAATTCAATCTGGTTATGCCGAAATATTGCTTCGGCTTCCGAGAACCTGTGAGCGCCCTCAAGAAGAAGGCCGAGCGGCAGATCATTGAAAAAGACGATGTTGTAACGATGGTACTCGTCCAGTGAATTGGGATTGAGAGCAAAGGCCGCCCACGCAGTGCGAAAGTACCTCTGACGATATTCGATCTCATCATCGAAGCGGCCCGTCCGATGAGCTTCCTCGGCTTGCTTCTTCAACTCCGGAAGCGCGCTGGCTTGGTCCTGATGGTCTGTGCCTTTCGCATCTCCGAACCGGCTCTGCGCGCATGCGGCGATAGGAACAAAAAGGAACAGCGCGGCAGTAAAAATAATTCTCATTGAGAGAAGAATATTCAATGTTCTCGGCCTTGTACTCTCAAGAGCGAAAACAAACTCCTGGAGTGTCGCCAATTTGGAAGTTACCATGCAGTCACCCCCGGTATGCTCGCCAGATCTTTCATTGAACCGCTGCTCTGGCGTCTACGTCAACGGTGCGACGTCAGACTTGTCGTTGAAAAAGCTCTCCACGTCTGTAATCGTCTGGGTTACGCGGTAGGGCGGGAGGCTGGCGAAGAAGGTCTGGCCGTATCGCTTGGTGCGGATGCGGTTGTCTAACAGGACCAAGACACCGCGGTCTTCGAGCGAACGGATGAGGCGGCCGAAGCCCTGCTTGAGAGTGAGAACGGCCGAGGGAACCTGGTAGTCGAAGAAGGGCTTGCCGCCGGCTTCTTCAATGGCCCTCATGCGCGCGGCGACCACCGGGTCGTTGGGCACGGCGAAAGGCAGGCGGTCGATGATGACGCAGCTCAGCGCCTCGCCCTGCACGTCCACTCCCTGCCAGAAACTCGACGTGCCGAAGAGGACCGCGTTGGGTGTTGCGCGGAACTCCTCGAGCAGCGCCTTGCGCGGAGCCGTGCCGTGCAGCAGGATTGGGAAATCGAGCACGGGCAGCAGCCGCTCATAGAGGGCGCGCATCTGGGCGTAACTCGTGAATAGGCAGAAGGCGCGCCCACGGGTGATTTCGAGCACGCGCTGGATGCAGCGAGCAGCGGCCTCGGGAAAATCCGGTTCGCGTGGGTCGGGCATCTCCGGCGGCAGGTAGAGGAGCGCCTGTTCCTCATACCGGAAATGCGAGGGCACCACCAGCTCGCGCGCCTCGTTCAGCCCTAGGCGCTTGCGCATGTGCTCAAAGCCGCCCTGCACGGTGAGCGTGGCCGAGGTCAGCACCACCGTCGGAATCTGATCGAAGACCAACTCCGACAGTAACTCGGAAACATCGATCGGAGTGGCTTGGAGAAAGGTCGTCCGCGCCTGCGGCCGAAAGACATTGCGTGCCGTGGACTTGTCTGAAGAAGCTCCGCCAGACATGCGTCGCTCCATCCAATACTTCCATCCTGCGCAAGGTGGCGCGGACCGCGGTGTAGAGGTCGCCTGAGGTTTCGAGGAACTCCTCGCGCTCGGTGAAGGGCTGGCGGCCGTCTCCGGCCATGGGCAACCCGGCAAAGAACATGCGGGCGCGGTCGCGGAGTTGCTGGGTTTGGGCGGGCAGGTTTTCCGCGCCTTCCTTGCCGCGCAGCAGGACGTCGGTATCGCGGGCCAGTTCCTCAAAGCGAATATTGCTGACCGAAAGGCCGAAGTAGCTTGAAGCCACGTCCTCCAGCTCGTGCGCCTCATCGAAGACCACCGCCGCGGCGTCGGGCAGGATGCCGGCGTCGGGCGCCCCTGTAGCCTCGCGCTTGAGGGCCAGGTCGGCGAAAAACAGGTGGTGGTTGACGATAATAATGTCGGACTCGAGCGCCTTGCGACGCATCTCTGTGATGAAGCAACGTCCATAGTCCGGGCAGGTTGATCCCAGGCAGGCATCGGTACGCGCGTCCAGTTTTTGCCACAGAGCGCTGGACTCGGGCAGTTCGGAGAGCTCAGACCGGTCGCCGGTTTCGGTGATCTGCTCCCACTCGGCAATCTGGCGGTACTGGTCGATCTCCTCCAGGCCGGACAGAATCGGCTGGGCGCGCAGGGTGACCAGCTTGTGGCGGCAAAGGTAGTTGGCGCGGCCCTT
>JBEKTB010000071.1:0-17490 GCA_049516495.1 Occallatibacter sp.
GTAGGCCTTGGCCTCTTCGAGGCGCACAAACGATCCGCCATTGCGGCCCTCCGCCATCCAGGCCGGGCCGTCTTCCTCGCGCACGGCAACGAGTCTTGGCAGCGCAACTTCGATCAACTCAAATCCCGCGGCCTCCGCGACCGACTCCAGGGTCACCTGCATCGTGCTGTCGGCCAGCGCGTAGCGGAGATGAAACGTGGCGGCGGGGCGGCCTTTCACATAAACTTGAAAAGCAAAGTCCAGGCTCTCGTTGATCTGGCGCACGGATGTCGCTTGCAGCGCAACGGTCTCGTAGCCGCGCGGCTGCAGCTTGCACACAATTGCACGCGCGGGATGGCTCTCGGTCTCTCCCCACAAGCGCTGGGCCTTATATCGATAGGAGCGGGGCAAGCCATGGCGCGCATCGAAGACGACCTCGAGTTCGCCATTAGCGAGGCGGATTGGGTTGCTGGGAGGCTTAGCTGCAAGGGGGGGCGCGCCTGCTTGATACAGGCCACCGTCGGCCGCGGCAGCTACTCTGCGCAGAGGCTGGGCCGCGGAAGCAAGAGCGCGGGCGCTGGCAAGGCCCACCACACCAAAGATCAAATCTCTGCGATTCATGACAATTGAGACCTTCTCTTAAGAACGATTCACGTGGCCAGAATCTCTTGGGCGGAAGTCCGGGAAGGAGCAGTCCATCTGGCTGAGGGTTTGGGCATCGACTCCGTGGGCACGGTGCGGTCGAATGGCTGCCGGCAGGTGCGATCCGGTCTTTAGCGCTATCGGAAATGACTCGAGGCAGCCATGGCCGCATCCGCGGCTGCCCGGTGTGGCTTCATCGGATGCGGCATGGTTTCTTGCATTCGGACGGCCCTTTGTGTCCGTTCAACGGTAACGATAAAGTCGATGATCGAAACATACTATTGCCACGCCGTGTTGTCAAGATGCCGTCATGAAAAAAGGCCTTCTTTATCGATGAAGTAATTTCCCGGAAAACGCTTGCTGAAGCAGGGCGTCTGGCGGCATACTGCAAGGTACAGCAAAACTCCGGTGACTGGGTAGGAGAAGATCTTGAGTGAAGGCAAGAATGAAGCCCGCAAGCCGCGCAACGCCACGCCGGTGCGCTTGAAGGACATCGCGCGCGATCTGGGACTTTCCGCGGTAACGATCTCCAAGGTTCTCCGGGGCCATTCCGACATCGGAGAAGAGACCCGCAAGCGCGTGCTCAAGCGCATGGAAGAGCTGCACTATCGCCCCAACTTGGCGGCACGCGCTCTGATTACCGGCCGAACCTACACGATCGGATTGGTCGTCCCGGACCTGCTTCACCCATTCTTTGCCCAGGTGGCCAAGGCCATCTCCGCCGCCATTCGAGGGCAGGGCTACAGCCTGATCATCACTTCCTCGGAAGAGGACCCGGCGCTGGAGCAGCAAGAGATCGAGCAACTGCTGGCGCGGCGGGTGGATGCGATCCTGATAGCGTCGGCGCAATGGACCGTGGAAAGTTTCCGCCACATCGAAGAGCTGAGAATTCCGTACATTCTGATTGATCGCTGCTTCGCGGGCCTGCCGGCGAATTTTGTCGGAGTGAACGATGAATTGGTCGGCCAACTCGCGACCAATCACATGATCGAACAGGGCTGCCGCAGGATCGCGCATATCCGGGGTCCCGAAACCAGCACCGCGCTGGGCCGCGTCGAGGGATACAGACAGGCTCTGGCCGCGCATCAAATGGCGCCCTTGCCGGAGCATATCGTCTCCATCGGTACCTCCGGCGACGACCGCGGCGAACCGGGCGGCTACGAGGCAACCCGAAAGCTGCTGGCCGCCGACTCGCGCCCTGACGGCATCTTCTGCTTCAACGATCCCATTGCCCTCGGCGCCATGCGGGCGATTCTCGACGCCGGCTTGCGCATTCCCGAGGACATCGCGGTGATGGGCTGCGGCAACGTGCTCTACTCGGACTTCCTGCGCGTTCCGCTCTCCTCCGTCGATCAGGACAGCTCGACCATCGGCCGCCTCGCCGCGGAGTTGGCGCTCTTCCTAGTGGGCACCAAAGAGCTGGTGCGTCCCAAGGTCGAGTTGGTCACGCCCAGGGTAGTGGTGCGCGCGTCTACGCAGCGGAAGTAGGCCGAAGCCGAAACGCCACAAATGCTGGATGCTCCAGATCTCGATTTTGAGCTCCGGGAAACCTCAAAGGCGCACTCTTCCACTTGTCGCGAATCACTAAGAAAGCGGAAGGTGGCAAGGTGCTTTGGGCTTCCCCTCGGCGGCCAACCTGAGATCAGGCAACGAGGCGAAGCGGATCTTTTGAACCCGCTTTCACCCCTGGATGCCAGCGTCGGGCGCTGTTGCATGGATCGAGCGAGGGCCGAGCTTCCCTCTTCCCCGCGTGTTCACTCAGCTATATTTAGACGGCGGAAGGAGTCCGGGCGGCCCTCGTCTAGCATTCGATAAAGGGCGGCCACGCCGACAGCCGCTTCGACCTGCTGGCCAGAGAAGCTGAGGGCTCGGATGCATGGACCGCTGATAGCCTTGCATCCGCCCGTCGCGGTTTCAACCAGAGCGCGTTGGCCGTAGTCGGCTTTCTTCTGCCAGCCCAGCCTTCCTTGTGCAGCAACGGAGAGAATATGCTGGTCTCGCTGCGACGGATTGTATGCGGCCTCGGCACTGGGCACCGCCGTCACGTGGGGCGGGATGATCACACAAATATCTTCGCCGTAACCGGCCACTACGTCGCAGGTCGGCATTTCATCGTAGGCGCTGTCGGCTGTGAAGCTGGCGATTGTCGCCTCTATCTGATCCAGCACAGTGCCACTTGGAAAGCAGAAAAATCTGGGTGTTTGGTGCCGCGGAGTCCATCTCCCGCTCCAGATCCGGATGCGCTTACTTGACGAGGTGTGGGAAGACACGTTCCGAAGATCGTATCCGGCATTCCGTCCAAAAGTCGATGCGGAGATCAGCAAAGCGACTTGACACCCGGATTCTTCCGCTATCCAATTACTTTTGCAGTCTTGTGCGCGACCGGCGCCTGCGCCTTTCCCGTCAGTGCAAATGCAAACCCGAGCGCGGTCAGGATGCCGCAGAGCATCTGCTTTTTTCATCATCTTAAAATGCCACAGGCGGCGCGAGGAAAGGCCTCAATTCTCCATCAGGCGCAGAGAGAGCACGTGTGGACTGGTGGCGTGGGAGTCCAGGGAAGTCGCCTCGATCAGCACTTCGAAGCTGCGAAAGCTGCCGTCGGCGCGGCGCGCCTTTTCCAGGATGGGGCGGAATCCCTCTTTGCTCAGCGCCATGTTGGCCGCGGCTTCGGTGCCGGCCCCATCGAGCCCCTGAATGAGCAGCACGTGGCCGTTTTTGGCCAGATTGGGCACAAAAGCCAGCACGGCATAGGTATTGTGGGAGTAGCTGCTCCAACTGCTGCCGTAGTTGGGCTGTTCGCCGGCCAGCGGGTGCAAATTGGCGATCCAGGAGCGACTCTCCGAGGGGCTATAAACAAAATGGAAGTTCAGCTTGCCCTGGAAGGCCTCGATCCATGGATTGCTATAGATGGAGCCGAGCAGAATGGCGTTTCCGTCGCTCAAATCCTCGATCTTCATTTCCCGAGCCGAGCGGATGGAAAGGCGGCTATTGGCCACCTGGGGCAGGCGCTCGACCTGCGAGACGACCTTGAGATCGAGGACGCTGGTGTACTTTTGCGCCTTCAAATACGAGGAATAGACGTGATCGTACTGCTCGATCCCTGGCCAGCTTTCGAATTCGGCCAAAGAATAGGTTCTGCCGCTCATCTCCTGGACCATGACGAAGCCGGTATCCGCCGGAACAATGAAGGTGCTCTTGTCGGTCGCGAAGATCTGCCGCCAGAATCGGTTGAAGCTGCGTGCGCCGGAGTCGAAGAGCGGCGCGTGGGGCAAGAAGAGCCAGATGCCAAGGCAGAGCTGAATCGCCATCGCAAACCCGGCCCCCAGGCTAATGCTGAGACGATGGTGCCGGCGCGCTGGCGAGGCTGCGCTTGGGGCCGCTGGGCTGGGTTCGGCAAAAACGGCAGCGCTGACGCCCATTTCGAGCACCGGAGGCGGCAAAGTCTCCGGCTCCTGCTCGATGAAGACCGGGACATAGCCTCCGCGGGGTACATCGATGCGCAGCCGGTCCTGCTTGCCCTCATGGAGGTAGTACTCCTCCAGGCGCTTGCGCAATTGGCGGGCGTAGTTGCGGACAATATTGTCCTCGCCGGGGTCGTAGCCGGGACGGCGGTGGAAGACGCGGAAGCCGATTTCCTGCTCGGTGACGCGGTTGGGTCCGGGGGCGTTGGAGCGATCCCAAACGTAGCGGAGAAAAGCCGAAAGCAGCGGCGCCTTGGCGAAATGGCGGCTGGCCAACAAGTGCTCGATTGCTTCGGATTTTGCCTCGGCAGTGCGATCGATTACGGGCACCTGAGCCAGACTTTCCGCTTCAAAGAATCTCTTTACTAGACCCAGGATACATCTTGAGGAAGGGTGCGTTCTTAAAATAACTGCAATAAATATAGGGGGGTATACCCCTCCGCCTCCTCTCGGCGGCGGAAATTATTTGCCTGATATTCACCGCGGGCGTATGCGCTTGAATCTGGCGCAAAAACGCCCCCTCCAAACACCCAAAGCGGGGGGGATAGTTGAGGGTAGAGAGAGTTTTACCCTTGAGAGTCGTGGGATGGCTGGTAGAGGCTTGCCACAATACTCGACGGTGAAATTCGACATGCTTTTGCATTCCGCCGCGGGTGATGAAGGAGCAATTTCACCATGTTTAGAAAATCCATTGCACTTCTCTTCGTATTTCTCGGAGCCCTGACGCTGAATGCCCAGAACTACAGCGGCGGCGTTGCGGGAACGGTCACCGACCCCACTGGGGCGGTGATTGCAGGCGCACAGATTACGTTAAAGCACGTGGCTACGGATGCCACGCGCACCACCCAATCCACCTCCGCCGGCGTGTACTCGTTCGAGACGCTGCCCATTGGAACCTATGAGTTGACCGTCGCGGCCTCCGGCTTCGGCGCGAAAAAGGTGACCGGCGTCATTATCGAGGCCGGCCGTACAGACAGCATCCCTGTGACCCTCAAGGTCGCTGCGGCAACCACCGTCACCGAGACCGTCACGGCCAATGCCGTCACCCTGGACACGGAAGAGACGACGCAGACAGCCATCATCGCGCCGGAGACCATGGCCAGCGTGCCCCTGAACGGCCGCGACTTCACCCAACTGCTCAAACTTGTACCCGGCTACGCCAACTCCGCCAACATGTCCGGCACCCTCAACGGCGGCCGCACCAACACCATCGACTTCCAGATCGACGGCGTGGACAACAACGACCCCTGGTTCGCCACCAACGCCGTCAACCAGGGCGCGCAGGCGTCGATCGCGCCACCTTGCTGCCCATCGACTCCATCGAAGAGCTTTCGATCGAATCCCAGGGCGGCGTTGACATGGGTCACACCTCCGGCGGCACGGTCAACGCCGTGCTCAAATCCGGTACCAACCATATCCACGGTTCGACCTACTACTTCAACCGCAACGAGGCTCTCGCCAAGCCCAACTGGTACGGCAACACCACGCCGGAGATTCGCGACCAGGAATTCGGCGGAAGCGTCGGCGGCCCCATCCAGAGGGACAAGACGTTCTTCTTCACCTCCTACGAACAGCAGAAGCTGATCATCGGCAACGGCGCCTGGTTCCAGACGGTTCCTTCGCCGGCATGGGTCAACCTGGCCACAGGCCTGCTGAAAGCCAACAATGTGGCCGTCAACCCGGTCTCGACCAACGTCCTCGGCTTCTTTGCGGGCATGGGCAACGCCCCCGCCACCATCAACAACTTCTCCACCACCCAGCCGGATAACGACTACAGCTACAACGGCGTGGTCAAACTGGACCACAACTTCAAGGATCAGAGCAACCTCTCGCTGCGCTGGTTCACCGGTCAGGGCATTCAGAATGCGACCGACGGCAGCGTCCTGCCCGCCTACTTCAACAAGGACCCTACGCAGATCAATAACCTGGCGGCCGTCTATCGCAAGATGATCACGCCGAACTTCACCTCGCAGACGCTCTTCGGCCTCAACTTCGCCATCTATGGCTACTACGACGACGACACGATGTTCAACCCGATCGCGGCCGGCCTGAACACCGGCGTCGACCCTGTGGCGATCCCCGGCGCGCCGGACATCGCCATCGGCCCGTTCACCGAGATCGGCCAGCAGAGCCCCACCCGGCGCTACGAATACACCGGCAACCTCACCGAGAACGCCAACTACGTTCACAGCAAGCACGAGATCCACTTCGGCGGCGAGTATCGCCACACAGTGGTCAATGCCGCCTATCACCGCGGCCAGAAGGGCAGCTTCAACTTTAACGGCCTCCTCGGCCCGAACATGACTCCCCTGCCCAACGACAATCCGGCGGGCATGTCCTCCGACGCCTGGGGCGCCTACAACTACCTTTTGAACAACGGAAGCAACTCATCGCAGGCCCAAAATCTCGCTGGAGCGGTGGACGCCCTGGCCGACTTCATGGCCGGCGAAGTCCCCAACGGCGGCGCGGGCATCAACGAGGGCGACGTGGTTCGCCGCTACCTCATCAACAGCATGAACGTTTATGCCGGCGACACCTACAAGGTCACGCCTAACCTGACCGTCAACTACGGCCTGTACTGGGGCTTCGTCAGCCCGCCGAACGATCCCACCAACACCATCTCGACCTTCATGCCCCAGCAGGGCGGCTTCGTCTACACAGGTCATGGGCTGGACACCATCTATCCCCGGGACGAGCACGACTTTGCCCCGCGCGTGGGCTTCAACTGGCAGCCCAAGAGTGCCGGCAAGGTCGTCATCCGCGGCGGCTACGGCTTCTACTACCAGCCGCCAAACATGAACCTGTTCAGCGACAACCGCCCGCGGGATAATGGCAACAAGAGTTATGGCGTGCAGTACAACCCCCACATCTATGCCGTTCCCTTCAGCCCCAACACCGACGTTTGCAACTACTCGAATAACAACCCAATCACCATTCAGAGCGGCCAACTGCTCTTCCCTACTTGCGCCACGTTGGGCGCAGGCAATCTGCAAATGGGCGGTTTCGGCGTGGATCAGCGCTTTGTCGACTCCTACTCTGAAAATGCCAACTTCAACGTCGAGTACCAGTTGACCAGCAACACCGTCTTCGAGGCCGGCTACGTGGGCAGCCAGGCTCACCACCTGCCCATCACCCTGGAGATCAACCAGATCCCCTTCGGCGGCGATGCCGCTCCCAACACCCCCATCCAGGCTCTTCGTCCCTACAGCAAGCAGTTCCCACTCCTCAATGGCATCGACCAGGTATCGAGCATCAGCCACAGCCGCTACAACAGCATGATCTTCTCCATGCGCAGCTCGAACTGGCATAACCTGGCTACCACCATCAACTACACCTTCGGTCACGCCCTCGACAACATGTCGAATCCGCGCGGCAGCGTTCCCTCCAACAGCTACAACCCCGACCTCGACTGGGGCAACTCCGACTACGATGTCCGGCAAACGCTTGGCGCCTACCTCAGCTACTCCATTCCCGCGGCTAGCCAGTACAAGCGGCTGCTCGGTGGATGGCAGTTGAATTCCTGGATCACCGCCATTTCCGGCAACCCTTTCACCGTGGGCGCCGAGACCGACATCAGTCTCACCAACATCGGCCGGGATCGCGCCAGCGTCATCGGCGATCCCACCAAGGCCAAGGGGCCGGAAGTTGCCCACCAGGCCAAGCCCTGGTTCAACCCCAACCCGTGCAGCGCCAGCGTCACGACCAACTGCTTCTACGAACCCAACGCCAATCCAGCGCCTGGGGTCTATATCCCCATGTACGGCACGGAAAAGCGCAACCAGTTCCATGGCCCCGGCCTGGGCGAAGTCGACTTCTCGGTCTTCAAGAACACCCCCATCACCGAGCGCATCGGCAGCCAGTTCCGCGTGGAAATCTTTAACCTCTTCAACCGCGTCAACTCCGGTGGTCTCGACACGGGCTTGACCGATGGCGCCGGCAACTTCGGATACAGCCACGGCACCAACATGCAAGGCAATGCTCCCGGCATCGGCCAGGGCGAACCCTTCAACGTGCAGTTGGCACTGAAGATCATGTTCTAAACCGTTCTTCTCAGTGACCTGCTTTTCAACCTTCCGGCGGCGCGGTCCTCTGCCGCCGGAAGTTCTTTCAACCCTCGACTCATATCGCACAACACCATCGGGACAAATCCATTGAACCGTCGCACCTTCTCCCAACTCCTGGTCGGCACCGCGGCCCTGGGCGCAACCACTCCCATCAAGGCCATGCGCGCCTCCGCCGGCAACGCCGATCAAGCTGCGAATAACCGCACCTTCCGCGTAGCCATCGTTGCCGACACCCACATCGTCGATCCCTTTTATACCGGACCGGAAGAAACCGCCGAAGAGACCGAAAGCATGAGTCACACCGCGGACCGGCTGGTTGCGGCGCGCAACCGCATCAACCGCCTTGTGCCCGCCATGGACGCTGTCTTCCATCTCGGCGACATCGTGCACGACTCCCCCACGGCTGACTACAACTTCTATGTCCAGAACCGGACCCGGCTCGACCATGCGGCCGAAATCCTGGGCGGCTTTGCCACCCCCGTTCACCTCGCGCTCGGCAATCACGACTATTCGCTGCCGCGCTTCTCACGCGAGGAAACACACCGTCTGTTTGCGGCCAAGCTCAACGTCAAGCCCTATTCCGCGGTCAATTACAGGGGTTGGAAGTTCCTTATCCTGAACAATTTTCTGGGCATTTCGTGGGATCTCAAGAACGCCGCATACGATCAGGGGGTGGGCACGCTCGGTCAAGAGCAGTTGAACTGGCTTGAGGCGGAACTGGCGCAGAAGATGCCCACCGTTGTCCTACTTCACTATCCCCTGTGGCTGATCGAGCCCAAGGAGTTCGCCGATCTAGGGTTGCACACGCTGCTGCGCAAGCACGCAGATTCCGTGCGGCTGGTACTCAGCGGACATTGGCACAAGTGGGTCGACTTCGCCCACACCTTCGGCCCCCAGCACTATGTCGCGGCTTCGACGCGCTACGACGCGAATTCCTTCATGATTCTCGAAATGAACCGGGAAACCGAGACCTGCCGCTTTGTCAACGCGCGTTGCGCGGGGTGGTCGACGCACTACACTCGGCCTTGCCTGTAATCCATCTTGCGATCGGCGCGGCGCCGCGCTGAGGCCCTTTCTCGCGAAACAGCCACTGCGCGGAGCCAATCCTTTTGAGAGCGGAAGAAACCAGGTGATAGGCGGCGTTGCTGAATTCCGCATTGACTCTTGAACGGAACGCTGGGTACCATCTTCGGAATGCATTCTCCCACCCCTCGTTGAGTGCGCAAGTTCGAATCTGGAACAGAAGATGTGCTCCACGCTGACTCCACGCATCAAACGACGCTGCGGCGCCTCTGTTGGCGATAGGCCAGCGGAGTGAAGCCGGTTTCGGCTCGGAAGCGACGGTGGAAGTTGCTCAGGTTCTCGAAGCCCGCCATCAGCGCAACTTCAGAGATTGCATAGGTGGTGGTCTCAAGCAGCGAGGCGGCGCGGCGCACGCGGAGGCCGAGAATCCATTGGGAGGGCGTCAGCCCAAGATGGGTGCGGAAGGAGCGGCCCAGGTGTGCTTCGCTGCAACCGGCCATGCGCGCCAACTGCGCTGGCCCCTGGTTGAGCGGCGCGTCGTAGCGGCTGAACTGCACAAGGGCGTGGTGCAGCCATGGAGGCGCTGCGGCGGGTGAAACCAACCCCACGGGCGCCTCAGTGAGCCGGGCGACGGAGAGCAGGAACCAATCCAAGGTGGCCTGGTTGCGTGGCTGGCTTAGCATTTCGGCAAAGAGACGTGCAGCGGCGCGGTCGGTTGCCGGGTCCAGGGCAAGAACCGGGGGCTCTGTCGCACACTCGTTGAAGAATGCCCGCTCTTGCCAGCCATAGCGTTGGCGCAGTTGCTTCCAGGATGCGGTGGAAAAAGCCACATTGACAAACACAAACGGCTCACTGGAGATGTCAGTGCGGAATCCGTGCTTGTCGTCGGGGCGCACAAACACCATGTGCCCGGCGCGCAGGGGATGTTCGCGTTCCGCGCACCAGTGCCAGCCGGTTCCGGAGGCCACACGGAAGATCTCATAGTAGTCATGGTGGTGGCGTACGACTCCCGTAGCGGCCACCTGGTCCGCCTGAGAGATGTGGCAGGCCTCGCCATTGGGTGAGTAGTCGCGCCAGCGAAACAGACTCATGGATCAAATTTCTACACTTTTTTGTTGAACAGGTGCAAGACTGGCGTGGCCGCGTGCTGTCAACGTAAAGCTCACCATGAGCACTGCTTCCGCTTTTCCTGCCTATACCTCCGGCCGCCTTGACCCCGCACAGGTTGAGACCTATCGCCGCGAAGGCTACGCGATCTTCGATCAGCCGGTTCTGGATCCGGCCGAGTTCGCTGGCCTGCAACAGTGCTTTGATGGCATCCTGTCGAAGCTTCCCGGCAGTGAGCGTCCCGAGGCCATGGATGTGCCTCACTTCATGCATCCGGAGTTGTTGCACTGGGCCTTTCAGGATGCCATCCTGGATTTGGTGACGCCTCTGCTGGGTCCTGATCTGGCGCTCTTTTCCACCCACTTCATCTGCAAGCCGAGGGGGAATGGCAAGCGCGTTCCCTGGCACGAGGACTCCGCTTACTGGGGACGCCGCATTGATCCAATGGAGGTCTGCACCGTGTGGCTAGCTCTTGACCCCTCGACGCGCGAGAACGGCTGCATGATGGTGATTCCGCGAACGCATCTGGGTACGCACGCCGGGTTTTCCGACTACGAACAAGTGGACGCGGCGCAGAACGTCTTTCCCACGGAGATCGTGCGTCGGCAGCGCGATGAATCAAAGCGCGTATACATCGAACTGGAGCACAACCACTGTTCTCTGCACGATGCAAAGATTCAGCACGCCTCCGAACCGAATACCTCGAATCTGCGCCGCTGCGGCTGGACGATGCGTTTTTGCCCAACCAGCGTGCGTTTCAGCCAAGAGCTCTTCGACGGCTGCCATCAGGTCTACCTTGCGCGGGGCGTGGACAAGGGCGGTAATGTGTATGCCGACCCCAACCGCAGCTATCCGGAGGTGATGGCAAAGCGTGGCATGTCCAGCTTCTACCGGGGAGCGCACTAGATGAAGCCGCAAATGCGGTTGATCTTTGCCAAGACCAAGTGGGAGGCGCTGGAGCTGCCCTTGCCGGAGTTTCTGCGCCGCGCCCGCGACGAGGGGTTTTCAGCTACCGAGATCAATCTTGCAGAACTCAAAGAGTCACCAGAGGAGATTCGCGCGTTGCACGCTGTCGCGGGCCTCGAAATGGTGGTGCAAATCCTGACTGCTGGGGCCACCCCAAGCGAACACGCTGCCTGCATGAGACAGCGGTACCGCAGTGCGGTCGAGTGCGCTCCTTTGATTGTGAACTGTCACACAGGGAGAGATTTCTTTACGTTTGAGGAGAATTTGGCCCTCTTTCGTTTATCGCTGGAACTGGAGCAGGAGTCCGGCATTCCTTTTTGTCACGAGTTGCACCGCGGGCGCGCCTTCTATAACGCACCGGAAACCTTGCGCACTCTGCGCGAGCTGCCTGCGCTGCGCATCAACGCCGATTTCTCGCACTGGCAAGTGGTGCATGAGTCCGACGATCTCCAAGCGCACAGCGAAGCGATCCAGGCAGTGATCGATCGAGCATGGCATATTCACGCCCGCGTTGGGTTCAGTGAAGGGCCACAGATTCCCGATCCCGGCGCTCCTGAGTGGGCCCCGCAGCTTGGAATCTGTGTGGACTGGTGGCGCAGAATCATCGACGCGCGCCGGGCGCAGGGGGCGCCGTTCCTCACGGTGGCGCCAGAGTTCGGACCTGAGCCGTATATGCCGATGGTGCCGCATCTCCGCCGGCCCCTAGCGGATGCGTGGGAGATCAATTGCTGGATGCGCCGTTACTTGGCCACTGCATTCGCGGAAAATCAGAAGTCCGAAGCGGAGCAAGGTTCAGATCGGGTCGCTTGAACGCGGCTTTCTTGGGTTCGTTGAATCGCGCACAATCAGTTTCGGCTGAATCACAATGGACTTGGGCGGGGCAGACTTCTTGCTCGCGGTGAGTTGCAATGCCAGATTCCCGGCATTTTCGCCGAGCGTTTCGCTGAAGACCTCAATGGACGAGAGGGGCACTCGAAGCGACCCGACATAGCGGATGTTGCCAGCGCCGATGATTGCGATATCGTCGGGGATTCTGAGTCCGGCGGCAAGAATTGCGTTCATGGCGCCCACCGCCGCCGGATCGTTGAAGCAGAAAACGGCATCGGGCCGGGGCTTCAGCTTCAGCAGCTTTTCCATGGCCCGGCAGCCTGTCGTGTCGCCTGACTCGTCGGCGTGCCTGCGGCTCACAATGTAGGTTTCAGGAACAGAGATCCCGTGTTCCGTGAGCGCTTGCTTGTACCCGATCAACCGGCCGTGCGAGGTGCTCGCCGTTTTTCCGCCGATGTAGGCTATTTTGCGAAATCCCCTCTCTATCAGGTGCCCGGTGGCCATCTTGCCGACCAGTTCGTCGTTGATGCCAATAAAGTTGGCCTTGAAATCTTCAAATTTTCGATCGAGCAGGATCAGCGGCACCTCCGCGGAGATGGCGCGCAGCCCCTTGGATGTTTCCTGGCAAGAGGCGACGATCAGCGCGTCCACCCGATGGCGCATCATCTGCGAGATTTCTTCCCGCTCCAGCACTGGATCGTCGTTTGAAGATGAGATGACCAGCCCGTATCCCTGCTGCCGGATGACCTTGGAGATGCTTTTCGCAACCTCCGAGAAGAAGACATGCACAAGGTCCGGGACGACCAACCCGATCATGAACGATTGCCCCGAAGCAAGTCCCTGGGCATGAAGGCTCGGTTGATAGTTGAGTTCCTTGATGCGGCGCAAAACGCGCTCACGGGTGGCTGCGCCGATGTCCTTATGGTTGTTGAATACCTTGGAAACAGTGACGGTGGAAACGCCAAGCTCCCTGGCAATATCCTTCATGCGCACTACCATCCCTGCCTCCTAATCCCTCCGACTCGACGTGTTTTATCGATAGTACAGCAAGCCGCGCCGAGTTCACCACGCCGTGGGGACGCGGAAGCAGAACAGCTTAAACGATTGATTTTGAACGCATCCGGCTGGCTCCGCACGGCTTCTGCCGCCGTCAACGGGCGCCGTTGCGGGCCCGTCGCCCAGCGCCCGCCGAATGTGCTTCTCGGAAGAGAAAATTCTTGTGGCCAAATTCGCAATTATCGTGCTATGCTTTGCTTTACCGCTTAAGTAGCGGAGTAATGGCCTGCTTGAGCGCGCCGAGCGGCCTTCGAGCCTGCTCTGGTGAATAGGGCAGATCCCCCGGCAGGCTAAAGGATGTTAAGCCTGGATGATCTTCGCAGTGCCGTGAATGTTCGTCATGCTCCTGATCGGCGCCGTTCCCCGGCGCATAGAAAGTGAAGGAAGTCGCCTATGAGCTCGACCATGCCTCATCTTCGCAAAGACGCCAAATCCCCCAAATCCGCGAATCCGCCGGACGCGAATGCCTGGAAACCGGTTCGCGACGACAGGATGCAGCGATTGCTCGACCGCCGCGACCGTCTGGGCCGCGAAGGCCGGCGCAGCAACTTCGTGGACAATCCGGAGTTTCTGGTCTATCACTGGTCGGGCACCGGCGAGGGCTTTGCTCCGCCCACCGGCGAACAGGAGATCAGCGAGCGCATCAACATTGGCGACAATAACTGCCGCGTTTCTCTGGGCATCCCCTTTCCTCATGCGGCGGAAATGCCCTCGCGCGTGGACGGCCTGGAGAACGATGTACTGAACTGGGCGCGGGACTATGCGTTCTTCCTGGATCACAACCCATGCGAGATCCATCCCGAAGAAGAAGTCGTTGGCGAATTCCATTGGCAGTTGGATGAGGCGCGCTGCTTCCGCTATCCGGATGAGGTGCATGAGGCTGGCTTCGAAGCGCGCAGGCTGGGCGCGGGCGGCATCAGTTATGCGCACACCTGTCCTGATCTGTCCATCGGTTTGGAATTGGGCTGGGGTGGGCTGCTGAAGAAGGTCAGGCATTGGAAGTCGCGCCACGAGGCAAACGGCAACCAGGCCGCTGCCCACTATCTTGCCGCGCAGGAGTTGGTTGTCGAAAGCATTCAGCGCTGGGTCAAGCGCCACGCCGAAGAGGCCGCCAAGCTGGCGAACGGCGCACCCGCCGATCTGGCGCGGCATTACCGGGCTGTGGCGGAGACGTGCGAAGCGATTGTCGGGGAGCCGCCGCGCACGTTTCTCCAAGCGATTCAGTGGATCCAGTTCTTCCAACTCAGCGAGCGGATCATCGCGCACGGCAACGGCTACGGACGATTGGACCAGTTGCTGGCCGGCTTCTATCTCCGCGACATGGCCGCCGGTCGCATGAGCCGCGAGGAAGCGCGCGGATGGATTGCCGAATTGTTTCTGAAGTACGGCGGTAATTACTTTTCAGTCGGCGGGAGGAACCGCGAAGGCAAGGATGCCACCAACGAGTTGAGCCGCGTCATTCTTGAGGCCTACGACTTGAACGGCGGCGACAATAACTTGGGCGTGATGTGGCATGAAGACATTGACCCGGAGTTCTTCAACTACGCATGCGACCTGCTGGGCCGCCATGGCACGGGCACGCCGGTTCTGATCAGCTACGACGTATTGCGGGACAGCGAACTGCGCAGCGGCGTGAGCGAGGACCACGCCTGGGATGTGGCTTATTCCGGCTGCCAGTGGTTTTGCGTGGTGGGCCGCGAGTACAACGACCAGGACCTGAACTCGCTGGTGCTCTTGCAGCCCATGCAGCGCGCCATCCGCCGCGCGGTGGAAGAGGGCGTGGATCATTTCGAGGCGCTCTTCAATATCTTCAGCGCGGAGACGCTGGCCACAGCCAAGGCGCTGCGCGACTTCAAGAACTCGACCTATATGTGGCAGAGCCGCGTGTGGCCCGAGATGGTTACTTCGCTCTGCATGCATCACTCGATCGAGCGCGGCCGCGACTGCACTGACGCGGGCTCGGTGGATTACAACCTGACTTCAGTCAATGTCCTCGGTGTGCCCAACGTTGGCGATTCGTTGTACGCCATCAAGCGGCTGGTCTTCGATGAGCGCCGTTACACGCTGGCCGAAGTGGAGCAGGCGGTGAGATCGGATTGGGCAGGGAAGGAGCCGATGCGCCGCGAGTTCCTGAACGTTGAGAAGTTCGGCAACGATCTGGCCGGCCCGGATGCGATGCTCGTTCGCCTGTCGGATATTGTGCGCGGCCATCTTGAATCGCTGCGCCAAAACAAGGGCGGGCACTTCCGCGCGTCGCTGTTTCAATACATGGGCCACACCTATGCGGGGCCCATGCTGGGCGCGACCCCCGATGGCCGCCATGCCGCCGAACCGATTGCCCACGGCATGAATCCCATGCACGGGCGCAACACGAAAGGCCTGACGGCAACCGCGAATTCGTTTTGCAAAGTGGATTTCCGCAGGTATCAGGGCGGTTCGTTCCAGATCGAACTGGAGCCTTCTTACTTTCCTGAGGGAATTCGCCGGGCCGATCTGGTGGAGATGTTTGCCCGCACCTTCTTCAAGCTGGGCGGCGTGCAAATCAATTTGAACATCATCGCCATGGAGAAGCTGAAGCGCGCCATGGAGCAGCCCGAACTGCCCGAGCATCAGGCCATCGTGGTCAAGGTTACGGGCTATTCGTCGCACTTTCTCATCATGGACCGCAAGTTTCAGGAGGAATTCATCCAGCGCGTCAACTACCAGGCCCTGTAACATACAGCGAGATGCCCGAAGTGGATTCATCAAGTTACGCGCGGGTCTTCGACATTCATCGCAACTCGACGCACGACGGGCCGGGGATCCGCACCACTGTGTTTCTGAGCGGTTGCCCGTTGCGGTGTCGCTGGTGCCACAACCCTGAGAGCCGGCCAAGCAAGCCTGGCGTTTGGTGGTTCGGTCAGAACTGCATCGGTTGTTTTCGCTGCGTCGATTCCTGCGATGAACACGCATTGACGGCGGCCGAAGATGGAATCGTCATCGACCGCGAGCGCTGCACCGGCTGCCAAGCCTGCGCGCAAGCCTGCCCGGCGCAGGCGATGAAGCCTATCGGCGTGCGCCGCGAAGCCTCTGAGTTACTCGCTGAAGTGGAGCAAGACCGGATCTGGTACGAGGCCAGCGGCGGCGGAGTCACGCTCTCCGGCGGCGAGCCGTGCAATCAGCCCGAGTTTGCGTGGGAGTTTCTGGCCGGCTGCAGGCTGCGTCATCTGCATACAGCATTGGACACCTGCGGACAGGCTGCACCGGAGGTCTTCGCGCGCGTCGTCGATCATGCGGACCTGATTCTGTTCGACCTCAAACACTCGGACGAAGCGATGCACCGCGAGCTGACCGGCGCGGGGCTGGGCACGATTCACACCAATCTGCGAGAAGCTGCCCGCCGCGCGCGAGCGGGCGAATTAAAGCTCTGGGTGCGGACGCCTCTTGTTCCCGGCGCTAGCGCGGAAGCGCCCGCTCTGAATGCGATTGGAAACTTTCTTCGCGATGAGTTGCAGGACGCCGTCGAACGCTGGGAACTCTGCGCCTTCAATCCATCCTGCGCCACAAAGTACCGCCGGCTCGCACTGGACTGGGAGTATGCGGAGTGCGGCCTTCAGACCGAAGCGCAAACGGCGGTTCTTGTGGCTGTCGCAAGGGCCGCGTGCGGTCGAGACGATCTGGTCCATCTGCAAGGAATCCGCCGCGGTCCGGCACCAAAGAACTGAACTCTTCGTCTGGCAATCTCCTCGGAACTGTTGGAAAGACAGCCCGCGCCCGCTACCCGCGGCGGAGATACAATGGGTCTGTTGTCGCGGAGACAATTGCTTGCTCGTGGAGATGGAATGAAATCGACTGGCGGGGTGAGACGCGCTGTCCAAAAGATGCCGCCTAACATGAAGATTGCCGCGGGTGCGCTCCTTTGCGCATTTTTGATTTGCTTTCCCGCGGCCGGATGGGCGCAGAGCAGTCAGCACGACTCCTCATTCGATGAGGCCTTCGGACTCGGGCAGGAATTAGTGAAACAGGGCAGGCTCGCCGAGGCCGAGGCGGCCCTGGAGGAAGCAAAGAGCCTGTCGCCAGAGGACACCCAGGTGCTCACTCTGCTCGGAAAGGTCAAGGGCCGTCTAGGCGAGCTTCAGGCGGCAATTGCTCTCTTCCAGCGGGTTGCGGAACTGGAGCCGAAGTCGGCGGATTCGCATTTGAATCTTGCGATTGTGTTCTCTGACGCCGGGGAACTGCCTCATGCTCTGGAGGAGACCGCTAAGGCCCTGGCAATCGATCCGAACCTCGCTGCCGCGCACTTCAATCGGGCGCGCATCCTCGACGATTTGAAGAGAGAACAACAGGCAGGAGCCGAGTTTGCCAAGGCCTGCCGCCTGACTCCA
>JBEKTB010000072.1:0-17929 GCA_049516495.1 Occallatibacter sp.
GCGAAACGGATGAAAGAACGGAAAAAGCTTTTCGTAGAGCAGCCAGTAAAGCAAAGGGCCTCCCAAGCCGAAATGAGGCGGGTTTCAGGTTGATTTTACAGGGCCGTGGGCAAGGGCGGCTGCGGAAGCGTAACGATTCAACCCGGTTCCGATTGCGAGGCGACCGGTTCAGGTTGGCGAGTGAGCGCCTCGATGGCCTGTTCGAGGTGAACGCCCCGCGAGCCCTTGACCAGCACCACGTCGCCGGGTTGCAGATTCTGCTTGAGCCAGCGCCCGGCGGCTTCGGCGTCGGGCAAAAACAACGAGGCGATCCCGCCGGTGCAGGCAGCGGCAGCCAGATGTTCGGCATTGCCGCCCACACCGACGACAAGATCGAGCCCCGCTTCAACGGCGGCCTTGCCGCAGGCCGCGTGCAGCGCGGGACCGTGTTCGCCCATCTCAAGCATCTCGCCGGCCACCAGGATCCGGCGGCGGGCAGGTCGCCCGGCCAGGGTTCGGATCATCGAACGCAGCGCCTCGGGATTAGAGTTGTAGCAGTCATTCAGGATGGTTGCGCCGCCGATCTCGATGGCTTCACCGCGATTGTGGCCCACCGTGAGCGTTTCGAGGGCTGCTACGGCTGCCTCCAGGTCGACGCCGGCTTCCAAAGCCACTGCGAGGCCGGCTAGCGCACATGCAGTCCGGCCATATCTTCGACGACGCTCAGAAGCTGCGGATCGGCGCAGGGACCTGCACCGAAATAGACCACTCGACCGGGGAATTCGCGGCCGAATTGCGAGACGTAGGGGTCGTCGCAGCTGAGGAAGGCGACTCCGGTCGAAGGCAGCGCGGCCACCAGTTCGAGCTTGGCGCGGGCAATACCGGCCTGGCCGTCGGCGAAGTTCTCAATGTGCGCGGTGCCTACGTTGGTCACCAGGCCCCAGTCGGGGTTGGCGATGCGGGCCAGGGCGGCGATTTCACCCGCGTGGTTCATGCCCATCTCGATCACCGCGAACTCGTGCTCTGCCTTGAGGCGCAGCAGTTGCAAGGGCAGACCGAAGCCGTTGTTGAAGTTACCCTCGGACTTGAGGACTTTGAATTTTGCGCCCAGCGCGGCGGCAATCGCTTCCTTGGTGGTGGTTTTGCCGGCCGAACCGGTGACGGCCACCACGCGGCGCCCCCATTGGCGGCGAACATGCGCGGCCAGCGCCTGCAAGGCAATCAGCGGGTCCTCGGTAATCAGCAGTGGTACAGAGAGCGCAACGTCGGGCAGGCTGGCGACCCGCTCGCGCGAAACCACCGCGGCGACGGCTCCGCGATCCAGAGCAGCGGCCACAAAATCATGGCCGTCCAGCCGCTCGCCGCGAACCGCAAAGAACAGTTCTCCAGGAGCCACTGTGCGCGAATCGATGGAGTAGCCGCCCACGACCCGTGTACCGGCCTGGGCGATGCTTTCCGGCGCTTCCAGCACCGCGCCCGCGCCGATGGCCGCTTCTGCGAGTGTGAGTTTCATTGCCCTTTACCGTATCCCAATTCGCCCAGCGCCGAAAGGGCAACTTCGGTGTCGTCGAATGGAACTGCGCCCGCGGCGAGGATCTGCTCTTTTTCATGCCCCTTGCCGGCGATCAGCACCACATCACCGGGCGCGGCCTCCTTGAGCGCGAGGCGAATGGCGGCGGCCCGATCCGGCTCGATGGTGTAGCGAACCTGAGAAGCCTTCAGGCCGGGCTCGACCTCGGCCAGAATGGCCAGTGGGTCCTCTGAGCGGGGATTGTCGCTGGTGGCCACCACGAAGTCGCTACCCTTGCCCGCGGCCAGGCCCATCCTGGGCCGCTTGGTGCGGTCGCGATCGCCGCCGCAGCCGAAGAGCGTGAGAACGCGGCCACCGGATTTTGCGGTCATCTGGCGGGCCAGAGCAGTCAGATTGGCCAGAGCGTCGTCGGTGTGTGCGTAGTCCACAATCACCGTGAAGGGCTGGCCCGCATCGACGGACTGGAAGCGCCCGGGAACGGGCTGGAGGCGCGGAACGAACTCGACCAGATCGCCAAACGACACGCCGCGCGCATGTGCCGCGGCAAAAGCGGCCAGCACGTTGAGGATGTTCACTTCCCCGGCCAGACGCGAGGTCACTTTCGCCATCCCCGCCGGCGTTTCGAGATCGAGCACCGCGCCCGAGGGAGTCAGCGAGAAGCTGGCGGCGCGCCAGTCACCCTGGCCAATTCCATAGGTCCTGACCTCGGCTCCTGCTTCACGGGCAGCACGGGCGAGCCCGTCAGCGCACGGGTCGTGCGCGTTGATCACGGCCACGCGCGGAGCCGGATAGACCGTTCCGTCGAAGAGCAGGCGCTTGGCCGCGTAATAACTCTCCAGCGTCTTGTGATAGTCAAGGTGGTCGCGGGTCAGGTTGGTAAAGATGGCTACATCAAACTTCACCCCTGCGGCGCGGCCCTGGTCGAGCGCGTGACTGGAGACCTCGGTAACCAACTCCGTGGCTCCGCGGCTGACGCCTTCGGCCATCAGCTCAAACAAGTCTCTCGACTCGGGAGTGGTGTGCAGCGAGGGGCGAACTTCGCCGGCGAGGTGGTACTCGATGGTGCCGACCAGGACGGTCTTGCGCGCGGCGGCATTGAGCAGAGCCTCGGTGAGGAAGGCGGTGGTTGTTTTTCCATTTGTCCCGGTAATGCCGGTCGCCGCCATCTGGCGCTCCGGGTGTCCGAAGAAAGCAGCGGAAGCTTGAGACAGCGCCCGGCGGCCGTGCTCGACCTCGAGAACCGGCAGGCCAGCCTCAAAGACCAGCAGGTGGTCGAACTTGGGCGCGGAGTCAGTGATAATGCCCAACGCTCCCGCGGCAATGGCCTTTTCAACGTAGCGGTTGCCGTCGGTCGAGCCGCCCTTCATGGCCACAAAAACGGCGCCGGGTCGCACCTTGCGCGAGTCGTATTCAACGCCCGTCACCGGCTGCTCAGAGTCGCCTCCGGAGCCCACGGCCGTCACTTCGTCAATCAGATCTTTCCAATTCATATCGTGATCCATTGTAGTTTGTTCGGCAGCATTCCATTGCGCAGTGCTTCAAGGGAATGCGCCTTCAGAAAAATGGCGCGCGCAGTGACAGGCGATTGCCGGCAGAAAGGCAAGCGGCTGAATCTGACCAGGAATTCCGTCTTGACATGCAACCAAACGGTTGCATAATATTTCGCCAATGGCGGCAGATGTCGACAAGGTGTTCAAGGCGCTGGCAGCACCCGAACGCCGGCTGCTGCTCGATCGCCTGCGTGCCGGCAATGGGCAGACCCTGGGCCAGCTTTGCGCGCACCTCAAGATGACCCGCCAGGCAGTTACAAAGCACCTGAAGGTACTGGAAGAGGCCACGCTGGTTGTCCCCATCTGGCGCGGCCGCGAGAAGTTGCACTATCTGAATCCGATGCCGATCCACGAGATCGCCGAGCGCTGGATCGGCAAATACGAGCGCGGCCGTTTGCGCGCCCTGAGCGAACTCAAAGAAAAACTGGAGGGAGAAAACGATGGCTGAATCGCAATTTGTGTATGTGACGTTTATCCGCACGACTGTGGACAAGCTGTGGCAGGCGCTGGTCGAGCCGGAGTTCACGCGGCAGTTCTGGTTCGACACCGTGCAGGAGAGCGAATGGAAGCCGGGTGCATCGTGGCGGATCGTGAAACCCGGCGGGGGCGCAGTCGACAGCGGCGAAGTGATCGAGATCGACCCACCGCGGAAGCTGGTTCTGAAGTGGCGCAATGAGATGTTTCCCGAGATGACCGCGGAGGGCTATTCCCGCCTGACCTACGAACTCGAACAAAAGGGCGAGAGCGTCAAGCTGACCTTGACTCACGTGATGGAGAAGGCCGACTCGAAGTTCATCAAAGCCGTTGGGGGTGGATGGCCGATCATCCTGGCCAGCCTCAAGACACTTCTGGAAACGGGCGACTCGCTGAAAGAAACACGCCGCTGGCCGGAGGGGATGTAGGAAGACTGATTCTTTCGAAGTGCCCTATCGGCCGCAGCGCACCACGATCTGCGTTCCCGGGGCGACCATGGTGCCGGCGGCAGGGGCCTGCTCGCGCACTGTCCCATTTCCGGTCACCTGCACTTCCAGGCCAGCGGCGGAGGCCTGCTCGATGACCTTGCGCACGGGCAGGCCGATGAGCGATGGAACGCGCAGGGTCTTGCCCGTTGCGATGGTAACCATTGCCGTCGTTTGGGGCTGCTTCGCGGCCGTCTCGGTGGCGGCTCCGGGCGCCTTGCCGGGAACGCTGGGGACAGTCGCCACACGCGCGTCTGCCTTGCCGCCTTTGGCGTTCGCGACGGCGTTCGGAGTCAATGAGCCGGTACGTGCCTGGGCTGCGGTGCTGGGCTGATTTGCCGGTGCTGGCTGGGTTGGAGCCGCGCGCAAGGGATCGTCGTTGGGCAAATCGTTGGCGGCGGCGTAGAGAGCACCGATGTCGCCGGTGTGCTCGGGAGCATCGTCTTCCGCCATCTTCAGGTCTGCCTTCGAGGAGGCGCGCGGCGAGCGGACATCGATGTCGTGCGGCACGCCAAGATATTCGAGGACCTGCTGGGCCACCTCGGCGAAAACCGGCGCGGAAACGGTCGCTCCATAGTACGAAGCACCCTTGGGCGAATCGATGATGACGGCCACGGCAATTACCGGATTGTTGACCGGCGCAATACCGGCGAACGACGCGATGTGCATGGTCTTCGAGTAGAGATGCGTGACCGGGTCGATCTTCTGCGCGGTTCCCGTTTTGCCGCCAGAGGAGTAGCCATTAAGCTGCGCCTGTTTGCCGGTGCCAAACAGGACAACGCCCTCCATCATCTTGCGCATCTGGGCGGCGGTGAGAGTGGACAGAACGCGATGAGCTCCGGGGGGCAGCGGGTTGGGCAACTCGCCGCCAGGCTTGAAGGGTGAGGCCGCCAGCGGCGCACCGGTTCCCTTTGGCGCGGGCGTTGGCTGCGCGTTGGCTGACTGTGTGCCGGCTGCCGGACTGCCCACTTGGCCGGGGAGCAGGACGTGTGGGGGCAGGTAGACGCCGCCATTGGCGATGGTCGAAACCATCGAAACCAGTTGCAGCGGCGTTACGCCCACCTCCTGGCCGATGGCGATGGAGCCGATGGACGACGGGCCCCATCGGGCGACGGGGCGAAGCAGGCCGCGCGTTTCGCCGGGCAGCTCTGCGCCCGAGCGCTGGCCGAAGCCGAAGTCGCGGACGTACTGGTAGAAGCGGTCCGGGCCCACCTTGAGCGCCAGCTTGACGGCGGCTACGTCGCTGGAGTGCTCCAGCGCCTCGTGGACCGTGATGCGGCCGTAATGCTCGCCCTTGTCGTCGTGGATGACGCGGCCGGCAAGCGTGATCTGGCCTCCCTGGCAATCGATCATGTCGTCGGGCGCGGCCAGATGCTGCTCAAGGGCCGCAGAGTAGGCCACCAGCTTAAAGACCGAACCCGGCTCATAGACGTCGCTGACGGCGTGGTTGCGCAGCAGCTCGGGCGTGGTGCGGCGGAACTGGTTGGGGTTGAAGGTGGGACGGATGGCCAAGGCCAGAATCTGCCCGGTGTGCACGTCCTGGACGACCACGGTACCGTTGGCCGCCTGGGTCTTCTGCATGGCGTGGTCCAGCGCCTGCTCGGCAAGAAACTGGATGTTCTCGTCGATGGTGAGCACCAGGTTCTGGCCAGGCTCGGGTTCGCGCTCGCTGGAGCCGAGGACATGGCGGTGCGCATCCATGGCGGTGTACATGCGGCCCGAGACGCCGTGCAATTGCGGCTCGAACTTCTGCTCCAGGCCGCCGAGGCCGTTGTCGTCGATGCCGACATAGCCCAAAACCTGCGCGGCGATTTCGTTGTCCGGGTAGAAGCGCTGGAACTCTTTTTGAAAATAAATCCCCTTGAGGGGTAGCGCCTTCACGCGGGCAGCGACTTCCGGGCTGACGCGCCGCGCCACCCAGGCAAAGCTGTGCCCTGCCTCGAGGCGGGCGGCAATCTGGTCTTCTGTGGTCTGGGCGTCTTCGGGGTCGGTGTGGACCAGCGCCGCGAGGGCATGGGCGGCGGCCTTCTTGTCATCGATCTCGGTGGGCACGGCGAAGATGGAGTCCACCTGCACCGTCATTGCCAGCTCGTGCAGGTTGCGATCGTAGAGAACGCCGCGCCGGGGAGCCACCTCGAACGTGCGCTGCTGTTGTTTCTGGGCGCGCTGCTCGAATTCGTCATGCCGCACCACCTGCAGCCAGAACAGGCGAAACGCGATCGCACCGGCCCATACCAGAAAGAAAAGGCAGATAAGCCAGAAGCGCGCCAGCTTGAGAGGCATGGCGCGCGCCGCTGGGTTGCGGTTCCGGTTGGGTCGAACGGGGGACGGCATGGCAAATTGCTCCGGGGCGGAAACAGCCCCGCCAGCTTATTGTACGGGGGGCGCCGGAGGAGCGACTTGCGCGACGGCCGGAGCGGAACCATCAAGACGAGCGTTGGGATGGACCACCTGGCCCGGCTGCGGCTCGGCAAGACCCAGGTCGCGGGCCATCCTGTCGATGCGGCCCGGCTGCGTGAGTTGCGCCTCAGACAAACGCAGTTGGCGATTCTCTTCGCGCAACTGGTCGCGCACCTGCTTCTCCGATTCCACCCGATAGCCGCTCTCGATGGCGCTGAAGTGCTGCAACCCGTAGACCATGATCAGGGAAAACAGGATGGTGACGGCCGCGGAGAACAGGCGCATCTCCCGCACCCGCGCCGGATCGGCAGCCTTGACCAGACGGGTGTTGTCAAAATGCTTGGGAAAGTAGACCTCCGGCGTGCGCACGCCCCGCCGGCGCAGGGGTTGCTGCGCCAGCAGCTCGGCGTTGCGCTCGGCAACCCGCGCGTTCCAGCCGCGCCCCGCTTCGAAATAGGTTGTTGTGCATGCCGCCATGGTGTGTCTCCTCGAAGCTCCTAGCCGCTAGCTCCTAGCTTCCAGCTCCGCCCTGCCTACCTATTCGTCTTCCGCGCCAACCAATGAAACTGCGTTTGTTTCCTAACACGTGTCCATTCCCCGCATTGCAAAGCTAGTAGCTAGAGGCTAGAAGCTGGTAGCTGTTCTCTCCGCCGCTCTCAGTTTTGCGCTGCGGGCCCGGGGGTTGCGGTCCAACTCTTCTTCGCCGGCAGTGACCGGCTTCTTGGTGAGAATTTCCCAGATTCCCTGCCGCGCGCCTTCGCGCAGGCTGTCCTTGGCGATGCGATCCTCAAGAGAATGAAAACTGATGACGGCCAGCCGTGCGGAGGGCTTGAGCAACTTGGGTGCGGCCTCCAGCAGGGCGCGAATCTCGTCCAATTCGCGATTGACGTAAATACGAAGAGCTTGAAAAGTCTTGGTCGCCGGATGAATGCGGTCCTGTTTCATTGCCGGGGCGGCTGAGGCGACAATCCGGGCCAACTGCCCCGTGGTTGCAACCGGCCGCCCTCGAACAATGGCTCTGGCGATTCTCCGCGACCTCCTTTCCTCTCCGTACTCGTAAACGAGATTTGCAAGCTCGTGCTCGCTCGCCTCGTTCACCACTTGTCCGGCGGTTGGCCCCTGGCGCGTATCCATGCGCATATCTAAAGGGCCATCTGCCTGAAAACTGAATCCCCGGTGCGCCTCGTCAAACTGCAGGCTGCTCACTCCGAAGTCGGCCAGCAAACCATCCACCGAAGCGGGCTTCAAATGCATCGGCGCCGAACTGAACGCCTCTCCGATCAGCGTTACCCTGGGCGCCTGGCTGCCTAGCTCCCGGCAAACCTCGTCCAATTTCGCCCGGCCCAACTCAAGAGCTTCGGGGTCCCTGTCAAAGCCAATCAAATGCCCCTCGGGCCCCAGCAGCCTGGCGATTCCTGAAGCGTGTCCGGCCAGTCCCAGCGTGCAGTCCACTACCGTGGTGCCGGGGCGCACCCTGAGAAAATCAATCGCTTCCTTGAAAAGAACCGGCACATGGCGTTCATTCGGCTTCGTCATGCGCTCCCCCTGGGGGGCGTTGGTGCTCAACTCTTGCGGCTCAGGATCGCGGCCATCGCCTTGCGGTCCTCAGCAGTCAACTCGTTAGCCGGCAAACTGCGCTCGAAGATCTCACGGTTTTGCACTTCGAGATACGTCGTCTTGCCGAATACCATCACTTCCGCGTCCAGGCTAGCCGTGCCGCGCAGAATCTGCGGCAGCAACAACCGGGCCTGCGAATCAATCTCCACCTGCTGACCGTAATAGCTGGTCAGCGTCAAATACTTCTGCACGGCGTCGTCCAGGGTGCTGAATTCCGCCAACTGCTGCTCCCGCTTTTCCCACTCCGGCAAAGGCCAGATTTCGGCGCTCTTCCCATCCATGCTGGTGATGTAGAACTGGGTGACGTTGGCGGCATCCATCAACTGCTTGAACGCAGCGGGAACCTTCAGCCTCCCCTTCTCATCGACCTTCGCTGGATGGTTTCCGCGAAACATTGCCTTGCCTCATTGCCTTCCGCAACCGATTTCCGATCGCGCCGCACCCGAACTGCTCCCCTTCGCACCCGTTTCCGGTTTCCCAGGCTGATTCCCCCAGCCGATTTGTTCCACCGAAGGCGTTGCGGCAAAGAAAAAAGAGAGTAATCTTGCTGTGGATCGGCTGAAAACCACTCATCCTTTCCACTTCACTCCCTTTCACTCCACTTTAGTGGCAATCATAGCGCAGAAAGTTGTAAACACCCAAGTGAAATTGTGGAGAACGCTCCCGAGGGGAAAGACGCCGGGAGGAACGCGGACTAATAGACGGAAATCTATATACGACCACAACCTATTGTGTTTACTTCTATGGTTCAACGGCAGCTCTTGACTCTGTACAGGATGCCGGTTCAGGAATTATAGAGAACAAAAAGCGAAAATACAGCTTCTGACGCTTCCAGTTCCCCGATGCTCCTACTGAATCTGGACCCTATTTCCCTACGGCGTGGCGCGTACGTCTTCCCCGCTCCGCCACAAGCTTCAATAGGTAGAACAGGACCAGGGCGTTGACCACCAGCAGGCCGACGCGTATCGGGGTAACCCGGCGAAGGACCTCGAAAATCTCCCAGGGCAAGAATGAGGCCGTTATGAGCAGGGTGAGGTACTCGGCCCAGACTTTTTCGAGGTACAGCCCGATGCCCTCCACCAGGTCGAGGCCCGCGTAAATGAAGACCACGGCGCCGATGCGGCGCAGGAGGCGGTCGTCGAGCAGAGAAGCTTTTTCGAGGACGAAGTTGACGAACTTCGACTCAGGGTTGAAGCGCAGGTGATCGGCCAGCCGAGCCAGCAAATCGCCGACATCCTTGTGGAGCAGTTGCAGCGCCCCCACGCCGATGGCCACAAACAAAAGCGCCTGTCCCAGCTTGAAAGCCGCAATGAGGATAAGCCACGTATTGTGTTCGCGATGCGCCGCGGAAAGCGTCGATGGGGAGTCGTTCATGATCTTCGGGGAAATGCGCGCAACACTCCTGCCTGCCTTTACGTTAACCGATACGCGGCCGTTCTCCTAACGCGGCCCGGCGATTGCGGACCCTCGCCCCGGCGACAGGTCCTCGTCGCTGGGGTGAGGGTTCGGGTTACCATCAAAGCCATGAGCGAACGCTTCAAGACTCGCCAGTGGGTTCCGTTTCCGGTGGAGCTGGTGTTTGCGTTTTTTGCCAACCCTTCGAACCTGCCGCACCTGATGCCGCCCAAGCTTGAAGCGCGGATTGAGGACGCGCGGATTGAGCCTCCGCCGCCCCGGCCCCCGGCTCCCAGCCCGGCCAGAAAGTTTCGCAGCGTGGCTGCCGGAATAGGGTCGGAGATTCTGGTCAGCTTTTATCCCGTGCGCTGGTTTCCGCGGCGTGCAAGCTGGCTGGCGCGCGTCACGGAGTTCGAGTGGAACAGTCACTTCACGGACGAGCAGGCGCGGGGGCCGTTTCGCCATTTCCGCCACCGGCATGGAATTCAGGCCGAGGTGCGGGACGGAGTGGAGGGCACGATGGTGAGCGATGCGATCGAGTTTACCCTCCCCAACTGGTTGCACGGCCGGATTGGCAAACGCCTGGTGCGGCGCCAACTGGAGCGAGTGTTCGCGCACCGGCAGCAGAGGTTGCCGGAGATTCTGGAGGTCGTCTCTTTGCAGGCGACGCGGCGCAAGTGAAGCGCGCACTCATCGTTTCAGGTGCAGCAACCCCTCGCGGTCGAGCACGTTGCCGTCCATGATCAGGGTCGAAATGCGGCGTGCGTTCCAGATGTTCTGGGTGGGATCGCCGTCGACCACCAGGATGTCGGCCCGGCGTCCGGGAGTGATTTGGCCTAGTTCGTTCCAGCCGAACTGGAGGCTGTAGTTGTTGGTGGCGGAGGCCAGGGCCTCGCGCGGAGACAGCCCCAGGCGGACCAGCATCTCCAGTTCGGTGTGCATGGAGATACCCGGCATGGTCCCCATGACCGCTGCGCCGGAGGCGGCCAGGTAGTGCGGATAGGCTGAAAACAGGACCTCGTTGATGTGCCACAGCCGCAGAGCCGAGAGGTCGGCCTTCTTGCGCTGACTGTCTTCCATCCAGCGTTGCGAGTATGCGGGCAGATGGCGTGTCCAGGATGAGAGAGGATAGGTCAACTCGCCGGTGGCGCGGTCGGAGGGCTGGTACATGCGCGCAGGGTCGAGCAGTGCCGCGGCCGGCTCCTTCCACAGGTTGCGATGACCCGGCAATTCAAGAAAATAGAGGCTGAATGTGGGCATCAGCGCGGAGTGGTGCGTGGCCAGAAATCTGGCATAAGCGCGCACGTGCGGATCAGAGGAGGGCAGGCGCTCGGCGTAGTCGTAGGCAGTGGCTGCCGCCGAGCCCTCGGAATCTTCCACCAGCGGTATGGCAAGTTCGTCCGGGATGAGGCCCAGTTCGTACCGTCCCATGTGAACGAGCACGCTGACACCGGCCTCAACGCCCACTTTGTAAGGCGTGGAAACGAACTCCCCGTATGTGGCCAGGCCCAGTTGGTGAGCACGGGCGATGATCCACTGAGTATTGGCGGCGGTGAGGTCGTGGCCCAGCCAGATGGCCCTCGTTCCCAGCCGGGCGGTGTCTGTGAGCTGGCGGGCAGTGTCTTCCGGACTCAGTTCGCTGCGGTGCAGGCCCTCCCTCAGCTTGAGAGCCCATTCGGGCCGCTTGGCCAGCAGGCTCCAGTTGTCAGTGGAACCGACCGAGTCCAGCAGGTAGAGGTGGGGGCTGGGCGAAGCGGCAAGATCGATCATGCCGTGCCGGGCATCGTTGACGGCCACCACGGTGGTGACGCCCATGTAGAGATTGGCGCTGGCCTGGCCCTGCGAGTTCATTCCGGCAAATCCGTCCACCAGGCCCGGAATAAGAAACTTGCCCGTGCAGTCGATTACCCGGGAACCCTTGGGGATGGAGACCGCAAAACGAGAGCCCACATCGGTGATGCGGCCGTCGCGGATGATCACCACGGCGTCGGGAAGGTCTTTTGCCGACCGGCCCCAGTCGGTGACGTCCACGACAGTGCCCCCGGCCAGGACCAGAGGAACCGAGGACGGAGATTTGGGGATTCCGGGGAACGGCACTTGCCCCCAGGCCAGGACAGCAGCCAGAACCGATCCACCGATACCCAGCAAAAGGAGACGAGTAGTGCGCATAGAGAATTCGATCTTTTGAGGATTGTCGCACAGCGAGTCGGCTGGAAAGATCAATGGCGCTATACGGATGTAACCGGAAGGAGATGGTTTCTGGTAACCCGTTTGAGCCCCAACCGGGTTAAACTGCGTGCCCAGCCGACGCACAGGAGCAAACTACTGCGTGCCAGTCGGGCTGTTCGCGCTCTTGTGGCGGGTCAGAACGAAGGCCTTGCGACGGTCCTTGGACGCATGGTCGATCCTCTTCCAGAACGCTACAAAATAGTCGATGGCGGAGATGGAAGACACCAGCACCGTGAAATAAATGGCGGCGACTGCGATCCATTTGACAGGCACGATGAGCCAGCCGAACTGCCACTCGTACCAGCGATGCGCCAGGAATGCGGAGACGACCGAGACGATCTGGATCACGGTCTTGAGCTTGCCCAGGTCACTGGCCTGGATGGTGAAGCCTTCAGAGGAGGCGATGGAGCGCAGCCCGGAGATGAGGAACTCGCGGCCGATGATCACCACTACGATCCAAACCTTGACAACATCGGGATTGTAGGCCACCAGGGCAACCAGGGCGCTGGTGATCATGATCTTGTCCGCAATGGGGTCCAGCAACATGCCCACGGTGGTGATCTGCGCGCGCTTGCGGGCCAGGTAGCCATCCAGGCCGTCGGTAATCGAGGCCAGCACAAATAGAACCGATGCCAGGATCTCCTGCTCGCCATGCGGCCCTTGCAAGGGAAAATGAGGCGACAGAATCCACAGCAGCAGAGGGATCATGACGATCCGACTCATCGTGATGGAATTGGGCAGGTTCATGGTTGCAGGCCATGCCAAAATCTCGGTCAGTGGCTGGCTTCATTATTGCACCGTGAGACGAGTCTGCGCCTCCCCTCCCTGTGAGGCGCAAGTGGCGCAGTGCGGAACACGATGGTATAGCATTGCTTGCCATGGCCCTGATCGACACTCCACTCACCGCCAGCCAGGTCCTGCGGGCGCTTCACTACGACGCGCCCTACCTCTTCCTGGGCGCTGCGTTCACCACCGTTGGCCTGGTTTCGATTGCGTTTTGTGTTTTGCGCCGCCGTGCCGATGCCCTGTTGATCTGGATGGCGATCTTCGCATTTTCCTACGGTCAGCGCCTGTGGCTCCAGTCCGCCCTGCTCAACATCACTTCGGGCGGCAACGAAATCTTCGAACGAGTACGGTTCGCAATCAACTTTCTCATACCGATTCCTGCGTTCTTTTTCTTCCGGGCGGCGGGGTTTCTGGGCCGGGGCGGGAAGGCCATCGTGATTGGATCGACCACGGTATTCCTCTCCATGATCGCCGGGGCGCTGGCCTTCGGGCCACTGCCGGTATTCAATGAGCTCAACGGCGCCATCGTAACCGGCGTGCTGTGGATCCTGGTTGCCCGATCGCTGGGCAAGAAGGTAAAAAAGGATCGCGATTTCGCGGTGGTCCGCATTGGCGTGCTCTGCTTTGTAGTCCTGGCCTTGTGGGAAAACATCGTGGGATACTACGTTCGCCCCCCTCAGATCGAACCGTATGGATTCGCGGTCCTGCTGTCCTGCCTGGGCTTTGTGGCCGCGCGCCGAACCGTGGAGCGGGACGTGGAACTGGGCGAGATTCATCGCGAGTTGGAACTGGCGCGCCAGATGCAGCTTGCGATTCTGCCCGGCTCCTTCCCCGCGTCAGACGATTTCCATGTGGCGGCGCGCTATGTGCCCATGACGTCGGTTGCCGGAGACCTCTACGACTTTCTGCTGGCCGGAGAGCGGCATGCGGGGCTGCTTATCGCCGATGTCTCGGGGCACGGGGTTCCTGCTGCGCTGATCGCATCGATGGTGAAGATGGCGGCAGCATCGCAGCGCGCGCTTGCGGCCCATCCGGCTCTGTTGTTGTCCGGGATGAATGCGGCTCTGTGCGGGAACACGCAGGGACAGTTCGTAACCGCCGCGTATGTGCATTTGGACGCGCGCGCACGGGAGATGCGCTATGCCGCCGCGGGACATCCCGCGATGCTGATGCTCCGGAATGGCAACGTGACGGAGGTCGCGGAAAACGGGCTGCTGCTGGCCGCGTCAGAGGCCGCGATCTATTCCGACAAGACGCTGCCCATCGAACCCGGTGATCGCCTGCTCCTCTATACCGACGGACTTGTTGAAGCGCGAAACGGTCAGGGAGAGATCTTTGGAGAAGAGTCTCTGATGGCCGCACTGCGAAACACCGCGGCCCTTGGGCCGGACGAAGCGGCCGACCGAATCATCGCCGCGGTGACGCAGTGGGCCAAATCGCAGGACGACGACCTGACCGTGCTGGTGTGCGACTTTGTAGCAGCCGGGTGAAGCGGAGCCGGTGAGAAACAGGATGGGTGGCCAGCCCATCCCGCTTCAGTTGGAAGTCTCGGTTGTGGCGGATGCCTTTATGGAAACACGGGCGACGTGGGCGAGGTGGGCATCTTCGGTGCATTCTTGTGCATGGCGATCATTCCTCCAATCGCCGCGCCCGCAAAAGCGATAGGAAGAATAATGACGAACGCCTTCTGACCATTTGTCAGGCCGGTCTGAAGATAGACGACATCGCTATACAGCACAGGAGTAATCGCAGGGTCGTTGTGCAGCTGCAAGCCGAACGACTCATCGTCGATGCTGACGATTCTACCCGCGAACGCAGCCCCGCTCATGACCTGCACGCCTACCCAGTTGCCGATACCGCGTTTGACAATGCGCGCGCGAGCAATCGCGGGCGTGAGGGGCCTGGGCGCGGCCATCGCTACCGACGGAGCAATCAGCGCACAAATCAGGAGCAGACCAACACACCTTGAAAGGATCCGAGTTACAGGATTCATCTTCGTTCTCCTCGTATTTCTAACTTCCATCAGTAAGAACAAAGCCGCGAAGTTATAGTTGCGTACGGCGATAATAAAAGAACGGGATGGGCATGAAACTCATCCCGTTCTGTTTGACACGCGGGCGCGCGGCGTCCATGCGGACGCGCAACGCGCAGACATCGCCGCGCTATTTCTTGGGAGTTGAGATACTCAGGGGATAAGCGCTGATAAGGTATCTGCCTTGATCGCTGTCGATGGGCTCAAGTTCGAGTAACTCCACTTCGCGGGACATGACGAGCCGTGTGCGGTAGTAATACACCTTCCCCGCTTCCGCCTGGAAATGCGCGAACTCCGCGCGGCCTTCCACAAGAGAAGACTGCAAGGAGGCGCACACATGATGCTCGCCGGGTTCGACGGAAACGAAGAAATAAGAGTTACTGTGGTTGGCTCCCAGCCAGGCGCCATCCATTCCGACCTTTGTGGTTGGATAAGCCAGGACCGCGGAAGTCCCGGCGTCATGGATGAAGTAAACCAGCGCCTTGCCCGGCGGGGGTTGCGAGGGCAGGCTGGCGGTCGACTCCAGCTTCACCTTGAAATCCACATTGCCGGGTCCACAGGCAGCGGTCGGAGACGCAGGCGTGTTCTGCGTCCATGCGGACGCCGCAAAAAGCAATGCGACCAGAGCGACTTTCATGATTCACCTACGGGCGGTTCCATAAATCGTTTACAAATGCAAACAGCATTGCGCCAATATAGTTGTGCTTTCGTGTAAACAAAAAGCGGGACAGGCATAAAGCCCATCCCGCTCTGTTGGTTGTTGCCGCGTTCGCCGGCGAGTTATGCGTAGATGCCGCGCTGCCGAATGGTGAATGCCACGCGGTCGATCGCCAGCATGTAAGCTGCGATGCGGTTGTTGACATTGTGGGCCTCGGAATAGCGGACCACATCGTCGAAGCTGTCGCGCAGGATGGTCTCCAGTTGCTCGTTGACGATGGCTTCCTTCCAGAAGTAGCCCTGGCGGTCCTGCACCCACTCAAAGTAGCTGGCCGTGACGCCCCCTGCGTTGGCCAGAATGTCGGGCACGATGAAGATGCGTTTCTCGGCCAGGATTTCGTCGGCCACAGCGGTGGTGGGCCCATTGGCGCCCTCGACCACGATGCGCGCCTTGATCTTGTCGGCATTGCGGCTGGTAATCACGTTCTCGGTGGCCGCGGGGATGAGGATTTCGCACTCCGAAATCAGCAGTTCCTCGCTGGGTGTAGCCTCGGCGCCGCGGAATCCGAGCGTCGTGCCGTTGCGGTATTTGTATTCGGTCAACTGGTGAATGTCGATGCCGTTGGCATTGAAAAGACCGCCGTCCTGCTCGGCGATGCCCACGATCTTGTAGCCCTGCTCCATCATCAGACGGGCGGCGTTGGAACCTACGTTGCCGAAGCCCTGAATAACGACCCGGCAGCCCTCGATGGGCATGTTGAGGTAGCGCAGGCTCTCGCCGCACACCACCAGCACACCGCGGCCGGTGGCCTCAATGCGGCCGCGCGACCCGCCAATGTTGAGCGGCTTGCCGGTAACCACGCTGGTGACCGTGTGCCCCATGTGCATCGAGTAGGTGTCCATGATCCAGGCCATGGTCTGCTCGTTGGTGTTCACGTCAGGCGCGGGCACATCTTTTTCCGGCCCGATGAAGTCGATGATTTCCGACGTGTAGCGCCGGGTCATGCGCTCCAGTTCGCCCTGGCTCATTTTCTTGGGGTTGCAGATCACTCCGCCCTTGGCGCCGCCGAAGGGGATGTTGACCACCGCGCATTTCCAGGTCATCCAACTGGCCAGCGCCCGCACTTCGTCCAGGGTCACATCGGGCGCGTAGCGGATGCCGCCCTTGCCGGGGCCACGGGCGATCGAGTGTTGCACCCGAAAACCGGTGAACATGTCAATGCTGCCGTCATCCAGGGTTACGGGGAAGTGCACGATGATCTCGCGCGCGGGTGTGCGCAGCAACTTCCACAAGCCTTCTTCCAGGTTCAGTTTGCGCGCAGCAAAGTCAAATCGAGCTGCCTGAGCTTCCCAGGGGTTAATCTCCTGCTCGAGGGATACCGATGCCATACATCTCTCCAATTCCGATTGCCTGCCGGTCTAACCATGGGCCAAAGCAAAGCACCCATTCATAAGGAATAGACGCTGCAGGGTTTCCTCCGTCTTCACGGAGCACTGCCACTCCGGCGTTCTGGACAGCGTCCGGTGGCCGGTTCGTTCGGGCCGCAAGCTGCAAGGCTCTAGCCCAAACCCCAGTGAGTCTAGGCCCGCCATGCGGCCCCGTCAAGCCGGTGGGAACCAGCCTGGGAACCCCATCCCCCGGCGAACCCGACGTTTACGCTCACCCGAGCTGCCCGCCACGGCGGCCGTTCGGGAGCCCCGAAGGAGAAATCCCCTTGCCAATTTACAACAGCCAACATGAGTTGAATCGCATTTCCCCGTGGACGAAGACCCGACTAAATGAGTGGCAAAACGAGCGGAAGATGGGTAATCTACTCCATTTCTTGGATTTGCGGACCATGACGCCGCGGTCTGTAACGGATGGGAGTGCAGGATATCGGCTCAGGGTGTATAAAGTACGTGAAGTCCTTGGAGCGCCTGCTTCCCCCATCGCAATCACTCGGGCGTTTCGAGGCACGAATCGTGTGAACACGAGTACGCCGGAATTGAATATGCCTCGCCCTCTTCAGGCGATTGGCAGGCGGAAACGTGTTCGTTCGCCGGTTGGGAACGTAATCCTCATTTGCAGGCGGGCCCTCATGACTGCCGATGTAGCTCTGGCCGGTTTCTACGATTACCGCCTTGTAGCGTTGTCGGCGGCGTTATCTGTGCTCGCCGCCTATGCAGCGCTCGACCTGGCGGAACGAGTATCGGCCGCGCGCGGCGGAGGCCGGCTGGTGTGGCTGTGCGGCAGCGCCCTGGGCATCGGCATCTGGGCCACGAACGTTGTGGGCCTTGGCGCTTTTCATCTGCCGGTTCGAGTCGCATATGACTGGCCCACAATACTGCTTTCCCTCCTCACCGCTGTTGTCGCCTCCAGCATTGCCCTCCTCATTGTCAGCTACCCCATCGAGCGGCTGGCTCACATGCAGGTGTTTCGCACGATTGCAGGCAGCATTTTCATGGGCTTGGCCATTGAGTCGGTGCATGGAATGGGCATGGCGGCC
Organism: Occallatibacter sp.; assembly: GCA_049516495.1. Taxonomy (GTDB): domain Bacteria; phylum Acidobacteriota; class Terriglobia; order Terriglobales; family Acidobacteriaceae; genus Telmatobacter. Next base: position 17,622 of record JBEKTB010000072.1, read on the forward strand.
ATGCGCCTTCCGGCCCGATTCATCCACTTTCCAGGAATGATTCCGCTCTCGGCTTTTCTGGCCATCGCCACCTCCTTTGTCTCGCTGCAGCTGATGTTCGCCCGCCGCGAAGAGGGCGCGCGATGGAGTTGGCGCAAACTCGGCAGCGGACTTGTCATCGGCCTGGCAATTCCAATCACGCATTATGCCGACATCGTCACCATGCGTATTCTGCCGGCCCCCTTGCAGTCCGGCGACCTGACAGATGCCGTCCGGATCAGCTACTTCGCTGTGGGTACGATTTCCATTGCGACTCTTATCGTTCTGGG
>JBEKTB010000073.1:0-17190 GCA_049516495.1 Occallatibacter sp.
TCAAACCTCCCGTCTCCCCTCCAGGGAGCGGGCCATGGTCACTTCGTCCGCGTATTCTATGTCGCTGCCGGCGGGGACACCGGTGGCGATGCGCGTAATCCGGACCGGAAAACCACGCAGCGCGGCGGCCAGCCAGTTGGCTGTGGCCTCGCCTTCGAGGGTGGGACTGGTGGCCAGGATGACCTCGTCCACTTCGCCGCGTTCGACACGGGAGACGAGAGTCCGGGTACGCAACTGATCCGGCCCGACTCCATGCAGCGGAGAAAGCGTTCCGTGGAGAACGTGATAGACGCCGGTGTAGCTGCGCGTGCGCTCGACTGCCGCGATGTTCGTTGGTTCCTCGACCACGCAGACTTGACGCTGGTTGCGCGTGGGGCTGGCGCAGTAGGCGCAGGGGTCGATGTCGGTGACGTTGTTGCAGACCGAGCACAGCCGCAGACTGGCCTTCAGACCGCGTACCGCTTCGGCCAGGGCCGCCGCATCCTCGTCGGTGGAACGCAGAATGTGGAAAGCAAAGCGCTGGGCGCTCTTGGTTCCCACCCCTGGGAGCTTCTTCAACTCTTCAATGAGCCGCGCCATCGGCTCGGCATATCGTGACACCGCGCGCGCCTCCTCAGGCTTCTGTTCTAGAGCGTTCTATACACGAGGCCTGTGAACTGGTCTCCATTCATTGTGCCTTTGGCCCAAGCGGCGTCAAAGCCCGCCGTCGGCTTCTTGGCGATGGCTTCCTGTTCGCTGGCGCCAGCGGCCTTGAGTGCGGCCACTTTGTCGCGAATCGCCGCCAGCATGTCGTGAAACGATGCGAAGTCGTCTTTGGAACCCAGCGGTCCATGGCCGGGAACAATTCTCGTACTGTTGCCGACAACGGCGAGGGCCTTTTCGCCGGCGCGAATCATGCCGCCGATGGAGCCGCCGGTGCTTTCGTCGATGAATGGATAAAAGCCGTTGAACCAGACGTCGCCCACGTGCAGAACATCGGCGTTGCGGAAGTGGATATAAATGTCCGAGTCGGTGTGTGCAGGGTCGAAGTGAACCAGGTCGAGGGCGTCGCCATTGTGCCAGATGTGCAGAGCGTCTTCGAAAGTGATGACCGGCAGAGCTCCGGCTGGGGCTGCAGGGAGCGTCATGCCGAACATCTTTATGGTCTGGGAAGTCGACAGCCGCTCGCGCGTCTTCTGGTGCGCGAAGATGGTGAATCCGGCGGCGTGCAGGCCTTCGTTGCCGTCGGTGTGGTCGATGTGCCAATGGGTGTTGATCAGAGCGTGGGCCGGGGCGTTGCTGAGGCGCGCGATGGTCTGACGGATGTTGGGGACCGCGGTCGAAAAGCTCGAATCGATGAGCACGTTGCCTTCCGCGCCGGTTTGCAGAACCATGTTGCCGCCCGCGCCTTGCAACAGGAAGACATTGTCGTAAAGCCCGGTGGTCTTGATCGGTGTCGCGGCACCTGCGGCGCGCATCTGGGCCAGGCGGTCGGCATGCGAGTCCGGCGCAGCCTGGGCCATCATCCAGCGAGGAGCCACAGCCGCCGCGCTTGCCGCCATTCCCAACTGCAGAAAGCTTCGGCGATTCAGACCGTCGAGCATTGTTCGATCCTCCGTAGGGCAGGGCTTAACCGGTGAGGGGCGAGAGTCAAGTGAGTCCCGGCAGCTTGAGCCCGCCCAGCATTCCCTGCACGCTGGATTGCATGGCCTCCTCTGCCTTGTGCCCGGCATCGTTGACTGCGGACACCACCAGGTTCTCGAGCATTTCGACATCCGGCTTGTCGCCGCTGAGGCCGACCACCGCGGCGGGGTCGATGCGGATTTTAAGGAGTTGCTTCTTGCCGTTTACGGTTGCGGTGACAGCGCCGCCGCCGCTGCTTCCCTCAACCACGGTCTGGGTCAGCTTGCGCTGCACTTCCTCTTGCATCTGATTGGCCTGCGAAAGCATCTCCGACATCTTGAGCGGGTTGAACATGGCCTTTTCTCCTCATCTGGAGCGTGCGATTACTTCTGACGGAGGTCGACGACGCTGCGCACCTCGGCCTTGAAAATCTCTCGAGCCCGCTGCACCAGGGGATGATTGAGCGCGGTCTCCTGGATGCTGCCTGCGATGGGTGCGGCCATTGCTGCGGCAGGCTGACCGGCGCTCTGGCCGTTCACCTCGCCGGGGACCACCAGGAAGCGGCTGGGCGCGCCCAGCCGCTGCAACTCTTGGCGGATGATTTTCTCTGCCGCGGCATTCACCGTCAAGGCCAGCATTTTTTTGCCCATGCCAGCGACCTCAATGCGCAGGCTGGCGCCATCGAGAGACCACATGCCGGCGCCGAGCAACTGCGCGGCCGAAACGTGCCCGGCTTCGACCAGCGCCGAGCCGATAGAGTGGCGGATGGATTCGACGCTTGCCGAGCTCGCTGGCGAAGTTTGCGGGGCTATGGCAAGCGCGCCCTCGGTTAGCGATGCGGTCGAGGCGTATCCGGTGGCAGGAGTGGAGGAGGCGGCGAACGGCGTCGTGCCATGAAATGGACTCGCGGAGACCTGGGCTGTTGAACTCGCGGTGGTCGAGGGAACGGGCGGAAGCGGCGGGAGTTCCATCGTGGCCACTGGCACAGCTGCGGAAGGCGCACTCGCTATGGTGTCCATCTTCGACTGGGAGCCAATGGGCGGCGAAGTGCGAGGCTCGGAAGCGCTCGGAGCAGAGCTCCAACTTCCGCCTGTGGGCCCAAACGGTGAGAGGGACGGCGGAGTGGGCGGAACTGGCGGCGCGGCCGGGCGCGCGGGGCTGGCGGCTGGGCGTACGGTGCTCGCAGCTGGCCTGGGAGTGGAAGCCGGGGCAGAAGAGCGTACGCCGGCGCCCGTGGCCACGCCGCTTAACAGTTCTTCGAGCGGAAGCAGGCGCTGGGCGTGAATCAGCTTCAGCAGGCCCAGTTCCAGGTGAAAGCGCTGCTCCTGGCGGTAGTTCAGATCGTCAAAGGTGCGCAGGACGATCTGCAGATTGCGGGTCAGCTCTTCCTCGGTAAACAAGAGGGCGGTGCGTGCGGCGCGGGCCCGTTCGTCGCCGGAGATTTGCAGCAGTTCAGTCTGCTCACCGCCGATCTTGGCCATGAGCGAGTTGCGCAAGTAGCGGACCATCTGGCGGGCCAGCGACGATGGGCTGTGGCCGGCATTGACCAGCAGGTTCAACTGCTCCATCAGTTCGGCGCTTTGTCCGGCGGCCACGGCCTCCAGCAACCGCTCGAAGACCGCGTTGGGCACCGAGCCCATCAACTCGCGAATCTGCGTCGTCGAGAGCAGCGGCCGGCCGGCCTCAATGGGCGCTGAGGCAATGGCCTGGTCCATGATGGAGAGCGCATCGCGCATGGAGCCGTCGCCGGCCTCGGCCAGCAGGGCCAGGGCGCCATCTTCGGCTTCGACCTCCTCCTGGCCGGCGATCATCTTCAACTGGGCCAGAATGTCGTCGAATTTGACGGCATGAAAACTGAAGTGCTGGCAGCGCGAGCGGATGGTCTGGGGAATGTCTTCCGGTTGCGTCGTGGCCATCATGAAGATGACGTGGGCCGGAGGTTCTTCGAGGGTCTTGAGCAGGGCGTTGAAGGCCGCTTCGGTGATCTGGTGGGCTTCGTCGAGGATGTAGATCTTGTAGCGGTCGCGGGAGGGGGCGTAGCGGGCAGCTTCGCGCAGTTCGCGAATCTCGTCGATGCCGCGATTGGTGGCCGCGTCGATCTCGATCACGTCCACGGCGTTGCCCTGGCGGATCTCGATGCATGAGTCGCACGCGCCGCAAGGCTCGGGGGTGGGCCGGGTGGCGCTTCCGATTTCCGTACGGCAATTCAACGCCTGGGCCACGATGCGCGCGATGGTGGTTTTGCCGATGCCGCGATGCCCGGAGAAAATGTAGCCGTGGGCGATGCGGTTCTGCGAGAGCGCATTCATCAGGGTGCGGGTGACGTGGTCCTGGCCGGCCACGTCGGCAAAGCGCTGCGGACGATATTTTCTGGCCAGAACCTGATAACCCATGATTGGACGCGCTCCTTGAGGCCTGCTGTATTTTTCTGATGGCCTAGGTGGGATTGTATCGTTCCTGGATACGGCATTGACAATAAGCAATTTACAGATTCTCGAAGGGACTTCGGAAGCAGAACGAATACCATGGAGAAAACGAAGCAACAGAAGGAATGCGGATGAGCGATTGGGATGGGCGCTTTCTTGAGATGGCGGCTCTCGTGTCGAAGTGGAGCAAGGACCCGAGTACGAAGGTTGGCGCGGTAATCACCCGAGGAAAATTCGTCGTTTCGCTGGGGTTCAACGGGCACCCGGCCGGAGTTGACGACTCGCCGGAGCGCCTGGAAAACCGGGAGATTAAATATCGCACAATCATTCACGCGGAAATGAACGCGATCCTCTCCGCCGCAAAGCCGCTGGCAGAATGCACCCTCTACGTCTGGCCCTTCATGCCCTGTTCGCAGTGCGCCTCGGCCATTATCCAGTCCGGTATCCGGCGCGTGGTCACCGTGCCCTGTGAAAACGAACGGTGGGCGGAGAGTTTTCGTTATACAGAAGAACTGTTCCGCGAAGCCGGCGTGGAACTGGTGATGCGCGAAAGCTGACCTTTGGGTGGAGACCCTCCTCGCCGAACGAATGGCTGCTCAATTTTGGCGCTTGCGCGGGACGCGCCTCTTTTTTGCGGCCTTCTTCCGGGCTTTGGCTGCGGCGGCCTTGCGGCGCTTGATCTCTTCTTTGGAGTACATGGTGCCGCGGCAGGTTTTTGCGCCGCAGTTGCAGGTGGCCTCGTCGTCGCCACCGTCATAGAGGCAGTAGTCGTAGGTGATCTCCTCGCCCGCAGCGATGTTCCGGATAGCGGTGATCCAAACCCGGTCGTCCTCCTCGCTGGTTTCGCAGTTGGCGGCGCAACTGTGGTTGATGAACATCGCCATGCAGTGGCCGTCGATGACGATCTTGCCGTCTCCGAGTCCAAAAAGGTAGGTGATGGGCGAGTTCTCGTAGGCTTGGTCGGCCTGGGCCTTGGTGAGGCGCGGCCCGGTGTATTCGGCCACGCGGGCGCCCTTGCGAATCGCGGTGGTGGTGTAGCAACCGGCGGCGTGGATGGCGGAAGAGCGAATGATGAGTCCCATGCGAGTGTGCGATGCTTTCCTTTGGTACAGATTTCGCTCGGGCCCTTCCAGGATCGGTTCGCCCCGCGGCTTTGATCCCGGGGCGGGTTGAATGGCCGGGAGCATCCGAAAATGAAGCCGGGATCGCGGACGGCCTGGAAGTGCTGTCTGGACCGCATCCTACCATTGCAGGCATGAGGCCAGGCATGGGGTATGGAGAAAAGAAATGAATTGGGGACTTTCAGTTGCGCTGGTATTGGCGGCCTGCCTGACGGCGGGGCCGCGATTGCAGGCGCAGGCGCCGGCAGGGACCGATCAGGCCAATCCCTCGGACTCGGGCCAGAAACCGGCCGGCGGTGCGCCGCAATCGAGCGCCAATCCCTTTCCTGAAGATACGACTACGGTTCCGGTGATGCCTTCGAAGAGCACACCGGCTCTGCCCGAAGGGACCTATGACGGGGCGGCAAGCGCCGGAGTTCCGCTGCCCGGCGAGGATCTGGATCCGGTGCGCAGTCCGGACGATCCAGCGCCGGCCGCCGGCGACGCGCAGGGGACGGATTCGAGTTCCAGTACCCAGGGTCTCGACAGGCTGCTGCCGCCTCCGGACGCGGACCAGCCGGACAGGAAGAGAAAACTGGCGGTCAAGGAGCCGACTCACCAGGAGGCCGCGTCGAAGGACATTGAAGTGGGCGGCTACTATTTGCAGACCCGGAACTGGAAGGCGGCTCTTTCGCGCTTCGAGTCCGCGATGGTGCTGGACCCGGAGAATCCCGAGGTCTATTGGGGACTGGCCGAGGCGCAACACCACCTGGGCGATTACGCCAATGCGCGCGCGAACTATTTGAAACTGTTGGACTATGATCCCGACGGGCCGCACGGCAAGGACGCGCGCAAGGAGCTGAAAGACCCGGCGATTGCCAAGGCGCAGACCGCCGCTCCAGCGCCGCCCGCTACGGAAGCGCCGAAGTAGGGTCTTGGAGAGCCTATGAACAAGTTCCTTGGCGGGCTGGCAATCCCGCAGCGGCTAGAGCCCGCGCTGATTTTGCCTGGCTTATGTACGGGCTGAAGCCCGTACCCATCATTTTTGCGGCTTCTGGAGAAATCGCCAGTTCACAAGCTGCCCGCGAGCCACCTGCCCAGGTTCTCGAGGGGCAGGCGCACACCGATGAAGAACTGGCCGAAGAGTGCGTAGACGGCGCTGACCTGGTCGAAGCGCATCTCGTAGATCAGCTTCTTGAAGACCACCGGGTCCTCGGCGAACAAATCCACTCCCCACTCCCAGTCGTCCATGCCAATCGAGCCGGAGATGATCTGCTTGACTACGTCGCCATAGCGGCGCCCGATCATGCCGTGGTCGTGCATCATGCGCTGGCGCTCGGCGAAGGGAACGGTATACCAGTTCGTTTGCTCTCCGCGCTTGCGGTCCATGGGATAGAAGCAGAGGTATTTGGCGTCGGGAATAGCAGGGAAGAGGCGCGGGGCCATGGCCGCGGTCTGGCGGCAAAGGGTAGCGGAGATTTCGGCATTCCATTCCGGCGAGTGTTGCTCGAAGCCCTTGGACGAGGCGGCTTCATAGGTCTTGCGGCTGGACTCGTAGAGGCCGAGCTCGACCACCGAGACATAGGAATGGACGGGCGCCAGGAAATCGTAGAGTTCGGTCTGGGCCAGGTCCAGTTCCACTTGATTCAGTGCTTCAAGCGAGTCGCGAAAGTGGACCAGGATCAGGTCGCCCTTGTGGCCAAGCTGGGAGAAGACGGCCGTCTGGATGGGCGCGTCCGCAGATTTGCGCTGCAAACGCTGCAGCAGGGAAGCGGCCTGGGCGGCGATGCGCTCGCGATCGGCGGAGGGTGCAGCGCGCCATGCCTTCCAATCGAAACGAAAAAACTGGTGCAGCAGGCTGGAACCTTCAAGCGTCAGCGGAACAGGGGGGAAGTCGGACAACGGGGACACCTCGGATCTTCCATGAAACTGTCCTCATCCTAACAAAATCAGCCTGCAGAAGGCTTTGGGGAGCCCGGGCGGTAGGGGACAGGCGGGAGATCCGGTGCGGGACCGGTACAGGCTTATATACTGAAGGCGCCCATGAGCGAAACAATTCTGACCCTGGTTGTGGACTTCGTGATCCATGTGATCTCCCTTGGAGGTTATGCCGGCATTGTTGCGCTGATGGCAATCGAGTCGGCCTGCATTCCGCTGCCCTCCGAGATCATCATGACGTTTGCCGGTTACCTGGTTTACAAGGGCCAGTTCAGCCTGTTCTGGGCGGCAACCGTGGGAGCTGTGGGTTGCAACCTGGGCTCGGTAGTCGCCTACTGGATCGGCGCCAAGGGCGGAAGGCCGCTGGTGGAGCGCTACGGCAGGTGGGTGCTGATGAGCCACCACGACCTGGACCGGATGACGGATTTCTTCAACAAATACGGATCGATCACCGTGTTGCTTGGCCGGTTGCTTCCGGTGGTGCGCACCTTTATTGCGTTTCCGGCCGGAATCGCCAGGATGCCCCAGCTTCGTTTTCACATGTACACGTTTGTGGGCTCCTGGCCGTGGTGCTATGCGCTGGCGTTCGCGGGCATGAAGCTGGGCGAGAAGTGGCATACCGATCCCCGTTTTTATGCGGTTTACCACCGCTTCCACCTGGGGGTCGAATTGGCGCTGGTGGCCGGAATTATCTGGTTTGTGTGGTCTCACCTGAGCCGCATGAAGCAGGTGGATGCCGCCTAAGGCAGGCAAGGCGACCTGAGCAGAGATGGAGGACAGTGCCAGGGCGTACACTGGTCGGTTCGCCGGAACAAGATTTTCGATTGGAAATAGCAGTCACCAAAGGAAGGTTAGGAGAAACGATGGGAAATGAAGTGCAAGGCGGCCAGAAGACCGCCGAAGCCAGCAAGGTTGCGCCCGCTACGGGCAAACTGGGAGTGATGGTGGTCGGCCTGGGCGCCGTAGCCACCACCTTTATCGCCGGAGTCGAGGCCGTCCGCCGCGGATTGGCCAAGCCCATTGGCTCACTCACCCAGATGGGCACCATCCGCCTGGGCAAACGCACCGACAACAAATTTCCGCTGATCAAGGATTTTGCTCCGCTGGCCGACCTGAACGACCTGGTTTTCACCGGCTGGGACATCTTCGAAGACAACGTCTACGAGTCCGCCGCCCATGCCCAGGTGCTGGAGAAGGAGATGCTGGACCAACTGAAGCCCTTCCTGGAGACCATCAAGCCTCTGCCGGCGGTCTTCGACCAGTACTACGTGAAGCGCCTGAACGGCACCCACGTAAAGAAGGGCAAGAACAAGCGCGACCTGGCCGACCAGGTGATTGCCGACATTCGGGAATTCAAAAAAACGGTGGACCGCGTGGTCATGATCTGGTGCGCTTCGACCGAGATCTTTATCGAGCCGACGGCCGTGCACCAGTCGATTGCAGCTTTTGAAAAGGGCCTGGACAACGACGACATCGGCATTGCGCCGTCGCAGATTTATGCCTACGCTGCGTTGAGCGAAGGCGTGCCGTTCGCCAATGGAGCGCCGAACCTGACGGTGGATGCGCCGGCCATGGTCGAGCTCTCCAAAAAGAACGCTGCGCCGATTTGCGGCAAGGACTTCAAGACCGGCCAGACCATGATGAAGACGGTTCTGGCGCCGGCCTTCAAGGCGCGCATGCTGGGTGTTTCGGGCTGGTTCTCGACCAACATCCTGGGCAACCGCGACGGCGAAGTGCTGGACGATCCGGAGTCGTTCAAGACCAAGGAAGAGTCCAAGCTGGGCTCGCTCGACTACATCTTCCAGCCGGAGCTTTACCCCACCCTCTACAAGGATCTCTACCACAAGATCCGCATCAACTACTATCCTCCGCGCGGCGACCAGAAGGAAGCCTGGGACAACATCGACATCTTCGGCTGGCTCGGCTATCCGATGCAGATCAAGGTGAACTTCCTGTGCAGGGATTCGATTCTGGCTGCGCCCATCGCGCTCGACCTGGTGCTGTTTATGGACCTGGCCAAGCGCGCGCCGTCGCTGCGTTCGATCGGCATTCAGGAGTGGCTCAGCTTCTATCTGAAGTCGCCGCAGAGCGCGCCTGGACTCTATCCGGAACACGACCTGTTTATCCAGTCCATGAAGCTCAAGAACACGCTGCGCCACATCATGGGCGCGGACCTGATCACGCACCTGGGACTCGAGTACTACGACTAGCCACCTGCGGTGGGGCCAACTGCCTCCCGCTGGTCGACAAAGCAACCACAAGAGCCTCTTCCGCAAGGGAGGGGCTTTTGTGGTTCAGGGCAGGGAATTCAGCGAACAAGATTCGCCTGTTTCGCGGCTGCGTAATTCGTGCGCAAGATCAGCCCTAAGCGGCAATCCAGTCCAGCCTAGGTCTTGACCGCTTGATCTTGTACCAATTATGGGTGCCCCAGGTCTCGATTTTGAGACCTGGGAAATCACGCACTCAATGCGCGAAACTATGCGGTCAAAGACCTAGTATCCTGAAGTGTGACCGAAAGCCCAGACGCTCCCCCGAATACCTCGCCCAGGAAGGTTAACTTCCGGTCCATTGCTCGATGGCTTGCCATCGTCGTTGCGCTTCTTTGGTCGCTTGCTGCAATGACGCTTGTGGCCGCACGGTGGATCGACCCGCCGACAACCGCCGTGCACATGCAGCGACGCGTGCAGGCCTGGATACACGGCACGCCGTATCACGAGCGCTACACATTTATTCCGCTCAGCCAGATTTCGCCCAATCTCCAGCACGCAGTCATCTCCGCGGAGGACGCACGCTTCTACATCCATCATGGGTTCGATTGGCATGCGATTGAAATTGACGCTAAAGAAGATATGGAAGGCGATCGTGTGCGCGGAGGCTCGACGCTTACGCAGCAACTGGTAAAAAACCTGTTCTTCGGAACGGGCCGCTCCATCGTCCGCAAGGGCGCCGAGACCACATTGGTGCCTGTAGCGGAACTCGTTCTCGGCAAGCAGCGCATCTTGGAACTCTATCTCAACGTGGTCGAATGGGGTCCGGGCTTTTATGGCGCGGATGCGGCATGCCGGAGCTACGACCGGACCGCGGCACGAAATATTGGCCGGGAACAGTCGGCGCGGCTGGCTGCGATTCTGCCGGCTCCCCTGAAGCGACGGCCCGAGCGGATGAATCACTACAGCACGGTCATCCTCAGGCGCATGAGTCAAGTGGGCTGGTAGAAGCGGGCAGCCTTTTGGCAATGCTGCAGCGGTGACGAACCACGCCTTGGGTTCTGATTCCACGCAAGGCCGCAATTGGAAATCGGGCTACTTTTTTCTTGACAACCAATAACCGTTTGGTTATGGTTTTGGCGTGAGACTGACCCATGCCAATCCCGTCTTCCGCGCTCTCGCCGATCCGACCCGCAGGGCCATTTTCGAAGAACTGACCCGGCAGGGAGAACAGACTGTTCACGCATTGACTCGCTATGCGGGCGTATCTCAGCCTGCGGTCTCCAAGCACCTGACGGTGCTGAAGCGGGCAAAGCTGGTACGGCATCGCCGCGAGGGGCGCGAAACCCACTATCGCGCACAGCCCGATGCGCTGGCTCCGATGGTGGACTGGCTCGATCACTACGGCGCATTCTGGCGCGAACGGTTTGACCGGCTTGAATCCCTCTTGGAAAGGATGGAACCATGACCCCAGCAGAGTGTCCCCCTACCCTTGTCGTCGAGCGGGTATTCCCCCACCCGCCGGAGAAGCTGTGGCGCGCGCTCACCGAGAGCCCGCTGCTTGCGCAGTGGATGATGAACAACGACTTTGAGCCGGTGCCGGGGCGAAAATTCCAATTCAGGGCCGAACCCATGCCGAACTGGAATGGCATTGTCGACTGCGAGGTGCTGATCGTCGAGCCAATCCAGCGACTGTCCTATAACTGGGGCGTTGGAGGAGGCGAAAGCGGCCTTCAGTGGGTGGTGCTCTGGACGCTGACTCCAGCGGAGGGCGGCACGCACGTGCGCATGGAGCAGTCCGGCTTCCGTCCCGATCAGCAGGCAGCGTATCAGGGTGCAAAGTACGGCTGGCAGAAATTCATCGGCAGCCTGGAGAGCGTTCTCGGAGGGGTGGACTGACAATGAAAGGAAAATCCATTGCTTATTGGACAACGACCATCCTTGTCGCCATGCCGATCGGAAGCGGCGGCGTCGGGCAGATGACGCAATATGCGGCAAACCCACATGGCGTCGTGCCGGTTCTTGGCTACCCGATGTACTTCTTCGCCATCCTGGGACTCTGGAAGGTGCTTGGGGCCATCGCCATCCTCGCGCCGCGTTTTCCGCGGCTCAAGGAGTGGGCGTATGCGGGCATCTTCTTCGACCTGACGGGCGCGGCCGCGTCCTGCGCCGCGGTTGGCGGTTACGGTGCTTACGGCTTTCACGTGATCGCCCCTCTCATCCTTGTTGGCTTTACTGCGGCGTCATGGGCGCTGCGTCCGGAAAGCCGTACCATCGGCGTCCTCATTCCAGCGAAAGACCGTGAGCTGGTCTAAATCCGAGGGAAGGGAACATTGGCTGAAGTCGATCCAGTGGAGATGAAGGCAACCAGGGCCGTGAATTGCAGGTTAATGTGAGCGTAGCTAAGTTCGTTGCGAGGGTGGAGGTCAGCATGACACAGTCCGTTCCGGTGGAATCAGCTTCAGCATTCATCGATGCGAAAATCAACGAACTTGGAGACTGGCGCGGGAAGATGCTTGCGAAAGTGCGGAAAATTCTGCACGAGGCAGACCCTGAAATCGTGGAAGAGTGGAAGTGGATGGGGACGCCTGTCTTCTCCCATGGCGGCATCGTCTGCACGGGAGAGACGTACAAGAGCGTCGTCAAGATGACCTTTTCCAAGGGAGCTCAGCTGGAGGATCCTTCCGGTCTGTTCAACTCCAGCCTTGACGGGAATGTGCGGCGCGCCATTGATATCCACGAAGGCGACAAAATCAATGAGGCGGCGTTGAAGGCTCTCATCCGCGCTGCCGTGGCGCTGAATCTCAAGACCAAACCGAAGTCCAGGCGAGTGTAGCGGAGAGGATCGCCTTGTAGGCAGCCTCTCGCCGGCCCAAGCAGCGGAAAGGGTTTCTTATGCGGCCATCGCCTGCGCGAGGCGGCGGACGGTGAGGACCGTGATGTCGTCCTCCTGGCCGAACTCCTTGGCGGCGTCGGCGATGTAGAAGGCGGACTGGTTGCTGAGATTGTGGACGCGGTCGAAGCCGAAGAGTTCACCGGAGGGTTTGCGAGCCTCGACGACGCCGTCCGACAGAAAGAGGATGCGGTCGCCCGGGTGCAGGTAGAGGTGAACCTCTTCGTAGCGCACGTCGGTCAGAACGCCCAGGGGCAGGCCACCGGGCAGCTGGACCTCCTGGCTGTTGAGGTAGGGCGGCAGGTGGCCGGCGTTGGCCAGCACCAATTCGCCGTTGGCGCCGAGCCATGCGGCCTGGCAGGTGGTGAAGCTGTCGCTGCCGACCAGTACGCGGTTGAGGGAGTCGAGGATTCTGGCCGGGCTGCGCTCCGGGGTGCGGCGCAGCGCTCCCATGAGCATGGAGACGTTCATGGCGGCCTTGAGGCCCTTGCCGGCCACGTCGCCGATGACGATCAGGAGTCCGCCGTCGGGGGTGGTTTGCACGTGGTAGAAGTCGCCGCCGACCTCATTGGCCGGATTGTAGACGGAGTCGACTTCAAAGCCGGGGGTTTCGAGCTTTTCCTGGGGAATCATCAGCTCCTGCACGCTGCGCGCGGCGGCCAGTTCCGAGGAGGCGCGCTCCTGGTCGTGCTGGATGCGAAGGAAGCGGACGAAGATGATGAGCACAATCACAAACAGCCCGGTGAAGTCGGCGAAGGTGGCAAAGTGAACCGGGATCAGGCCGACCTGGATGGTAAGCGGGGATTTGTACTGCCCGCTCCCGGAACTGATCAGACCACCCGTAAGCATGAGTTCGGCCAGGCCCACCCCGGTCAGGACCAGCGGAATCAGCAGCAGGCCCGCCTCGAAGTTGCGCTTCACCGTTGCCGAGATGAGCGTGATCAGGACAAAGACCAGCCATCCACCCAGCCAGATGACCGAGCCCACCACCACCAGGATCAGCACAATGAGCATGCTCCTTGACTGCGCGGCGAACAGGAACGCCGGGCAGATTCCAGCGAGAATAATGCCTGTGTAGCGGGGAATTCTTACGTACCAGCGCCTGCGGAGTGAGAGGAAGGCTACTAGAAACTCGAAGTAGAGGTAGGCGGAGGCCACAAGCAACTGGAGCATCACCGCGCCATACCAAATCGTGTCCAGCCGCCCGGAAGTTCCGGCCAACTCGACAAAGGCGATGGGCGCCTGGAGCACTTCGTAGAGCGCGAGCCACAGATATTCGATATGGCCCTTCTGTGTGACATAAAGGGCCAGCAGAAAGAGCGAAAGTACGACCAGCAAGAGGGCGTCGATCAGGCGTGGAAGGCGCTCAAAGAGGCTGTGGACGGACCACAGTTCCAACTCGCGGGAGAGGTCGTCCGGGTGGCCAAGACGAAACCTGCGGTCGGCGAAGAAGTTTGTGTAAGCGGTCAAGCCGAGAGGGACATACACCGTCCGCACCGCCAGGATCATGGAGGTTTCCGAGGGGGGCACATTCAGGTTGTAGATACGAGAGATCTGTTCATATCTCTCCGAGTCGTTTGGGTGCGGGCCCTCCGGCTGGATTTGCTTTCCGTTCACGAAGGCATCCAGCCCCAGCGCGTGCGAGGAGGGGTCGATCGATCGGTTCTGCGTGTAGGGCAACTCGATGAGCAGGGAAATCGGGCCATGGTTGGGGGCGAGTTTCAGATGCAGCCGGAACCAGGCGAAGGGCCGCTGATGTTCGGCAGGAGAGGCGGACTGGCCGTGCGGTCCGCCTTCGTCGTCCAGGCCGGGAGCACCGGCGATGTGGTCCTCATCGGGAACATCGGCAATGGACTCACGAGCGTCCCGGACAGCCCAGGCGGAGTCGTCGAAGGCGGGCTCGGCGGCTGCCGGATTGCTGGTGATGCCGACGCGCCAGCCGTTGTCGAGCAGGATGGGCGAGCCGAGGCCGGTGGCGTCAAAGACAATCGGAGGAGTGTGGGGAGCATTGGCCGTGGCAGGCCGGGCATGCCCGTGGGGCCGGAGCACCTGGTCCAGCGGACTTGGCGGATGCGGGTGCTGAGCAACAAGCTGCATCACCCCGCACACGGCTAGGGCTGCGATTCCCAGGACGATTCGGCGCAAGACTTCTCCCCTCGCTACGGCGTGCTCTCCACTGTAATTCACCGGGATGCCGCCTCCAAGAGGAACAAGCGGGAGAGTTTCCTGGACGGAAAGTGGCGGAAGTTTGGGCTTTTGGCGAAAAGGTCCGGCCGGGCGGAGGAAATATTCTCCAGAGCGGTTGCCAAATTGACGAATTGTGGCGTCTAAATAATGGAGCGAAGCGGCCCGGGGGGCCGGGCTGCGAGAATGGGGTTTGTACCGGAGGCGAGGTCATGAGGACAAATTGGGAAGTTTCCAAAGCAGCGGCGCTGGCAGCATTGGCTCTGGCGCTGGCCACGATGGCATGGGCACAGTCCACGCCGTCGAGCACGTCCCCGGCCAACACACCACCTGCGTCGGGCACGCCGGCCTCTGGCGCCCCGATGGCTGGCACGCCTCAATCGGGAACAACCCCGGCAAGCACGCCTCCGGCTAGCACGCCCTCGGCGCAACCGACTCCCGGAACTGCGCCGGTAGGAGGGGACACTCCGGCGCCTTCCAAGCAGCCTGCGCCGGGAACGACTCCGGTGGGAGGCGATACGCCGGCCACCGCGGTGAACCCGGACAAGGTGATTGAGCCGGGCAGCCAGAAGATCAACGTGAAGCCGGGATCGATCGACGATGTGAGTGCCGTGGGGAATCGCGACATTGGCGGCCGCGGCGTGGGCAACTGGTACTCGACCGACACCGAGATCAAGATGGGCAAGATGTACGCCATGGAGATCGAGAAGAGCACCAGGTTCATCACCGATCCTGTGGTGACGGAATACGTGAACCGCATCGGCCAGAACATCGTGAAGAACTCCGACTGCAAAGTGCCGTTCACGATCAAGGTGATCGATTCCGACGAGATCAACGCCATGGCGCTGCCGGGCGGCTTCTTCTATGTGAATTCCGGGCTGATCCTGAATGCGGACGAAGAGGCGGAACTGGCCGGAGTGATGGCTCACGAGACGGCGCACGTTTGCGCCCACCACGCCGTGCGCGAGCAAACGCGCATGAACTACGCGCAGTTGGGCACGATTCCGCTGATCTTTATCGGAGGCTGGACGGGCTACGGCATCTACGAAGCGGCTGGGTTGGCCGTTCCCATGACCTTTCTGATGTTCTCGCGTGAGTTTGAAGCGCAGGCGGACTACCTGGGCGTGCAATACATGTATCGGGCAGGCTACGACCCGCAGGCCTTCATCAGTTTCTTTGAGAAGATTCAGGCACTGGAAAAACGCAAGCCCGGTATGGTCGCCAAGGCGTTTGCCGATCACCCCCAGACTCCCGACCGCATCTTGCACTCGCAGGAGGAGATAGCCCGGATCCTGCCTCCGCGGGACGAGTACACGGTGACTACGTCGGAGTTCGATGACGTGAAAGCCCGGTTGGCGCGCATCGAGAACAAGCGGCGGCTGACCGATTCCAAGGACGGAAAGAAGCCCTCTCTGCGCCGGGCGAGCACCGGGTCGGGTGATCCGACCAGCCCGTCGAGCACGTCGACCGACGACAGCAGCACCAGCGCCGACGACAAGCCGACACTGCACCGCCGCGACGACCAGAACTAGACCGGCCGCAGTTCCTGGCGCGTTTTGGGCTGAATGCGAGACGTGTGCGGAAGCCGCTTGTGTTGTTTCCCGGTCTGCGCTATATATGGGTCAACGACAAGCACACAGCCTTTCGCCAAGGCAAAGCCCGGGATAACTGAGTACTGCCTGGTTTCGTTCGAGGTCGCTGCTCCCTTTGTAGTCGCGCCGACCTGAATGTTGTTCCGCCGGGATAGACGTTTCGTGGTTTTGGCGAAGCTGAGGCAAACTCCGTGGGTATTATGCCCGTGGAGTCACTGTGCGGTCAGGATATTGACCCACGATGAAAAAAATTGCTATCTTTGCGGCCGCATTTGTCTTCATCCTGCTGATGACGAAAATCGCCAACCAGGTTCCTCCGGACCCGCCTTCGGGGTCGGCCTTCGCTTTAAAGGTCGAACACGTGGTGCAGTGCTCGCCGAGCGAGATAACGCTGGTGGATAACCACAACCAGGCGACCCATCTGGAAAAGGATCCGACCTGGCCGGATTGTTCTTCGTTCCAGAAGGACGATGTACTGGATTTCTACCTGTCGCGCGGCGAAAAGACGAAGTTCCTGAGCTTTGAAAGAACGGCGGGGTGGAGGAAGGTTTTTTAGGGGCAAGGGTAATTCTCACCAGGTATCGGATGTGCCGGTCTGCGAAGCTTGCGGGCAGTGTGTTTCTCGTCCAGGGTGACTGCCTTGGCGTCGGCTGGATTCCTCTTCGCGTGCACCATCCGTAGTAACAACCCAAGCGCTTGGGTGCTGGTGAGTCTCAACCCCAACCGGCTGGGATTCTGGCCTGAGGCTGGCTGTCTCCGCTTCCAGATCGGGAACGCGAAAGGCGGTGAATTCCCTGCAACTGTCTGAAAATCCTTGAAATCGCGGGTGAAACCGCGCTATATACAAGATGACCGGCAGGAGTGCCGGAATCTCCCTCTGGGCACTTCTTTTTTTGAGGAGGCTATTGTGCGCAACGCCGCCCGCTCCAATTTGCTGGTTCCCGAGGTGCGCGAGGTCATGGACATTCGCCAGGCTTCGGACTACCTGGGCATTTCGCCCGACACTCTCTACAAATATGCATCGGAAGGCTTTGTGCCCGCCTTCAAGCTGGGCAATCGCTGGCGGTTCAAGCGATCCCGCTTGGACGAGTGGATGGACCGGCAGTCCGATCTCCAGGCCGCCGAGGCCGAGATCGATCCGGAAAAGAAGAAGCCGGTGCGGCCGGCAATGTAATAAAGCAGGGAACAGGGAACAGGGGTCAGGGAGCAGGACGACTCTTCGGCGTCCCAGTTTCATGGCTACTTCTG
>JBEKTB010000074.1:0-17111 GCA_049516495.1 Occallatibacter sp.
GGGTCTTCGTCGCAGGGGTGAAGTTAACCGCGGTGCATTGAGTCGCAACAAGACCGTTCACCAGGGGAGGGCGTCCGCAAGGGCGCCCTCCCTGTTTGTGGCTACAAGTGCATGCGCGGCAGCCATGAGTCTTTTCCAATCCGGCCTTGAACCGGGTGGCGCTTCGGCTGCTTCATTCCCGGGTGGAGGGTGCGATGGGCACTGTGGGACTGAGTTTCGGGTCGCCGACCAGTGGGACGGGGTTTGACGTGAGCACGACCGTTGCCTCGATCGTAAGCAATCTTCAGGCTGTCGAGACTCCGTGGAAGAGCCAGTTGACGACCCTGGAGAGCCAGGACACGGTGATCTCCAGTCTGGGGACACTGTTCTCCAACCTTTCCAACGACATGAGCTCGCTCACCGATTTTGAAGGAATCATGGCGGAAAAGACGGGCTCCAGTTCTGATACCAACGTGCTGACGCTGACCTATGCTGACTCCACGGCGATTGCGGGAACGCACACCGTGGAAGTGGCGAATCTTGCCGAGACTTCCAGCGGCTATCTTGCCGAGGTTCCCAGCGCTTCCACCCCTTTGACGGGCTCCATTACGCTGCAGGCTGGCAGCGGCACGGCGCAAACCATTACGCTCACCTCCTCGGACAACACGCTTTCCGGACTGGCGAGCGCCATCAACTCTTCCGGAGCGGGCATCACTGCAAGCGTGCTGACCGATTCGTCCGGTTCGCGGCTCAGCCTGGTTTCGGGAACTTCCGGGGCGGACGGGAATATCACAGTCAGTGACAATTCGATCGGTGCCGCTCTCAGTTATACGGCTTCGTCCGGAAGCAGTTCGAGCGGCACCCTGGGCGAGATTGCGGCTTCGACCGATACGCTCTCCGGTTCCATCACCCTCCAGGTCGGCAGCGGCACGGCCCAGACCATCACCCTCGATTCGTCCGACGACACACTCTCCGGGCTGGAAAGCGTTATCAACGATGCCGGTCTCGGAGTCACGGCTACGCCTGTGACCAATACCGATGGCTCAACGAGCCTGACGCTGTCGTCGGGAACGGCCGGAGCGTTGACCGTAACCTCGAATGTCTTCGATACGAGTTCAACGCTGGGTTACACGTCCACGGTGACGGGTAAGGACGCCAATCTGACCGTGGATGGCATCAACTTGACCAGCGCTTCGAACACGGTGACCGACCTCATCCCCGGCGTGACGTTTCAACTGCTGGCTCCCAGCTCGACCGGGGAGCAGGTTCAGGTGGTCATCGGCAACGACAATTCCGGCGTTGAAAGCACCGTCAACCAGTTCGTGACCGACTACAACTCACTCATCAGCGCCATGAGCACCCAGGAAGGCAACGACAGTTCGGGCAATCCCGAGCCGTTGTTCGGTTCCCCCACGCTCTCCCTGTTGCAGCAGCAGCTTCTGGGCAGCCTCAACACGCAGAATCCCAACGGCTATCTGGATTCAATTACCAACTCTGCCGACACACTGACCGGGTCCATCAGCATTGTGGTGGGCAGCGGGACGGCCCAGACGGTCAGCCTGCCTTCCTCCGGCGGCACGCTCGCGAGCCTGTCGTCGGCCATCAACTCGGCCGGCATCGGGGTCACCGCCAACGTCGTGACCAGCAGTTCCGGTTCGCAACTGGTGCTTGTCTCCAACACTGAGGGGTCCAGCGGAGCGCTGACCGTGACCTCCTCGATCACCGATTCAACCACCGGCACCGCCTTGAATTACAACAACAGCGGGTCGGACATCAACAGCCTGACCAGCCTGGGCATCAGCGTCAATAACGACGGATCTCTTACCCTGGATGCGACTTCGCTCGATTCCACCCTGAACTCCGACTACTCGAGCGTGGTGGGTTTCTTCCAGAGTGCGAACAGTTGGGGAATGAGCTTCTCCAACATGCTGACCGACGCCGGAACGAGCTCAACCACCGGCATTCTGGCGCTGGCATCGAGTTCGAACAGCAGCATGGAATCCAATCTGAATGCAGAGATCACAAAGGAGAACCTCCTGATCTCCGAGCAGCAGACGAGCCTGACTGCTGAACTGGACAGCGCCAATGAAATTCTGCAGGAACTGCCCTCGCAGCTGGACAGCGTCAACGAACTCTATTCGGCGATCACCGGATACAACCAGAGCAGCAGCTAGGGCGGTCCCACTCCTTACGTGTTCTTTCCGGCATCGTGCGTGGTGGCATTTTCCGTGAGGAAAATGCCACCGGAGTGCATGGGGCCCGAGCATACCAATTGTGAAACTGCTGTAGCCAAGGAGCCTTACCAATGGGAAGTTATCAGGAACATGCTCTGGACGGCGCTTCGGCTGTCGATCTGGTGGTGGCGCTTTATGAGGGCATTCTTCGCTTTCTTCACGCGGCCAGCGCAGCCGCGGAACGCGGAGACGCCGTAGGCCGGCGCATCGCCGTCAAGCGTGCCCTGGATATCATCATCCACCTGCAGGCGCGGCTGCGCATGGATGTCGGCGGCCGGCCTGCGCAGGTGCTCAGCGAATTCTATGCATCCATTTTTGCGCAGATACTGCAGGCCTCGCAGTCGGCCTCCAGTCAAAAGTTCGAGCATGTGATCGACTGTGTTCGCAACGTCCGCGATGCCTGGCGCCAGGTGGCCAGGGACCCGAAAGCCAATCCCGCTTTATCTCGCGCCACCGCACAGGCCGCTGCGCACCAACCGGCGGTTGCGGGCAATTCTGACGGGGACACTGCCGTTGCGGCGCATTGGACGGCGTAATTTCCAGCCCGGTATCGCACAGCTTTAAAGGGCTACCCGCTGCGCCTCATCCGGCCACGGTGAGTTCTTCCTCTAGTTGCTGTTTTTGGTAGAGGCCGGCGTAGTAGCCGTCGAGGGCCAGCAACTCGTCGTGCCTGCCCAGCTCCACGATCCGGCCGCGGTCAAGAACGGCGATCTGGTCAGCATTGCGCACGGTCGAAACGCGATGCGAAATCAGGATGGTGGTCGAGGCGGAGGTATATTCGCGCAGGCCGCCCAGGATGCGCTCTTCGGTGTAAGTATCCACGCTGGCCAGCGCGTCGTCGAGAATCAGGATGGCCGGTCTGCGCAGCAGGGCCCGTGCAATCGCCGAGCGTTGTTTCTGCCCGCCAGAGAGCGTGACGCCGCGCTCGCCCACCACGGTTTCCAGTCCTTGCGGAAACTCTTCGAACTCCCGGCGAATGTGAGCCGCTTCGGTGGCCTCGATCAGGTCCTGCGGGCTGGCATGGGGCGCTCCGAAGGTGAGGTTTTCGCGGATCGTGGTGCTGAAGAGGAAAGTCTCCTGGGGAACCATGCCGATGTTGTGCCGCAGTACCGCCAGCGGATATTCGCGCGCTCCCCGGCCGTCGATCAGAAGCGATCCTTCCGGAGCCTCGTAGAGCCGTGAGATCAGGTTGACGAGCGTCGATTTGCCCGAGCCCGTGGGCCCGACAATGGCCAGGCTCGAGCCGGCTGGAATGCGCAGCGAGATGTCGCGCAGCACCGGCGTGTCGCCATATTTAAAGTTCAAGCCGCTGAACTCGATCTCGCCGCGGAGCACCGTATCGGCTTCGATTGCCGGATCGGCGGCGCTATCGTCGATGGCCGGTTCGGCGCGCAGCAATTCGTCGATGCGTTTGACCGAGGCGGTGCCGCGCTGGAAGATGTTGACCACCCAGCCGACTGCAATGATCGGCCAGATCAGCATCACCATATAGGTGTTGAAGGCCACAAAATCGCCCACGCTGATGCGATGTTCGATGACCAGGTGACCGCCGGCCAGCAGCGTGATCACCATGGAAATGCCCAGGATGAACTCCAGCGAGGGCCAGAGCATGCCCATGAGTTGAACCAGCCGCAGCGAGCGGGCGATGTACTCGCGGTTGAGCCGCTCGAAGAGGCCGATCTGGGAGTCTTCGCGGGCAAAGGCGCGCACCAGGCGGGCGCCGGAGTAGTTTTCCTGGGCCTGCGAAGAGATTTCGGAAAAGCTGGCCTGGATGCGCTCGAAGCGATCATGAATCTTGCGCCCGAAGTACTGCACCAGGATGCTGGCCAGGGGCATGGGCGCCCAGGCCACCAGGGTGAGCCAGGGGCTGATGCGGAGCAGGAAAAACAGCGCGCCCACGGTGAAGAAAACGGTGTTGGCGCTGTACATGAGGGCCGGACCTAGCAGCATGCGCACGGCATTCAGGTCGTTGGTCAGCCGGGCCATGATGTCGCCGGTGCGATAGCGCTGGTAGAAACCCGAGTCCTGCTTCTCCAGGTGGCGAAACAGGTCGTTGCGCAGATCGAACTCGATCTCCCGCGAGACGCCGATGAGGATCCAGCGCTGGGAGTAGAGAAAGACGCCCTTGACCAGGGCGATGGCGATCAGGAGGCCGGCATAGACCAGAATTCGTTTGCGGGTCACCCCGTGCTGCATCTGGTCGATGGCCATCTTGATGACCTGGGGAAACAGCACCCAGATGCCGTTGGTGGCGATGCACGAGAGGGTGCCCCACACGTATCCCCAGCGGTAGCGGCGCATGTAACCGAAGAGGGGGGCCAGGTCACGAAACATGCTCTTATTGTACGGGGAAGGGCGGAAAGCGTGAATCGTTGCCGCTGGGACGGCTCGTTAGGGCTTCGTTTGCGCTCTTACGTCGGTGTTCTAAGCAGCAGGTACCCGCCCACCAGCCCGAACAAAACATCCGACGACCATGCGGCCAGGGGGGCGGGCAGATAATTCACGTTGCCCAGGGCGCTAAACAAGGCATTCACGACAAAGTAGGTGAGCGCTACTCCGATGGCCACGGCGATGCCGGTTAGTGATCCGCGCCGGCCCATGGAAAGCGCGAAGGGAATCGCCAGCACCGCCATGACGATGGCCACCAGCGGATAGGCGAGTTTCTGCCACAGCGCTACACGCAGCCGCATGGTGTCGAATCCGCTCTGGCGCAGGTCCCCGATGTAGCGATCCAGTTGGCCGAAATTCATCTCCTGCGATTGCAGGCTTTCCTTCTTGAAATAGGTAGGCTCCTCGTGAATCTCGGAAAAGCTGGTCTGTTTGAATTCACGGTATTGGGTTACGTTCGGGCCGTCGATGTCCCGTTCCCAACCATCGTGGAAGTTCCACGTCTCGGTCCCGGGATCCCAGGCGACGCGGGCGGCGAAGATGCGCCGGGAGAGCGCGAAGGTCGAGGGGTCGAACTCGAAAAGCGAGAGGTTGGCGAATTCGTTGTGGTCGGGATCGAAGAACTGGTAGTAGAAGATTCGGCCGGGCTCTCCGGGGTGCGGCTGGCCGAAGATCCACTTCTGTTCGGGGTGCAGAAATGTTTGCGGCGGCCGGCCCTTGATGATGCTGCGCAGTGCTTCCTGCTTGCGGTTGGCCTGGGGTAGGTAGAAATCGTCGAACAGGAACAGGCTCACGGACAGGATGGCGGCGATGGCGACAATGGGAATCACCAGCCGGTAAAGACTGATGCCGGTGGCCTTCATGGCGATCAGTTCCGAGTTGCGATTGAGCACGCCAAAGGTAACCAGCACGGCGATCAGCACGGCCAGCGGAGCAATCTGGTAAAGCATGCTGGGCGTCAGGTTGATCAGGTAGGCGCCCACCGTCGAAAGCGGGATATGGTTGCGCAGAATGTCGCCCACCAGCTCGAAAAATGTGAAGACCAGCATCAGCATCACAAAGCCGGACAATACCAGAAAGAAAGTGTTGAGAAACTCGCGGACGACGTACTCGTCGAGGATGCGGGGAAAGACGCCGCGGGCTTTGGCGCGCTGGGGACGCGGCTGGAATCGGCTCAAAAGTCCGCCCAACTGGATGCCGTTCGATTTGGTCGCGCCTTCAGGTTTAGGCTTTGGAGACCGCGAGAACCAACTGGTCAGGGTGCTGAGAACGCGGCCGCCCGAGGCCATCTGCCAGAGCAGAAAGATGCCGGTCCCAGCGAACAGGATGTTGGCCATCCACACGGCCCAGAACGCGGGAAGTCGATTCTGCTTGCCCAGGGCAATGCCGGTATACGACAGGATGTAGTAGAGCAGAACCAGCAGTATGGTGAAAACGAAGCCCGAACTCTTGCCGCCTCGCCGCGAAGCCACGCCCAGCGGAACCCCTACCAGCATCAGTACCAGGCAGGCCGCCGGATAAGAGAAGCGACTGTGCAATTCGATCAGGAATCGCATGGCGTCGGGGCCATGGGTGCGCTCCAGCAACTCTTTCATGGGCAGGGCATAAATCACCGTGTCCACGCGTCCCAGGTGCACGTCGCTCTGCTGGCTCAACGCCAGTGGCATGTCGGTGGTCGCAAAGGTGGAAACATTGTACTGCTGCGGTTGGCCGGCGACGGTTTCGTGCTCGGCTCCGTTGCGCAGCCGCATGAGCAATTCCTGGCCGGAGTCGCGGCTGTTGTCGTTGGCCACGGTGGCTGTAGCGGCGGTCGTGATCTTCGGCGTGGAAGGATCGGTGACATCGGCCATGAAGACCTGACGCCAGTTGGCCGCGCCCGTGCCAGCGCGCACGTCCTGCACATAAAGGACAAAGTTTTTGAAATCTTCGTAAAAGACGCGCGGCTCAATCTCGTAGGAGGCCTGCGATTTCTCCAGTTCCTGTTCCATCTCCAGAATCGCCTGGTTGGCGCGCGGGGCCACATACAGGGAGTTGACCAGACCCAGCAGCGTGCCTCCAATGGCCACGATGGAGGCGACGCGCACAAAATAGCCGATTCCCAGGCCCCCGGCGCGCATGGCGATAATTTCGCTGTCGGCGGCCAGGCGGCTGAGCCCCAGCAACACCCCTACCAGGACCGCCATGGGAATGGTGACCTTGAAGGTGTTGGGCAACATGAAAAGGAAGATCTCCATCACGTTGGTGAAGGTGGAGCTGTTGCGGACCACCATGTCCAGAATGTGAGACAGGTCGCGCATGAACAAAATGAAAGTGAAAAGCGCGCAACCAATGAGCGTGTGGGAGAAAATTTCACCGAGAATGTAGCGGGTCAGGATGCGCACGGGCTGGCTCTAGGCTAAGTCTATCGTGTCTGCTTGCTCCGTGCGATTGGGTGCACCGGGTCTTGCTGTTGACGCCATTGAATTGATGGCAACAAGGGTTCGTCAGGAAGACGGCAGCCAACGGCGCAGACGCAAACTGTTGGCCAGCACGCTGACCGAACTCAGCGCCATGGCCGCTGCGGCCAGCCACGGGCTGAGCAGAAGATGAAAGCTCGGATAAAATACGCCTGCCGCCAGGGGAATGCCGACCAGGTTGTAGGCCGCGGCCCAGGCCAGGTTCTGGCGCATCACGCGCAACGCGGAGCGGGCCAGATCGAGCGCTGCGGGAATTGCGGAGGGCTGTGCGCGCAATAGCAGCACGTCGCCTGCTTCCTGGGCCAGGTCCGCGCCCGAGCCCATGGCGATTCCCGCGTCAGCCTGCGCCAGTGCGCCTGCGTCGTTGATGCCGTCGCCCACCATGGCCACCCGCAGGCCGCTTTTCTGCAGGGCGCGAATTCGGGCCAGCTTGCCCGCCGGGTCCAGCCCGGCTTCCACTTCGGCGATTCCCGCCTGCCGGGCGATGGGCGCTGCCGCCGCCGCCGAGTCGCCCGTCAACATTATCACCCTGAGTCCCGCGCCTCCCGGTCGACTGCGCGCCAACGCGGCCACTGCCGCCGCCGCATCGGAACGCAGTGCGTCACGGGCGTCGAAATAACCGGCAGGCACCTGGTCCAGAGCCATCCACAGCCGCGTCATCCCCAGTTCCGCCGCAGGAATTCCCTCCGGCAGGGGGATGAAGAACTCCTTGAACAGCTCTTCGTTGCCCAGCAGGCAGTCGCGGCCTTCCACTTTGGCGCTCAGACCGCGGCCGGGCAGAACCTGCACATCTTCCGCAGGCGCCCAAACCAGGCCAAGCGAACGGGCGTGGTCCACAACGGCGTGGGCCAGCGGATGGTTCGACCGCTCCTCGGCAGCAGCGGCCAGCCGCAATAAGTCGTTTTCGGTATAGCCATATCTGTCTGTCGAGACACCCGTTTGCTCGTTAGGCAGGGTAGGGTAGGTCAGGGCTTCAGCCCTGACATTCTGCCGAGCGAAATCAATGGGGGCTTTGCTGGCTGCGGAGAAGACGCCTGGAGTGGTAGGCCGGGACTTTAGTCCCGGCATAAAGGCTACGGATTCAGCGAGGGCTTTAGCCCCTGAGGCATGCCGTTCGCCTGACTCTTCCAGACCCAGGCCATTTTCTGAAGGTTTTGTTAGCGAATGCACCCCGGCCAGCACCGGCCACCCCACGGTCAGCGTTCCGGTCTTGTCCAGCACAATCACATCCAGATGCGCCAACCGTTCCAGCGCTTCTCCGCCTTTGAAGAGCACGCCAAGCTGCGCCCCGCGCCCTACGGCTACCGTCAGTGCCGCGGGCACGGCCAACCCCATGGCGCATGGACAGGCGATCACCAGCACGGAGACGGTGCTTGCCAATGCCATTTGCAGGGAGTGCGTGGCAACGAGCCAGACCATAAAGGTGATCGCGGCCACGCCCAGCACCACCGGCACAAAAATGGAACTTGCCCGGTCGGCCAGCCGTTCCATGGGCGCACGCGAGCCCTGCGCCTGCTGCACCATGCGGGTAATCTGCGCCAGCACGGTGGCCTCGCCCAGCGACTCTGCCCGGCAGACCACCGCGCCATCGTAGTTGAGCGAACCGGCCAGGACCCGTCCGCCGGGATCGCGCGGCAGCGGAGTGGGTTCGCCGGTCAGCATCGATTCGTCCACGCTGGTGCGGCCTTCCACAATGGTGGCGTCCACCGGGAAGCGCTCGCCCGGCAGCACCAGCGCGCTGTCGCCCAGCCGAATCTCCTCGAGCGGCACCAGTTCTTCCACCCCGTTCCTGATGCGCCGCGCAGTGGCCGGACGCAGCCGCGACAGCGAGTCCAGCGCCGCCAGCGCCCGGCGTTTGGCGCGCGTTTCCAACGCCTTGCCCAGCAAGAGAAATCCGAGAATCAGCAGAACCGCGTCAAAATAAACCCGGCGGTCCGCCGCCGGCCACAGCGTTGCATAGGCGGAGTAGGCAAAGGCCACGCCCGTTCCCAGGCTGACCAGCGTATTCATGTTGGTAGTTCCGTGACGCAGACCGCTGGCCGCGCTCACATAGATTCCGCGCCCGGCCCAGACCATCAGGCACGCTGTCAGAATCAGCAGAAACCACCGCAGCAAATCAGGAGGCGTCGCATACAGCCAGGGGAAAACCCTCATCAGCAGGGGTTCCACCCGGCCCATCTGTGCGCCCAGCGGCATGGCCAGCAGCATGGCTCCCGCGCCTGCGGCCAGAGTGGCGAGTGCCTTGCGCTCCGGACCGTTTGTTGGCGTTTCCGCGGATGCTCCCGCACCGGAATCGCCGGGGCGGGGAAGGACGGCGTCGTAGCCTGACGCGCGAATCGCCTCAACCAGAGCGTCGGGCGCGACAATCGCCGGATCGTAGTCCACCTGGGCGCGATTGGCCATCAGATCGACGTGCGCCGACTCCACCCCCGCCGTCGAGCGCAGCGCTGCTTCAACATGTTGCTGGCAGGACGCGCAAGTCATGCCCAGCACAGGGAGTGTGAGGGATTGGGTCGCAGTTGTCGCCATGAATGAATTTACGATTCCAAATGCGCGGCGAAGCCTGCCTTGGCCAGCGCGGCAATCGCTGGATCGACGACCGCAGCGCCGCCACCGTCCAAAGTGGAAGTAAACCGCGCCGCGCCGATGCGCACCTCGTTAACCGTGATTCCTTCCGTCGATGCAAGCGCCTGGGTGACGCGCCGGACGCAGGAACCACAGTGCATTCCATCGATACGCAGCGTGAATTCCACCATTCGTCTCTCCTGCTTGCTATTGATGATACGCCGCACGGAAAGGTGCAACAGGCCAGAGCGCCGGTTGGACCGGTTTGCAACTCATTGCCGGGTTTGCCATGATTGCAGCCAGAGGAAACGATGAAGAAGATTCTTCTTGCCATTTTTCTGCTTGTGCCTGCGCTGGCCGGAGCCGCAAAACCGGCCCCGAACCCCGCCGATTACACCGTCGCGATTCATGTGCAAGCATCGCGACTGGCCGATCTGTGCGCCCCCGGCTGCGTTTGGGTACAGCACCTGACCGTCATCATCGACGGAAAGAAATACGAACTGTCGGATACGTTGCCCCGCACCGATCTGCTGCGGACAGGGGACTACAAGGCAAAAATCTTCAAAAATGAAACCGAACGACCATACGAGTACCAAAGGACCTACGAGCTTCTGATGTCGGATGGGGGAACGCGCAGGTATGTCGTCGTGGCAGAAATGGAATAAGCGCGCCACGCTTGTTCAATCACATCGGCCTCAGTTACGAATACAGGCTCCAGATGCTACGGAGGGTCATGCAGAGAGAGTTTCCTTTGGCACCGTTGCTGGGTGTCGGCGCAGTGATTGTGGACCAGGGCCGCGTCCTGCTCGTCCGGCGTGGAACCGAGCCGATGAAAGGCCATTGGTCCCTGCCCGGAGGTTTGCTGGAGTTGGGCGAGGGTCTGCTTGACGCAGTCATTCGCGAGGTGAGGGAAGAGACCGGCCTGATCGTCGAACCGCTGGAACTGGTCGAGTTGCTGGATCGCATCTATAAAGAGACCGGGCCCGAGGGCGAGCGGGTCCGCTACCATTATGTGATCGCGGATTACCTGTGCCGCGTGACAGGCGGTTCCCTGCAGGCGGCCTCCGACGCGGATGCGGTGCGATGGGTGGACCGGGCGGAGTGGAACAGTCACAGTGCGCTGCGCCTCGACCCGATCACCGTCCGCGTCATCGAGGCTGGCTGGCAGAGGGCGCGAGCGCTAACAGACGAATAGCGAGAGGACGAATGAAAGCGATCAAGGGTCTGTTGTGGATTGCCGGTGTGCTGGTGGCGCTGGCGGTGGTTGCGGGCCTCGTGTTCTGGGCGCGGCCGGTCAGTTGTTTCAACGAACTGATGTATGCGCGGCAGTACTTTTCGGGCGTCGAGAGCCGCTCGGTCCAGGTTGCCGGCCATCGTGTCCACTACTACGCCGAAGGCCCGTCCCGCGGTCCTGTCGTCGTGCTGGTCCATGGCCTGGGCGGTCGCGCCGAGGACTGGCGAAACCTGGCGCCCTATTTCGCAAAAGCCGGCTTTCGCGTATATCTCCCCGACCTGCCCGGCTATGGACGCAGCGAAAAACCGGCCAACTTCTCCTATTCTGTCTCCGACGAAGCCGGGGCGGTGGTGGGCTTTCTCGATGCGCTGGGGCTGAAGCAAGTAGACCTGGGCGGCTGGTCGATGGGCGGCTGGATCGTGCAGCGCGTGGCCATTGAACATCCTGAGCGCGTGCAGCGGCTTATGCTCTTCGACTCGGCTGGCCTCTACGAGAAGCCGGAATGGGACACGCGCCTCTTCACGCCTGCCACCGCCGCCGACCTTGACCAACTGGATGCGCTGCTGATGCCCAATCCGCCAAAGGTGCCGCCGTTCATCGCCGAGGACGTTTTGCGCCGCTCAAAGCAGCACGCCTGGATTATTCATCGCGCGCTCAACACCATGCTCACAGGCAAGGAAGCCACGGACAACCTGCTGCCACAGCTCAAAATGCCGGTGCTGATCGTGTGGGGTGCGGAAGATCGCATTACCCCGCTCCATCTTGGAGAAAAGATGCACCGCCTGGTTCCGCAATCCGCGCTGGACGTAATTCCCGGCTGCGGTCACCTGGCTCCCGTTCAGTGCGCCGTCCAGATTGGACCCAAGGTGGTCGGATTCGTGCAACAATAGGCCGCTTCAAGTTTCCGTTCCAATCGATGCATCCCACACAACAAAGGGCGACGAGTTTCAATCTCGTCGCCCTTTGTTGATGTGCAGCGCTTTCCAATGGTTTAGAAGCTCAAGCGTGCGCTCACCTGAATCTCGCGTCCCGGCGTCGCGACCTCGGTAATGCTGCCAAAGCTGGACGTATTCACGAAGCGGTTGGGCGTTCCCAGGTTGGTGTGGTTCAGCGCGTTGAAGAACTCGCCGCGCGCCTCGAACCTGGCCTTTTCCGACAGGCTGAAACTGCGCACAAGTCCCAAATCCATGGTCTGCAGGCCAGGGCCGTAGACCGAGTTGCGGCCCACGTCGCCGTAAGTGTAGGCGGGCGGCGCCGCGAACGCGCCGGGATTGAACCACGTGGTCGAGTTGCGCGTGCCCGAGGCGAAAATCTTCTCGCCTGTGGAATTGGCGCGGATCGGATTCTCGCCCACCACGGTTCCGGCGTTGGCCGTATCGCCAAAAACGGACATGGTCATGGGGAAGCCGGATTGGGCTTGATATTCGATGGAGCCGCGCCAATCGCGTGTCAGGCTGCGGGTCAGACGGTTGGGGCCAAGAGAAGCCGAGGTGTAAACCGCGCTCAGAGCAAAGCGATGACGGATGTCGCAGCCCGGGCCTTTTTCCGCGTTCAGGTCGTCGTTGTTCTGCGGAGTTGCGGCTTCGAACATCGGCGAACGGAAGTCCGGCGCATTCTCAAGCGCCTTGGCAAATGTGTAGTTGGCCAGGAAACTGAGACGGTTGCTGGCCCGGCGGCGCACGTTCACATAACCTGCGTCATACCAGCTTTGCGACGTGTTCTCCAGCAGGTTGATGGTGCTCACCGGAAACGTGGAACTGGTCATGGTGGCGGCCACAGCGGCGGGAAAAACCGTGTTGTTGACAAAGCTGATTTTTGGAAACGGACGCCGCGGCTGAATCAGTCCGGGCCCGGGTTGCGCGTTGTTGATCAGGTGCGAACGCTGCAAGTGGAATCCGCCCGCGCCCAGGTAGCCAACCTCAACCGTGGTCTCTTTGCCCAGTTGCTTTTCGAGCGAGGTGCTCCATTGTTGAACATATTCGGCCGGTGCGTGCAACTGCAGCGCGGTAAAGCTGACCGCGGTTGTGCCCAGCACGGGAGTGGGAAAGTCGAGTGTCTTGATGGTGTCAATATACGGGTCGCTCTGCGCGGTTTCCGGGAAGACGTAGGGCACGTTGTGACGCTGGTTGCACCAGGTGTTCATGTCGACCGGCGTGTAGAAGATGCCGTAGGCCACATGTGCCACCACGCCCAGCCTGGGAAAGCTCTGCGCCAAACCCAGCCGGGGCGCGAAGTTGGTGTGATTCGCATACATCAGGCCGCGCGGATAGCCGTTCTGCCCGCCAATGAACACCTTGGGCGTTCCGCTCGATAGGTCGAGGTTGCTGTTCGTATAGTCGACATCGATCAGCGGGCTCATGAACTCGTAGCGGAGCCCATAAGTGATCGTGGTTGTCGTGGTCAGTCGCCACGCATCTTGCGCATATCCGTTTGCGTACCACTGATGCAGGTTCATCTGCGGAACACCGGCCTGACCCTGGCGCGCCGCAGGCAGGCCCAGCAGGAAGCTGGCCAGAGCCGATCCGGTTTTGCCGTCGTTGAGCGCATATTCGGTGGTGTATCCGTTGGTGTACTGGTAGTAGCCGCGATTCTGGAAGAAGCCCCACATCGGCCAGATGAACTTCTGGTATGCTCCGCCAAACTTGGTGCTGTGGCGTCCGATCTGCCAACTGAGTGAGTCGCGGCCTTCGATCACCGTGTCCCAGGCTTCCATCGGCGTGGCAAGGTAATTGTCGCCCAGCGGCGAATAGCCCTGCACGTTGAAGTAAGGCGCGCCCCAGGCCTTGGGTCCGCCAAAGCCCGTTCCCGTAATGCCCAACTCATCGACAATGTCGTTCTTGTTTGCGCTCTCGGTGGTATGCGACATGGCCAGCCGTGAGACGGCCACGGTCGCCATGTTGACCATGTGCGACGAGATGACCTTGTTCCAGGCGCCCATTCCTTGCTGCGAGAGATTGTCGTGATACAAGCCGAAGCCCGGCAGGCCCTCCGGCATGAAGCCGTACTCGCTGCCGGCGGAGTAGCGTATGAAGGCTGTGTCGCCGTTCGCGAAGCTGTGATCCACGCGGACCGTTCCCTGGTCGTCGGTCATCTGTTCCTTGCGCGTGTCCAGGTAATTGTTGGCGTCGTTGCCCGCGCCGATCACGGTTGGCTGCCCCATCATCGTCGAGCCGCCCATGTTCATCGTGTTGGGTTGCGGCGTGTACTTGCTCAACATGATGGAGGCCGCCTGCGTCAGCTCTTCCGGCGGAATCACGTTCAACACACCGTTGTAGGAAAACTGCTGGCGGATGTTTTGCGGATTCGACGGGCTCGCCGGCAAACTGGGGTTGTAGTTGGGATTCGGCTCGGTGCTGGCAGGGTCATAGATATTCACGCCGCTCTGGCTGAAGTCGCCAGAGGCTTCGGCCGCGGTGGGCACCGTATCCACCATCGCGTCAAGCTCAACGTGCCGCAGGGCTTCATAATTCAAAAAGAAGAAGGTCTTGCCGGTGTGCCTCACCGGACCGCCCAGCGACGCGCCAAAGTTGTTCTGCACCAGAAAATTCGATCCGCCCATCTGGTTGAAGGAGTGCGCGTCCATGTCGCCGTTGCGCAGGAACTCATAGGCCGTGCCGTGGAAGCGGCTGGAACCACTGCGGGTGACGATATTGATCTGGCCGCCGCCGGCTCCGCCCATGTCCGCCGAATAACTGCCGGTCTGCACCTGGAACTCCTGCACCACGTCGGGCGAGGGGCTCAGATTCTGCGTGCTGAATGTCGGATCGGTGTTGGTAGCGCCATCGAGAAGAAAATAATTTGCATTGGGCCGGCTTCCGCCGATGCTCACCGCCGACCGCTCGCCCGGTCGCCAATACAGAGAACTCATGTCTCCCACCGCGGCGCCGTGGCTGATGTGCGCTCCCGGCACGGTCAGCACCAGGTCGATCAACATGCGGCCGTTCAGGGGCAGGGAATCCACCGAGCGCTCGTCCACCACTTCGCCCACGCTCGCGTCCTGCGTCTTCAGCAACTCGCCCGAAGCCTGCACTGAGACCGTTTGCGTATCGGAACCGAGCCGCAGTTGCAGGTCGAGTGTGGCTTGCTCACCAACTTCGAGGTCGAGGGTCTGCGTGGCCTGCCTGAATCCGGGGCTATCGACGACCAGCGTGTACGCTCCCGGTTGCAACCCCGCAACCTCGTAGAGCCCCGTGGCATTGGAAACCACTTCACGTTCCGCGCCCGTCCCGCTGGCGGTCATGTGGATGTGCGCACCCGCAATGGGCCGATGCTGCGGGTCGAGAATCGAGCCCCGCACCACGGCGTAATTGCTCTGAGCATGGACTGTTATAAGGGCAATAGCAAGACAAACAAGAACCAGAACACTTCTTCGTACCATGGCACTCCTTCAATCAAAACTTGCATGTTAAAAGACCCGCGGAGAAAGGCGGAGGCGCTTGGCTGGGAACATACTCTGTGTGCCCGGCCGGGCATCGTGTGCGCGTTGCCGTGAGATTTTGGAATGGAAAGTGCACACGGATTGCCGCGCGTTTGGTCACACCAAAGTCTAGGGTCCCAGTGTGTCAGCGTCATCGCCCAATCGATGGGCGTGAGCCTCCGTCATTCGATGGAGGTCAATTGAGGAGTAAAGGCAAGGGCCATTCCGACTGGCGGAATGGCCCTTGGGGTGTTGCCGATTTGTTCTGCTTCGAGAGGGATTAGACGCCGATGACCGCGCAGAGTTCCTTCACGGCTGCGGCGCTCTTCTTGAGAGCCGCGTCTTCCTCGTCGGTCAGTTTGATCTCGATGATCTTCTCCAGGCCTCCCGCGCCCAGCTTGCACGGCACGCCGATGTAGTAGCCGTCGATACCGTACTCGCCTTGCAGATAAGCCGCGCAGGGCAGAATCTTCTTCTTGTCCTTGAGAATTGCTTCGGCCATCTCCACCGCTGCCGCGGACGGTGCGTAGTAGGCGCTGCCGGTCTTCAAGTGCTTTACGATTTCGGCGCCGCCGTCGCGGGTGCGCTGGACAATGGCTTCGAGACGATCGGGAGCGATCAGTTCGGTGATGGGAATCCCGGCAACCGTCGAGTAGCGGGGCAGCGGCACCATGGTGTCGCCGTGGCCGCCCAGCACAAACGCGGTCACGTTCTCCACGCTGACGTTCAACTCTTCGGCGATGAAGGTGCGAAACCGCGCCGAGTCCAGCACGCCGGCCATGCCGATCACCCGCTCGCGGTTGAAACCCGCCTGCCGGTACGCGGCCTGCGCCATGGCGTCCAGCGGGTTCGAAACAATGATAAGAATCGACTCGGGCGATTGCGCCACCACCTTCGCGACCACATCGGACATGATCTTGAAGTTGGTGTGCAGCAGGTCGTCCCTGCTCATGCCAGGCTTGCGCGGCAGGCCCGCGGTGATGATCACGATGTCGGAGTTGGCCGTGGCGGCATAGTCGTTGGAGCCGGTCACATGCACGTCGCGTTTCTCAATCGGCAGCGCTTCCTTGAGGTCCAGCGCCTTGCCCTGCGGAATGCCCTCCACCACGTCGATCAGCACCACATCCGCCAGTTCCTTGGCTGCAATCCAGTGCGCTGCCGTGGCGCCCACATTTCCTGCGCCCACAATACTTACTTTCTTCCGCATTTCATCTCTCCTTGGGGAATGTCTGCACAGCGAACAGTGAACACTGATCAGCAGACAACCTCTCTGGCCACTGTTCACTGTCCACTGGCTTCACATATTGCCAATGATTCTTGTCGCAAACTCGCTGGTTCCCACCTTGGTGGCCCCGGCGGTCTGACGTTCGAAGTCGTACGTGACGAACTTCTGCAGGATGGTCTTTTCCAGCGACGCCTCGATCAGCTTGGCCGCTTCCTTCCAGCCAATAAAATCCAGCAGCATCACGCCTGACAGGATCACCGAGCCGGGGTTGATCACATCCTTGTCGGCATACTTGGGCGCAGTGCCGTGCGTCGCTTCAAAAACCGCGTACCCGTCGCCGATGTTGGCGCCAGGAGCGATTCCCAGGCCCCCCACCTGCGCTGCGGCAGCGTCGGAAATGTAGTCGCCATTCAGATTGGTGGTGGCCAGAATGCTGTAGTCTGCCGGGCGGATGATGATCTGCTGAAAAATCGAGTCGGCGATGCGATCGTTCACCAGAATCTTCGACTTCCACGCGCCGCTGCCGTGCGATTTGCCGATGGAGTCGAGCACTGCCTTGATCTCGGCGTAAACCGCGTCGCGGAAACTTTGCTGCGCAAACTCCAGTCCGGGT
>JBEKTB010000075.1:0-23823 GCA_049516495.1 Occallatibacter sp.
AGCCCCTGGTGCTGCAAACACTGGGCGAGCGCAGCATTTTGCAATGTGTTGTGGATAACGCCTTGCGCGTTGTGCCGCCCGAGGACATTTATGTGGTGGTTGGTTATCGCCAGGACGATGTGTACGCTCACCTGGGCCCCAAGTTGAATTATGTGGTGCAGCAGGAAACGCTCGGCACCGGGCATGCAATGTTGCAGGTCTCGAAGGTGCTCAGGAATTTTCCTGGCAACTTGCTCATTCTCTATGGCGACACGCCGCTGTTCCGGCCGGACTCGATTCGCGGCCTGCTCAACCGGCATCAACTGCGCAAGGCGCATCTGACGCTGCTGACCGCGGTGGTGGACCGCCCGCTTCCCTATGGGCGCATCATTCGCGATGCCGCCGGACAGATTATCGACATCATCGAAGATACGGAAGCCTCGCCAGCAGTCCGCGAGATTCATGAATTGAACGCCGGAGCATATGTGGTCGATGCCGGAGTGATCGCGACTGCGCTCGAGAAGTTATCCCCTTCGCCGCGCGATGGAGAATACCGGCTGACCGACTGCGTGCATCAGCTCATCCGCTCCGGCCTGCGCATTGCGAATTACCAACTCTACGACCAGGACGAGATACAGGGAATTAACACGGCCGAGGACCTGGAGCACGCCGAATTCATCATCCAGAAACGCCTCTTCCGCCCGCGCCGCCAGGAAGAGCAGAACATGGTGGCCTTCGGAACCGGCGGCTGGCGCGCCATCATTGGTGAAGGCTTCACCATGCACAACGTCCGGCGCTTGAGCCAGGCCCTGGCGAACGAGATCACTCGCCGCGGCGTCGAGAAGAGCGGGGTGCTGATCGGCTACGACCGTCGCTTCCTGTCGAAGCAGGCCGCCGAAGCATCGAGCGAAGTTTTTGCAGGCAACAATATCCCCGCGATTCTGCTGAGCGAAGATGCACCTACGCCGCTGGTTACGTATGCGACCGCCGTGGAAGGATGCGCCTTCGGCCTGGTGTTTACCGCCAGCCACAATCCGCCGGAGTGGAACGGCCTGAAGGTCTTCAACAGTGATGGGTCGCTGTTGCTGGACGAGGACACGCGCAAGATCGAGACTGAAACCAACGCCCTGACTCCGCGCGATGTGATCAAACTGGAACTCGATATTGCGCTTGGCGCGGGCATTGTGCAGCGCAGGGATTTCACCAACGCGTATGTTGACGCCGTCGAATCGCTGATCGATCTGGAAGCGATTCGCAAGGCCGGTCTCAAAGTGATTGTCGATCCCATGTACGGCGTGGGACAACTTACTCTGGGCACGGTTTTGACCGAAGCTCGGTGCCGCGTCACCTTCATTCACGAGCGGCACAATCCGCTGTTTGGCGGACGATCGCCGGCTCCCAGTCTGGAAGGGTTGCGGATGTTGAGTTCGCAACTCAAAGAGGACGGTTACGATGTGGGCCTGGCGATGGACGGCGACGCCGACCGCATCGCGATTCTCGATGAGCAGGGCCGCTACATTTCGGTCAATGACCTTTTGCTGCTGCTCTATTGGTATCTGCACGAAGTGCGCGGCGAGCGCGGCGGGGTGGTGCGCAACCTGGCCACTACGCACCTGCTCGACCGTCTTGCCCGCGCATTGGGCGAAGAATGTTATGAAGTCCCGGTCGGCTTCAAACATATTGTCAACGTGATGCAGCAGCACAACGCATTGCTGGGCGGCGAGTCTTCGGGCGGTCTGACGATTCGCGGACACATCCTCGGCAAGGACGGCATCTTCGCGTCGGCCCTGGTGGTGGAGATGCTGGCCCGCACCGGCCAGAAAATCTCACAACTCCGCGACCGCGTGTACGCCATCACCGGCCCGTTATATGACCTGGAAGAAAGCATTCCGGCCACGCCGGAGATGCGCATTGCCGTGCCGCGCCGCTTGAAAGACGCGCCCAGCAGTCACATCGGTCCTTACCCGGTCATCGGAATCTCGCACATCGATGGCATCAAACTCCAGCTTGAAAACGACAACTGGGCTCTGCTGCGCTTCTCCGGAACCGAGCCTGTGCTGCGGCTATCCGTCCAAGCCGACACGGAGGAAAAGGCCAGCGAACTGATTCAGTGGCTGCGCCAGTTTGTGACGGCGGAGCAGTAGGCCTCTGGCCGTGAAATTTCGTGGCTTCCCACCCTTGCGGCAAAAAACAAATGCGCCGCAAGGATGGGGCACCCACATTGGTACGGCAACAAGCTGTTAAAGGCATGGCCACTTTACGCGCATTTGCATTGCGACTTATCATCAGGACCATTTTTCATCGGAGGTAGTTCTTGCGCTACGGCTATTTTGATCATGAAAACCGCGAGTATGTGATTGACCGCGTCGACGTGCCGGTCTCCTGGACCAATTATCTCGGCGTGAAAGATATGTGCACCGTCATCTCGCACAATGCGGGCGGGTACTCGTTCTACAAGAATGCCGAGCACCAGCGCATTACGCGCTTCCGCGCCAACGGCGTTCCTCTCGACCGCCCCGGCCACTATGTCTATCTGCGTGATGACGACACGGGCGAATATTGGTCGGTGTCGTGGCAGCCGGTGGGCAAGAGTCTGGACAAAGCAAACTATCAATGCCGCCACGGGCTTTCCTACTCAAAGTTTTCTTGCGACTACCAGGACCTTCATGCGGAACAAACGCTCTTCATTCCCATTGAGGACGACGTTGAGTTGTGGGACGTGAAGATCCGGAACACGGGTGCAAAGCCACGGCGGCTAAGCGTCTTCGCTTATGTGGAGTTTTCGTTCCACCACATTGGCATCGACAATGAAAATCTGCAGATGAGTTTGTACGCCAGCGGGACAAGCTATCAGGATGGCGTCATCGAATACGACTTTTTCTACGAGCCGTGGACCTTCCACTACTTTGCCGGCAACTTTGAGCCGGATAGTTACGACACCATGCGCGACAGTTTTCTCGGCGACTACCGCACGGAGACAAACCCGCTCGCTGTAGAGCAGGGGGCGTGCACAGGCAGCGAAGAGTTGGGTGGCAATCACTGCGGGGCATTGCAGAAAAAGCTGACGATTGAACCCGGCG
Source organism: Occallatibacter sp. (assembly GCA_049516495.1). GTDB lineage: Bacteria > Acidobacteriota > Terriglobia > Terriglobales > Acidobacteriaceae > Telmatobacter. Next base: position 3,060 of record JBEKTB010000075.1, read on the forward strand.
AAGAATCTCGCCTGGTCTTCATGCTGGGCGTGGGGGCGAGAGAAAAGGGAAAAGAAATCAAGAGCAAATACTCCGATCTGGCCAATGTGGACAGGGAGTTTGCCGCGCTGAAGAGTTATTGGGAGAAGAAGCTTTCCGTTCTCCAGTGCAAGACGCCGCATCCGGGCCTGGACACCATGGTCAACATCTGGACGCTCTACCAGGCGGAGACCTGCGTGGTCTGGTCGCGCTTTGCATCGTTCATTGAAGTTGGCGGGCGCACCGGGTTGGGCTTCCGCGACACATCGCAGGATGTGATGAGCGTGGTCCACACCAACCCCGCGAAGTGCCGGCAGCGCATCGTCGAGTTATTGAAGGCGCAAGTCAGCCAGGGTTACGGTCTGCATCTTTTCGATCCCGACTGGTTCGACCCGGAGAAGCAGAATGCGCCCACATTCAAATCGCCCACCATCGCCTACGCGGTCGACCGCAAGAGTTTGATTCACGGCATCAAGGACGCATGCTCCGACGATGCGCTGTGGATTGTGGTGACCGCATGCGAGTACGTGAAGGAGACTAGCGACGTTGCGCTCTTCGACCAGGTATTGCCCTTTGCCGACGAGGGCGAGGCCACGGTTTACGAGCACCTGAAGCGCTCCCTGGATTTCTCAGCCGAACAAGTGGGCCAAACCGGCATTTGCAAGGGCCTGCGCGCCGACTGGAACGACTGCCTGAATCTTGGCGGCGGAGAGAGCGCGATGGTGTCGTTCATGCACCATTGGGCGCTGCGCGCGTTTGTTGAAGCTGCGGAATACCTGGGCAGAACCCAGGACGCCCGGAAGTATCGCGCGCTGGCGGAGAAGGTTCGCGCCGCCTGCGAGAAGGAGTTGTGGGACGGCGAGTGGTACCTGCGCGGACTTACTGCGAAAGGTCTGAAAGTCGGCTCCAACGAATGCGAAGAAGGCAAGGTCTTTCTGGAGAGCAACACATGGGCCGTTGTTTCGGATGCTGCTTCTGCCGAGCGCGGCAGGTCAGCAATGGATGCAGTGGATAAGTATCTGTTCTCCGAGTATGGCATTCATCTTGTGTGGCCGGCGTTCTCCAAGCCCAATGACGATATCGGTTTCATCGGCCGCGTGTACAAGGGCGTGAAGGAGAATGCCGCCATCTTCAGCCATCCCAATCCATGGGCTGTTATCGCGGAGTGCAAGCTGGGCCGGGGAGAGCGAGCGATGAAGTTCTATAACTCGCTGCTTCCTTATAACCAGAACGATTCGATCGAAATTCGCCAGGCGGAGCCTTACTCCTACTGCCAATTCGTCATGGGCAAGGAGCACACGGCCTATGGGCGTGCGCGGCATCCGTGGTTGACCGGCAGCGGAGGGTGGAACTACACGGCGGTCACGCGCTGGATTCTGGGCGTGCGGCTCGAGTTTGATGGCATGATTGTCGATCCCTGCATCCCCGGCGATTGGAAGGGGTTCCACGTTACTCGTCAATGGCGAGGGGCGACCTTTGAGATTACCGTCAAGAATCCGAAGGGCGTGCAGAAAGGCGTGACCTCGACGACGCTCAACGGACAGCCGGTTCAGGGACCGATCAAGCCACAGCCGGCCGGGTCGGTGAATCAAGTTGTTGTGGTAATGGGGTAGTTCGACTTCCGGCGAGGCTGCTCTCCCACCCTTGCGGCAAAAAGCAGAGGCGCCGCAAGGATGGGGCACCCACTTTGGTATGGGAACAAGCGGCCAGAGACCTGGCGGTCGGAATTGAACGAGTTATGAAGGAGTGTTCATATGTCGAGTTACTTGCAATCTCGCTGGCGCTGGATGGCTTTGATTGGTTTGTTCGTCGTCGCCGGATGCTTCTCACAGTCCGTTGCGCAAGAAAGTCATCAGGACAAAATTTTCGGCGCGTACTTTGAAGAGTGGAACATCCATTACTCGGGTCACAATATTGCGGACATCGAGAAGAATGGCGTGGCAGATGAACTGACGCATCTGATCTATGCCTTTGGCAATGTGACCACGGCCTCCGCACCTACTTGCGCCATCGCCGATCCGGTGGACGCTTATCAGAACACGGCCATTCCCAGTGTGAGCGGCAAGCCGTACGCCGCGCCTCTCTATGGGAACTACGGCGCAATCCTGCAGCTCAAGCAGCTTCATCCACGCTTGAAAGTGCTGATCTCCCTGGGGGGGCAGTTGGGCGATGCCGCGGGCTGGGTGACTGCATCCCGCACCACGGCGGGCCGGGCCGCGCTGGCTTCGTCGTGCATCGATATGTTCGTCAAAGGAAACGTTGCTCCAGGCGTTCAGGCTCCGGGCCTGTTCGACGGATTCAATATCGACTGGGAGTTTCCGGCCGCGGCGGACAAGGAGAACTTCACCGCCCTGCTGAAGGAGTTTCGTACGCAACTCGATGCGCTGTCGAAGTCCACAGGGAAGAAATACGTTTTGTCGTTCGACTCGCCGGCGGGCGCAAAGAACTATGTCAATATCGATCTGAAAGCCGCCGCCGAACAAGTGGACTTCCTCACCATCGACGGCTATGACTACGCCGGAACCTGGGACAAGCAGACCAATGAGCAGTCTCCGCTGTACGAAGCGGCCGATAACCCGTTGCGGGACCAGGCCTTCAGCATCGATGAGACGGTGAAGGCCTATCTGAAGGCGGGTGTGCCAGCGGGCAAGTACACGATGGGGTTGCCACTGTACGCGGTAGGCTGGACGGGCGTTCCCAACGGGAACCACGGCTTGTACCAGAACTCGACTGGCCTGTCTCCGGTCCTGCTGGCGGACGGGTCGGGATTGTGCCCGAACGCCAATCCAGCCGCTCCCGCGCCGGGTTGCGACAGCTTGCTGGCCCCAGGCTTCCTGACCTACGCGACGGTTGAGAAGCTCATTAACAGGAACGGTTTCGTTGCCTGGTACGATGCGGCGCGTGTAGGCGCGACACTCTACAATCCGGCCACAGGCACCTTTTATAGCTTCGACGATCCCGCGTCGGTGGCCGTCAAGACGGCCTACATCAAGAAGAACAAGCTCGGCGGAGCTTATGTGTGGGCGCTCAATCACGACGATGCGCAAGGGTCTCTGACAAAAGCGATCGCCGCGGGCCTCAAATAGCCGGGACCGACCGGGACAATTCCGGGAATGGAAAGGGCGGCAGAGTGGCTGATTATTGACAGCTCCTCTACCGCCCTTTTGATCTAGAATCCGTCCACACCGACGCTTGTGCTTGCACCGGCGTCGCTTTGCAAAAATATGGAGCCGAAAGTCGGACTCGAACCGACGACCTGCTGATTACGAATCAGCTGCTCTACCAACTGAGCTACTTCGGCCTGCCTCTCGATTGTAACGTTGTGCTCGCCTGCGGTAAAGTTCCCCGTCCAAACTCTGTCCGGCGCTCCCTTTCCTGCATCCTATCGGCAAGAGGAAAACCATCATGGAACTGACGCTGACGCTTCAGATCGCGTTCAGAATTGCGATTGTCTGGGCCGGGGGGTTCATTCTGGCGGTAGCGGTGCGCGCGCTCCTCCCCGATCAGGTGGGTCTTACTCTCGCCGGCCGGCAGGCAACCCTCTTTGTCCCGTTCAGCCGAATCGGCTTCTGGACCTGCCTGTTGGCTGCCGTGACGGTCACCGCCCTGGTGGTTATCCGGGCCATGCTCCTGGACCTGGGCTGGCGCTCCTTGCGCTAGAGCGTTTTCGGCTCTACTGTTCACAACCGAAGCGATCGTCCATGCTCTCCCACCCATTCGCAAAGTGCGCGAATGGATGGGGCACCCCCAAGATTTTGTTAAGACTTGAATCGAAAACGCTGTTGAGCGAAACCAGAGTAATTATGCCCCCCGTTGAGGGTATTCGAGGTGGCTTCTTCTTGGGGAAGAAGCCACTCGGCGCCAGGCCGCCGGGTACAGCCACTCTGGTTTCGCTATAGCCGTATCGTCCGTCCATCGATTCTCAGTCGGGTACGCGCTCGGCAAATTAACCAGCCGGAGCGAATTTGGAGCAAAAACGGAAAGAGCCGCCCGGCAACAGGGCAGCTCCTTCCTCAGGGAGAATAGTTCCAACGGAGGCAAAACCATCAGAACTTTCTGGCTGCATAGTAGGGGCGGGGGAAGAGAGTGTCAAGGATAAATCCGAGAAGAAATAAGTACTTTTAAATCAATAGCTTGGTAATTCTTTTTTGGGAAAGGGGCTAGACCTGTCTTCGACGTGTCTTCGCCTTTAGACCCCTGCCGCATCCCGCCTTTTCAGGGTGTTTTGTGGGGTTTCGGACCTGTTTTCCACAGGTTTATCCGCCCGTTAACCCTTCAGATGCGGCCTCCGAAGGCCGAGGAGAATTTCCCGGCTCAATCCCGCAGGTTCAGGCTGATGAACTCGGCTTCATACACCGAGGAGGCCGGTTTGCCTTGGGCGATGCGATAGAGCGCCCTGAAGCCGCCCAGGAAGAATCCCAGGAGGATGGCAGCGCTGGCCCCGATGATCACCAGGGTGGCGATGCCCAGCAGCAGCTTGCCCGTCTTGGCGACTTCGGATTCCGTGGGTTGGGGGATCGACATCAGGTCCGACTCAAAGTGCACCGTCGCCAGCAATTTGTGGCTTTCGTCGGGGATGGCGTCCCCACTGACCAGCGCAACCAGCGGCCCGCTGCGCCGCACCTCCAGCGATGCCACGTCGGAGTCCATGAGCGGCTTGGGCCAGGCCGGCTGCGCCTGGCTGCCCGCCTTGATGTAGGCGCGAATGCGACTCTCCTGCGCGGCGGCCATTTGCGGCGTGGGGTAGTCGATGATGGTCAGCGTGGCCGGGCCGGAGCGCAGGGAATAAGTAGCGGTTACGGTTTCAGCGCCGCGGTCGAAGCCTACCAGGTCCGGCGGAAGCACTCCCCCCGAGCCGGCATAGCCCACCGGTCCCAGCGCATAGTGCGTCGATTGCCCGTCCAGCGATGCCTGTGGCAGGTTGGCCAGGATGGGCGGCGCGAGCGCTCTGCTGCCTTCCGGCACCGGAATCTGGCTCGCCAGTTCGCGCAGCTCCGAACCCGACATGGGGCTGATTCGCGAGAAGTTGGCGTCCACCACGGTGTTCCCAACCCAGAAGAGCACCCGGTTGTGGTTCGACGTAGCGCCCGTGCCAATCTGTTCCTTGGGCCAGCCGGACTGGCGATAGAAGGTGTACGCTCCGTAGGCTCCGCTGGCGTCGTGAAAGCGCAAGGCGCGCAGGCTCAGTGTTTCGCCGCTGCGCTTATAGTCTCCCAGTTCGGCATCGGTAAAGTCGTACTCCTTGAGCATCGCCGTGTTGGCGGGGTCGGCCAGGGCCGCATCGGTCAACTTTTTCAACGGCTGCGCAGCCACCCACCCGGCAAATGAGTCTTTTAACAGCGCCTTGGGTACGGGTGGAAGCACCAGGTGCGTGGCGCCCTGTGGAACTGTGGCCTTGGCCGGCGCAGACTGCGCCAGGGCAGCGGTTGCGCCCACGGCCATCGCCGCCGAACAAACCAGAAATGGAATCCAACGCATCGACACACTCCAACCTTCAGGGTACACGTTGCCGCCGCAGTCCGCTTTCGACGGCATTCCCTCTCTAGTTGGACACTGGCGGGGCTGGAAAGGTTCCTGGGAAGGAGCCTCTGCTGCTCAGTCGGGGTCCCTGCTGATTAGAAACAGACTCCGATGGCGCGGAAACTTGAACAATGCAAAGGCGGGAGGCGCTGAGAGTATTGGGAAGATTGTAGCGGGCTAGAGCGGCTGCGCGGTGTTGGCGAGTTGGCAAGTTAGCGAGAGCAGCGAAGGGCACGGCTTCACACTTCAGTGCGCGGGAACGCGTTTGACGCTGGCAGGCCAGCCCGAGCCTCGGTCCGCGAAAGGAGTTGAACACAATGGAGGCGCTAACGCCGCAGCAATCCGCTGCCGCGGTCAGGCGATTTGCGGCGCACCTGCAACGGCCGGAGGCGGTGGATAGAGCAGGTCTCCCAGCGGCTGGTAACGGCCACCGTAAAAGATGAGCGCGTACTCTCGCACCCCTGCGCTCAGAGGCCCGCCAAGGCAGATGCTGGCCAGCAGCGCGAAGCCGAATGCTATGACGCCGAAGAAGACCTGGACAAGAATGCCCGCGATCGCGGCTCCGCCTGTCGCGTTTGCGAAGGCCGAATGGAGACTGTACTCAACTGCCGCCAGCGAACCGACCAGGATCAGCCCGGGAATGATCAGGACGATGAATATACCGGCCATCGCAACCACGGGGAGCGCGATGCGCAGCAGCGCATAAACCAGGAACTGCCTCTTCTCGGCCTTGATGCGAGTCCACACCTGGGTCCACGCCTGGCCTGCGGTCGCATTCTCCAGCGCGTAATGCGGCAGCATGCAATCGCGCAAAATGAGGTCGGCCACAATTCCAACCAACACTAGCAGAAGAATAATCGGAATCAGGGGCAAGACGAGATACAGCGCCAGCCAGACATCGAGCTGGCCGCCCTGTTGAGTCTCATGAAACAGGCGCAAAAAGCCAGCTACGAACGGAAGGGCAACGATCCCCATCAGCAACACAAAGCAAAATCCGACCCCGAGGTTCATCCAGAAGAAGCGCGTGGCCTGGTCGCGATAGAGCCACCATCCCGGCCGAATCTCTTTTGTGTTGTGGGCCAGGCAATGGAAGAAGGCAAAGCGCAGCCGCGTGACCAGGTAGAAGAGCACGATGGCCACAATGAGCGCGAGCAGCACCATCGCCACAATCGCCGCGATCCATTCCGGCGCGAGGTTGAGGGGCGAAAGGTTCATCGGGGCGTGTCCCGACGATTGACCATTGTGCGAGGACGATTGGAAATTGCTCCCGAGGCCTTCGGTGATGATGGCGACCAGGCCAAGCTTCAAAAAGGTTCCCCAGTTGAATGGCCTGAAGAGAAAATCCCGGGTGCGTTGAATGGCGGGCGAAATGGAATCCGTGGCAGAGAGGGCGCGCATAGGAGACCTTTCCTGGGAAGGCACAGCGTACCACGGAACTACGCAGTTATCAGGCGCGAAGTTCCGCAGCCGGACGCGACATCGCGCTCCACCATTCATCGAAGGCTGCCAGCGAGCGTTCGCACACCAGGCGGTGCCGCTCCTTCTTGTCCCGAATCTTCTTGCGCAACTCCTCGTCGAGCGGCTCCAGCAGGTCGAAGGTGACGTTGGCCGGCTGAAAGTCCTTGGGGTCGGCGTGGGTGATGTAATGCACCAGCGAACCCAGTGCGCTGGCGCGAGGAGCAGGCGCGGGTTCTTCGCCACGCACCAGCGAAGCGGCATAGATTCCCGCCAGCAGGCCAGTGGCGATGGATTCGGTGTAGCCCTCGACGCCGGAGAGCTGTCCGGCAAACATGAGGGGCTGGGCCGGTTTGGTTTCCATCGGCCGGGGGCCGGAGGAAGGTTGTTGCTGTCCCACCCTTTCCACAGAAGGCGTGGAAAGGATGGGACAACCAGCGCTGTGCTTCAGCCGGAGAGTTTCATCGAGCAGCAGCGGCGCCTGGATATACGTATTGCGATGAATCTGGCCGTAGCGGAGGAAGCGCGCGTTTTCAAGGCCGGGAATCAGGCGCAGTACCCGCGCCTGTTCGCCAAACTTGAGGTGGTTCTGAAAGCCCACCAGGTTGTAACTGTCGGCGCGCAGATTTTCCTTGCGGAGTTGCACCACGGCCCAGGGAGTTTTGCCGGTGCGCGGGTCGCGGAGTCCGACGGGTTTCATCGGACCGAAGCGCAGGGTGTCGCGGCCGCGGCGGGCGAGAATCTCGATGGGCAGGCAGCCCTCGAAATAATCGAGCTTCTCCCACTCCCTGGATTCAGCGGCTTCGGCGGCCAGAAGCGCATCGAGAAAGGTGTCGAACTCGGCGCGGTCCATGGGGCAGTTGATGTAGTCGGCCGTGCCTTTGTCCCAGCGGGCGGCCAGGTAGACCCGATTCATGTCGATGGAGTCCGTCTCCACGATGGGCGAAATCGAGTCATAGAAGGCCAGGTGGCCGGAGCCGGTGATGCGCTCGATCTCTGCGCTGAGGGCGTCGGAAGTCAGAGGCCCGGTGGCCAGGATGGTGAGCGCGTAGTCGCCGTTTTCTGACAGGTCCAGCCGCGTCACTTCCTCGCGGATCACGCGAATCCGCGGCTCGGCCGCAATCGCTTCCGCAATCCGACGCGAGAACTCGACGCGGTCGACGGCCAGCGCGTGGCCTGCGGGTACAGCGGTTTCATCGGCAATGCGCAAAAGAGCGGAGCCCGCCCGCCGCATCTCCTGCTTCAGCAGCCAGGGCGCCGTATTGGGCGATTCGCTCTTCAGCGAGTTGGAGCAGACCAACTCGCCAAATTCGGTGGTCTGGTGGGCAGGGGTGAGGCGCGGCTTGCCATCCACCATCGCCCGCATCTCGTAAAGGTCCACGTCGCAGCCCAGCCGCGCCGCGGTCAATGCTGCTTCAGGGCCGGCCAGGCCGCCGCCAATCACGCGAATCTTCACTGCGAGGCCTCCGTTTCCTGGTCCGCGACACTCGGGTCCACTTCAGGCAAACCAGGAATTCCGGCCAGTTTCCACAGCGCCTCGCCCGCCACGCGCACATTGCGCCACTCGTCCAGAAACTCTGCGCCCATCGCCCGGTAGAACTCGATAGCCGGAGTATTCCAGTCCAGGACCTCCCACTGCAGACGCGGGCAATGATTTTCGACGGCAATGGCCGCTACCTGCTCCAGGAGGGCTTTGCCGATGCCCAGACCGCGAAATTCCGGCTCGACGAACAGGTCCTCGAGGTAGAGCCCCGGACGGCCCAGCCACGTCGAATAATTGAAGAAGTACAAGGCAAATCCCGCGGGCCGGCCATTATGTTCGGCGATCAGGCAGAAATAAAAGGGGTTGGGGCCAAATCCGTCGCGCGCCAGGCCGGCTTCGGTCGCCGTCACGGCCTTTGGCTCGCGCTCATAGGTGGCCAGCGCCCGAATGAAGGCCAGAATCTGCGGTACATCCGCGCGGGTTGCGGGGCGAATCTTGGTTGCCATGCCTTCATTTTAGGGCCTGTTCATACTACCCATGCCATCCGCCTGAGTAGTATGAGCAGGCCCTAGTGTGTGATACAGGCCACAAGCGGTCATTCGCTTGGCGCTCTACCATGGGGAGGAATCTATGATGGCGTGAGCCAGCGTGGACCCGCCTGACGGCAGACTTGCTTCCGGTCGCCGGGCTCACTGATTGATCCGATTGGCCGCAAATCCTGTCCTTGTCGCGACAGGTGGTACAGAACCTGGCCCTCCGCTCTTGTGTTGGGCGGTCGATTGGATTTAACGTGGGTCCTGCGAAGGGGAGCAGTTCACGAGCAGGTTTCCGCGCCGTGGCTCTCCGTTTTTGAAATGCGGCCGGCTCCAGGGGCCATGTGTTGTTGCGGTTTTTTGAGAACCCCGGCATTCGGATGCAAAGGCTCAGTCGCTGGGGAATCGCTGTTGGCGGTCGCCGGTGCATGGGCCCGCAAAATATGATTTTTTTGAGCTCGCGGGCAGCCTCGTTCGCGCCGCTCCCAAGGAGAAGCAGATGAAACGCACAATTTCACTTTGGCTGGGCTTGCTGGCATTCGCCCTCATGCCCGCTGTTGCGCAGCAACCCGCCGCAGCGCCCGCTGCGCCTACAGGGCCCACGGGCAAAATTCACGGCCACGTGACCAATCCGACCGGGGCGTCCCAGACGGTTGGCTCGGTGAGCCTTTCGAACGATGGCGGTCACACCTCGAAGTACACCTTCCCGGTCTCCTCCGGCGGCGACTATACGGGCGAAGCGGCTCCCGGCACCTACACCGTGATCTTCCGCCAGCCCGACACACCGCCCGACAAGATGGTCGATTCGTTCGATAACGTCAAGATTGTGGTCGGTCAGGATGTGCTCCAGGACATCGACATGTCCCGCAAGGAGTTCGTCGACAAGCTTCCCGCGGAGCAGCAGAAGCAGCTTGAAGAGCTCAAGAAGCACAACGCCGAAGCGCTGAAGGCCAACGAGGTGATCAAAAACCTCAATGCCGATCTGCGCATCGTCACCCAGGACATCAAGGATGCCGACGGCGCGCGCGCAGCGGCAGTCCAGGCCCTTGGTGCCACCGCCACCAAGGCCGACATCGATGCCAAGGAAGCCGAGATCAAGAAGGCGAAGTATACCGAAATCGAGACCCTGATGCTGAAGGACACCCAGGCCAAGCCCGATGCCTCGGTTCTGTGGGCGCAGCTGGGACAGGCGCAGGTCGGCTTGAAGAAGTACGACGACGCCGAGGCTACCTACAAAAAGGCTCTCGATCTGGAAGCCAACTCCAAGAAGCCGAATATTGCCATTCAGGGACTGGCCAACAGCGGGCTGGGTGAGATTTATGCCCGGACCGGCAAGGTTCCCGAGGCGAATGCGGCCTATGATGCGGCCGCCAAGGTCAACCCGACCCAGGCCGGCTTCTATCTGAAGAACGAAGCCGTCATCTTCTTCCAGATGAATAACGGCGACGCCCAGGTGGCTGCCGCGGACGAGGCCATCAAGATCGCGCCTGACCAGCCCCTGCTCTATTACCTCAAGGGCCAGGGACTCATCCAGAAGGCGACGTTCGACGCCAAGAGTGGCAGGATCGTTCTGCCTCCGGGCTGCTCCGAGGCCTACCAGACTTACCTGCAGTTGGCCCCGACAGGCCCCTATGCTGTCGAGGTAAAGGGCATTCTGGACCAGGCTGGACAGAAGATCGACAATAGCTACAAGGCCGCGAAAACCAAGAAATAGGCGGAAATCGTGCTTTATCGGTGAAAGGCGCTCCCGGCAATCGGGCGCGCCTTTCGCGTTTTGAGGGTGCCCCAGGAATACCGCTGTGGCGGACCCGCTACAATCCCTTTCATGAAGTCCGCTCTGCCTAGCTACGACCAGGCCGCGGCGATGGTAGCCGCTCACGCGAAAGGGCTGAGTCGGCTGCGCTCCGCAGTCGAACGCGTGGAACTCGGTTGCGCATCCGGCCGGATCCTCGCCCAGCCTATCCTGGCCGATCACGATCAACCACCTTTCTCCCGTTCTACCCGCGATGGCTACGCGTGCCACGCCGCGGAGGCTTCAACCCATGCGTTCCTCGCCGTCAGAGGCGCAGTCCGCGCGGGCGATGCACCCTCTGGCCCGCTGCTGCCCGGAACGGCCTGGGAAATCATGACCGGCGCGCCGGTTCCCGCAGGCGCCGATGCCGTGGTGATGATCGAGCACATTGAGTTGTCGGATGGAGTGGCGGGCAGGAAGGTCCGGCTGGTCCCGCCGCGCACGGTCAAATCCGGTGAAAATATAGTGCCCCAGGGCGCGCAGGGCCGCGCTGGGGACGAATTGCTTTCCGCCGGAGCGGCACTCCACTCCGGGCAAATCGCCCTGGCCGCCTCCTGTGGCTATGCTGCCCTGGATGTGTTTGCCCGGCCCCGGGTGGCGATTCTCACCACGGGCGACGAACTCGTGCCGGTCGAGGCTACTCCGGCGCCGGGTCAGATTCGCAACTCCAACGCTCCGATGCTGGCCGCCCTGGTGGCTGCCGCGGGTTGTGACCCCTGGATTCTGCCCACCGCCGCTGACAATGCCGAGGCCCTCGACCGCGCTCTCGCACAGGCCGCCACGGCAGACTTGCTGCTCATTTCCGGCGGCGTTTCGGCAGGCAAATTCGACCTTGTCGAGCCCGCGCTGGCCTGCTTGGGAGCGAGCTTTCACTTCACGGGCGCCCGCATCCAGCCGGGCAAGCCGACAGTCTTCGGCGAACTCCCTCGCAGCGGGGAGGGCGGCTCGCGGTCGCCGACACTGCCATTCTTCGGTCTCCCCGGCAATCCTGTTTCCACCGCCGTGACGTTTCTGCTTTTTGCCGCGCCGGTGCTGGCCGCCCTGGCCGGGAGCCGCGAGAGCGCTCCGTGTTTCGCCCTGGCCCGGCTGGCCCCACACGCGAACCGCGGCGGCAAGCCGGGGCTTACCCGGTTCTTACCCGCGTTTTGCAATTTCAGCTCTCCCGCCGGCCAGCCGCCGGAGGCTGCCTTCGTCCCTTGGCACGGTTCCGGCGATCTGTCCGCGCTGGCCCGCGCCAACTGCTTCCTGGTCGTGCCGGAGGATTCCGGCGACCTGGAACCGGGCGCAATCGTTCGCATTCTGCTTCCCTGAGGACCCGATGCCCGATCCCGCACAGCCCCAACTCTCGCATTTTGACGCCGCCGGCCAGGCCGTCATGGTCGATGTCAGCGCCAAGGAGTCCACCCGCCGGACGGCGACCGCATCAGCGTTTGTCGAGCTTTCCGCGGCGGTCCTCGCGGCCCTGCCCGCCAACCCCAAAGGAAATCCGCTGGAGGTGGCTCGCTTTGCCGGCATCCAGGCAGCCAAGCGCACCGCCGACCTGATCCCCATGTGCCATCCGCTGCAGCTTACCCATGTCGATGTTCAGGCGGAGATTGTGGTTGGAGGCGTGCGCATCACCGCGACCGTCGCCACGACCGGGCCCACGGGCGTTGAGATGGAAGCCCTGACCGCCGCTGCCGTTGCCGCGCTCACGGTCTACGACATGACCAAGGCGCTGGACAAGGCCATCGTGATTCGCAGCGTGCAGCTTGAAGAGAAATCGGGGGGCAAGAGCGGCGATTTTTTCAGGGCTGGCGGGCGGGTGTGATGTGGCGTCAGGCTCCCACTGAAAGGCCTGATTCGACGAGGGGCTTGATTGGTGGAAAGTCCGAAGTTCAAACTCCGGTTTCTTATCTTTTTACCAACATTGAGACAATCGATTTCCCTTTGCTCGCTGGTGTCTTACTATTCTCTTTGCGCATGAAGGAGGCTTTATGCCGCGCTCTGCCTTTGTTGCCGCCTGTGTTGCCCTCACCGCTCTTGCCGTAACCGTTGCCGGCGCCCAGTCCGTCTCGGTGTACCAGACCACGCCGGACCTGCTCGAAGCCCTTTCTCAGCGTGAGACGCTGCACTTTTCCGCCAAGGCCGGCGCGGCCGCGGCCGCCCCGCTGATTACCGTGGACGACAGCCAGCGCTTTCAATCGATCGACGGCTTCGGCGCCTCGCTGACGGACTCGGCCGCATGGCTTTTCGCCAAAAGGCTTACCGCGGCGCAGACCGACGCAGCTTTCAAGACTCTCTTCAGCCGCAAAGGCGGCATCGCCCTTGGTTTTCTGCGCCAGCCCATCGGGTCCTCGGACCTGGCGGTGACGTTCTACTCCTACGACGACCTGTGTCCGCAGGCGGCCAAGGCCTGCACCACGCCTGCCGGCGCCACCGACCCGAGCCTTGAACACTACTCGCTGGCGCACGACCAGGAGTACATCCTGCCGCTGCTGAAGAAGGCGCTGGCGCTGAATCCCGAAATCAAGGTGATGCTGACGCCATGGAGCGCTCCGGGGTGGATGAAGACCTCTGGGACGATGCTGGGGTCGAGCGCCGACGGCAAAGAGCACTCCAGTCTGCGGCCGGAGTTTTACTTGGCCTTTGCCAGCTACCTGGTGAAAACCGTGCAGGGCTACCAGGCCGCGGGCGTTCCGGTTTACGCCCTGAGCATGCAGAATGAGCCGCTTTACGCTCCACCAACCTACAGCGGCATGCAGGTGCTGGCCAGCGAGCAGGCGGCCTTTTTCGGTAATGCCCTGGGACCGGCGCTGGCTGCTGCCCACGTGAATACGAAAGTCATGGCCTACGACCACAACTGGGACCGGCCCGACTATCCCGAAACGGTGCTGAAAGACCCCAAGGCGGCCGCGCTGGTTGCCGGAACCGCCTGGCACCACTACGCCGGCGATCCGGCCGTCATGACCAAATTCCATGACGATTTCCCGCAGAAAGACGAGTGGGTCACCGAGTCCAGCGGCGGAACCTGGCAGAAAGGCAATGTCTTTGCCGATGAAGCAGCGGAACTGATCGCCGTCACCCGCAACTGGGCAAAGAGCTACGTGCTGTGGGCGCTGGCCACCGACCAGAACCACGGCCCCGTTGTGGGTGGTTGCGACACCTGCCGCGGCTTGGTGACCATCGACTTGAGCAACCCGGATAGGCCGCTCGTAAAGCCCGAGCTCGACTATTACGTGCTGGGCCATGCAAGCAAATTCGTGCTACCGGGCGCGGTCCGTATCGCATCAGACGAGCCGGCCGGGACGAAGTTGAAGGATGTTGCCTTTCGCAACCCCGACGGCTCGGTTGTGCTCTACACTCTGAACGCTGGAACCGGCGGGCAGGATCTGCGCATCGGCTTTCACGGGAAAACCGTGGCCACCACCATTCCTGGCGGTTCGGTGGCCACGTTCGTCTGGAAGCCGTAGGGCTGAACGAGTTGCGGATTTAGGAGTACTTCGAGCGATGAACGGCCCGAGAGCGTACCTCAGGGGCTAAAGCCTGCTTCTGTGTCGCTGGGTTGATGCGTCAGGGCTCAAGCCCTGACCTACCAGTTCCGGCCTGTTCCCCGAAACGATGTTTTCCGAAACCTGTGCAGCCCCTATTTCGGCTGGGGCGTGGCTGAGCCGGCGGGCGGCGGTCCCGGAGGCGGATGAGTGAGGCCTTCCTTGGGAGCGACCCAGGGCTCGGGGCCGAGATGGCCGCGATGGCAGGTTCCGCAGGTGACCGGTGCTCCGGAATTCTCGACCATGCTGACGTAATTCTTGTTGATGTCCTCGGTCATGCGAAACATCAGGCGGGCGGTGGATTTGTCCGGCTTGGAGTCGTCGGCATAGTTGAGGCGCGGACGGCCGTTGGGACCGATGTTATTGGGGTCGGGAGTGTGGCAGGTGCTGCAATGCGTGCCTAATGCTGCCTCCCAGCCTTCCATGATTTCGTGAACCTGGTCGCCGGTCAGGGTTTTGGGCAGCACCTTGAGGTTGGTGGGGGCGGCGTGGGTGTGATTGTGCCCCTCAGCCTGCGGACTGCTGGCGGGAGGCTGTTGCGACGGCGCGGCTTGAGGAGCCTGGGCAGCGGTAGCGGCGGTCAGGACGGCGGCGATAAGCAAGGCAGTTGCGGCGGAAGGAAGGAATCGGGAAGAAGTCTTCAAGCGTGGAGTTTCCTCATGGATGGGGATGGTTTCACTCGTATGACGGAATTCTATGCAAGAGGAGTGCGCACCCCCTTTAAATTCTTCGCTCCAGAGACGCACAAGTGGCCTGGCAGGGCGAAACGCAGGGGTAGGTCGACTGCTACGTTGATGCCGATGCGGGCCGTAACCAGCACTTCGGAGACCGGGTAGCCGTCATCGAGCACTTGAAGCGGGGACGCGGGGTCGAGCAGATCCAGGCCAT
Organism: Occallatibacter sp.; assembly: GCA_049516495.1. GTDB lineage: Bacteria > Acidobacteriota > Terriglobia > Terriglobales > Acidobacteriaceae > Telmatobacter. The sequence goes on from JBEKTB010000075.1 coordinate 18,279, forward strand.
TGTGGGCCAACCGGGTGATGCCGAGTGCCTGGCAAAGGCGACCGGGGCCGGAGGTGAGGCTCTTGCAGGCCGTGCCGGGAGGAACTCCGCGATTCCGGGCCATCTGGTCCGCTCCTGCCACCGGCTCCAAGGCCCGCAGCAGCACGCCGCCAGCCTGGCCCTCGATCTCACAGGAGATGTTCATGCAGAAGTAGCGCCCGTAGATCGCGTAGACATAGGCATAGCCAGCGGGGCCAAACAGAACCAGGTTGCGCGGCGTGGGGCCGCGATGGGAGTGGGCGGCCGGGTCGGGCGGCTGGTTGTGTGGGCCCAGGTAGGCCTCGACCTCCACGATGCGGCCGGCTACAAGTCCGGAGGGCGAAAAATGGGCCAGCACTTTGCCCAGCAGGCGCGGAGCCACCAATTCAGGCGGGGCCTCAAAGAAGGCGCGAGGAGGCCGCCGGCCAAGCAGATGGCCGGGGCGCCGCGCGGTCTTTCCGTCCTTTACTTGTTTACCGTCTTCCATTCATTCAGCAGGGCCAGCACTTCTTCAGCGTGGCCCGCGGGCGTAACCTTGGGAAAGATGTGCAGCAGGGTCTGGTCGGGGCCGATGACGAACGTGGTCCGCTCGATGCCCCAAACTTTCTTCCCGTACATGTTCTTTTCCTTGAGCACGCCAAACTGATTGCAGACTTTCTCGTCTACATCAGCAAGGAGTGTGTAGGGCAGGTCGAATTTGGCGCGGAACTTGGCCTGGGCCTGGGGCGTGTCGCGAGAGATGCCCAGCACCACCGCGCCGGCCGCCTGGATTTTTTTGAAGGTGTCGCGGAAGCCGCAAGCCTCGATGGTGCAGCCAGGAGTGTCCGCTCTGGGATAAAAGAAGAGTATGACCGGCTGGCCGGCATAGTCGGACAGGCTCACGGTCTTGTTTTCGTCGGTTTGCAAGGTAAAGTCGGCGACTTTCTGGTTCAGTTCCATGGGGAAATTCCTCGCACATTTGGATGGAGGGCCCGAAGTGGCCATCAGGTTCGATTATTCCCGAGGCGGGCGGCGGATGTCACCGCCGAGGACAGGCATTTTGTTGATGAGACGAAGTATATTGCTGACGGCGTGCCTGTTGGCCGCTTTGCCGATGTGGGCCCAGTACCCTGGACAGGTAACCAAGAAGGCCAAAGACTCGCCCGAGCTGCGCGCCATCGCCGTTCTTGAGTGGACCGGCGATGCGGGCCATCCCAAGGCCAGCCGCCTGGTCCCGGTGGCCGTGCTGGACGGTGGCGAACTCCAGGACGGTGGCATCTACCTGGCCCGTCCGGAACCGCTGGCGCTGGCCGGTGAAGTGGAATACGAACTCCAGCAGGATGGCAAGCCAGTGGGCTTGTTCGACATCCGCAACGCGGGCCAGGAACAGGGCTCGTGGGTCGGATATGGGGCGTGGAAACCGCTGGCCACTCCCAAGCCCAAGCCGTCGATGTCAGAAATGGCGCGGAGCACGATTGAGGACGCGGACGACGACCGGCCCGTCCTGCACCGCAAGAGACACGCCGACGAGGGCGGGGGTACAGGCGGCAGCGGCGGCAACTCGGGAGGTTCGGGCAGTTCCGGATCCGGCTCGGCCTCGAGCGGACCACCCCCGGCAGACGATCCGGACCGGCCCACGCTGCACAAGAAGGATTCGAGCGGCGACTCCACAACGGCAAGCACATCTGGCACTGCGAGCACCTCTGGCACGAGTTCCGGCTCCGCGTCCGACCCGGACCAGCCCACTCTGCACAGGAAAGACTCGAGCGACAATTCCAGCGGGTCCGCGCCAACGGACGATCCCGACCGGCCGGTGCTCAAGAAAAACAAGAAGAAGCCGGAAGATATTGGCCACGTGGATTCGCTCGAGGGGGTCACCGATCCCGACCGGCCGCGGCTGAAGCGAGGCAAGTCAAGCGGCAACGGGCTTGACGTGGTTCCGACCCTGATGGGCATTCCGGCGGACATGCAGCAGGCAATCGCGGTCTCCGACGCCAAAGAGCGTCCCGAGCACCCATGGGACTATGCGTGGTCCAACCCGGAGGACGAAGCCAAGATGAAGTCGGCCCTTGAGGACATGGCGCGCGACGCCCTGGGGCTGAAGCCGCCTCCGACCCCGCCGGCGCCCAAGCGTACGACTGCTCGCAAGAGCGCGAAGCCAGCGCCTCCGCCACCGGCGCCGCTGCCGCTGGTGGACGAGCAGTTCCGGGTCTTTGAGCTGGCCTACGGCTCCGGCGCGACCCTGGTGCTGTCGGCGCACAGCGACGGGCCAGCGGCGCAGCAGAAGTTCGTCACACTGGTGGCGCAGCCGGATCTTTACGGCAACGTGCTGGTACTGCTGAAGAGCGTGACGGATGGTTCCCACCTGGACGATACCCCGCGCATGCGACTGGTGGACGCCGTGGATGCGATGGCCGACAACCGCGGAGAACTGTTGTTTGAACTGCGCGGCGAAACGCAGCGCCAGTTTGCGCTTTATCGTGTGCTGCGCGGCCAGGCGGAGAAGTTGTTCGAGAGCAGCGGCGGCGAGTTTGGCGTGGAAAGCCGGCGGTAAGAAAATGCGCAATCCCACCCGTTCGCCGCCGTCCGGGGAGCGGGCAAATTGCTCTCTGGCCAGAACATGAGCAGAATTGACCACATTCCCCGCATTTATTTTGTTCCCGTCACAGACAGATCAAGGCCGGGCGTGGTAATCAGCTTTTCTCCCTATACAATTATTGGTAAGGGTGGGCGCGTCGCCACTCTCCGAGGATGTCCAATCGAATGATTTCTGTGGTAACCGCCCCTTCCCCCGCCGTCACAGCTGAAGGTCTCACAATTCCGGTTCCGGCGCTGCCGGAGTCTCCCTCTACTTCCGTTGCTCACGCTGTGCCCGCACGGTTGGAAATTCACATGGGCCGCGCCGCAACTGTCGCCGACGGCATCAACTGGCTGACATTCGGGGTGATCGTGGCATTCCACCTGGGCGCAGTGGCGTCGCTGTTCTTCTTCAGCTGGCAACGTCTGCTGGTCATGCTGGTGCTTTACGTAGTCGCCATCAACGTGGGCATCGGCATGTGCTATCACCGTCTGCTGACCCATCGCGGCTACCAGGTTCCCAGGTGGCTTGAATACACCATGGCCGTCTGCGCCACGCTGGCTTTGGAGGGTGGTCCGATGTTCTGGGTTTCGACCCATCGGGTGCACCACCAGCTCAGCGACCATGAAGGCGACCCGCATAGCCCGCGCGAAGGCGGATGGTGGGCGCACACGGGCTGGCTGCTGTGGGGCAACGCTCTGCACGCGCAGACCGAGGTGCTCTACCGCTATTCGCCCGACCTGGGACGCGACCGCTTCCACGTTTGGCTGAGCAAGTACCACTGGATTCCGCTGGTGGTGAGCGGTGCGCTGCTGTTCGGGCTGGGCTGGCTGGCTGGCGGTTGGGCAAGCGCGGTGGGAATGCTGCTGTGGGGCGCGTTCATGCGCGTCACCATCGGGCTTCACTCCACCTGGCTGGTCAACTCCGCAACGCACATGTGGGGCAGCCGGCGCTTTGAGACCCGCGATGGCTCGCGCAACAACTGGTGGGTGGCGCTGGTGAGCGGCGGCGAAGGGTGGCACAACAACCACCATGCGCACCCGGTGTCGGCACGGCATGGCCTCGCCTGGTACGAGGTCGACTTCAATTATTGGGGCATCTGGATCCTCTCCAAGCTCGGACTCGCGCGCAAGGTGCGCGTGGCCAAGTTCGACCCTGCCGACCCGAAGCCGGCGGGAGTCTAGAACATTTTCGGTCTCATTGTTTACGGGTCGAGATGGTCTGTGTGATCTCCCACCCTTGAATCAAAAAGCGATTCAAGGATGGGGCACCCAAAGTTTTTGTTAACACCTGAACCGAAAGCGCTCTGGAATAGCTCCCCGAGCGCGTGCGGCGAAAAGAGTTCCACGGAGAAAGTTGAGGCGGCCTGACCCGAGAGGACAGGCCGCCTTTTTTTGTTCTTGAGGGATTCTGATTTGGCTTGGGCTTGAATCTATTTGCGCAGTTTTGCACGCACCCACAGAGTTCCAAATACCGGCAGAGCCACGACGAGCACCAGGAGGCCGGCCGGAAAGCCCACACAACGATAGCTGTCGGCGTAGTTCACCGCGTGGTGGCCAAAAAGGTTCCACGCCAGCAGCGCAAAGATGGCAATCGTGGTGGAGGCGAAGAAGGTGAAAAACGCCGAGGCAAAGGCCAGCAGCAGACTGGTGAAGAGGCCGAATCCCTTGAGCGGGAAACCCAGCACCGTTCCGCCGGCAACGTGTTCGGTTCGCATTCTGTCCAGGGCCTCCGTGGTCTAGAATACAGTCTCATGGCGAGCAGCACACAGATCGAACTTTGGCACGCGGAGAAGGTAGCCGCGCAGGCAACGGTGGCCCAGGCCCCCAACGGAATTCACTATGCAACGTGGGGCGAAACGCGTGTTGCGGACGCCGATCTGGAGCGCCTGGTGGGCGCCGTTCCGGCCACCCTGTCTGCCGCGCTCGCCCGCCGCGCGTATTACTTTGTTCCGCTGGCCATCGCCGACACCGGCGAAACCATGATCGCGCCGGGATACACCGTGGATCTGGGCGATCGCGCCATTTGCCACCGCAACGCCGTCTTCGGCCAGACCGAGGCGGTTTTTCTTTCGACGCGCCTAGTCGAGGACCGCTTCGGGCTGGCCTTCGAGTTCTTCATCAACGTGGCCCACAACTTTGTTGAGGCCGCAGGTGTACCGGACAGCTTTGCCGCGCTTGCCTGGTCGCAGGCCGAAGCCCAGGTGCGTGGCGAAACCAGCCAGGATGCGTGGGAGACTCGCCGTCGCGCCCAGGACAGCCGCGCCGGCCAGAAGGGCATCGACGAGCGCTCGCGCAACACTTTCTATGAGTCCGCCTTCTCCGATTCGCTGGCGATTTATATGCTGGCCCTGGCCGTGGATTTCGATTATCACGACCTGCGCGAGCGCGAGTACCCGCTGCTGGCCGCCCCGGCTTTGGCGGAGCGACTGCGCCACGTGTCGAGCCTGTTCCCCGCCAATGCCGGCTACGAGTTTCAGGTGCTTTACCGGCGCAAAGGGTAGAGGTTACGGGCACCCTCCGAGTAGACGGTCAATCGGCCGGAGCGAAAACATCGCAGAGGATCACCACAGCACAAAAGAAGCATTGGACAGGATAAAGAAGAAAGAGAACAGGCACCTTCTTCTGAACCTAACGGAAGGGCACGCCAGACGCAGGCCTCCATGCATTTCGGAGTACAATCGCGTCGACGTCCTTTTCAAGAGGTCGGCACCACATGTTCTCACCGTGGGATCAAGACTGGCTAGATGCGCGTATCAAGCAACGTGAGGACTGCCTAAAACAAGAGTTTTGGAAAATAGTGGGCCGAGAAGCCCCTGTACTTGATGCAGGCACTTTCGCTCAACCATTAGCCGATGCGACGAGAATCCTCATAAATAAGGTCGAACGCGATGGACCGACAGTTTTTCCCAATTCAAACGTACCTTTGGATACTAGCGTCATCCTTCGGCAATTGAGCGCTACCTATCGC
>JBEKTB010000076.1:0-17006 GCA_049516495.1 Occallatibacter sp.
TGGGGGCGATGGGGACGCGGCTTGGCAGCGGCATAGTCGAAGATGGCCGTGGCCTGCTGCGCGTCTTTGGTAATGTCGACGAGCACCGGGCCCGGACGGCCGGATTGGGCGATCTGGAAGGCGTAGCGGATGGCCGGCGCAATGTCCTCGGCGTGGCTGATGAGGAAGTTGTGCTTGGTCACCGGCAGGGTGATGCCGGTGATGTCCACTTCCTGAAACGCGTCGGTGCCCAGAATCTTGCTGGAGACGTTGCCTGTGATGCAGACTATGGGAACCGAGTCCAGCATGGCGGTGGCGATGCCGGTAACCAGGTTGGTTGCCCCGGGGCCGCTGGTGGCGATGCAAACGCCCACCTTGCCCGAGGCGCGCGCGTAGCCGTCAGCCATATGCGACGCGCCCTGCTCATGGCGCACCAGAGTGTGATGAATGGGAAACTTGCGCAGCGCGTCATAGACGGGCAGAATAGCCCCGCCCGGATAGCCGAAGACGTCCGTAACGCCCTCGCCCACCAGCGTGGCCCACACGATCTCAGCGCCGGTGAGGCGGGTGGGGGTGGTGAGATGGGCGTTGGCGGCTTGTGCGGTTGCTTGGGTTCCCATGGGTGACTCCTTTGTTAGCTACTAGCTTCTTCCTTAGCCGCTAGCTTCTAGCCTCTAGCTGCTAGCTTGCTCTTCCGGTAAAACGAGTTTGTTTCTACCCCTTTTGCTTCTGTCCCTTTGAGGAACGGCCGCCGAAGCCATTTTCCAGATCAGCGACGTCCAACTTTCAGTAACCCGCCAGTAGCAGAAGCCTTTAGCTAGAGGCTAGAAGCTAGCAGCTAGAAGCTGCTTTTACGTCGTTGCGCCTTCGGAGGCGCTTGTTACGCGATCCACATACTTGCGGAAGACGCCTTTGGGCCAGCGCAATGCGGGCGGCGTAAAGTTCTTCAGTCTTGCTGCGATCTCTTCTTCGCTGACTTCGAGGGTCAGCTTGCGGTTCTTGATGTCGAAGTGGATGATGTCGCCCTCGTGAACAGCGGCGATGGGTCCACCAACAAAAGCTTCAGGAGCCACGTGGCCGGCGGTGAAGCCTCTTGTTGCGCCGCTGAAGCGGCCGTCGGTGAGCAACGCAACGTGGGCGCTGAGTTCGGCGTTCGAGCTGATGGCCGCCGTCACCTGCAGCATCTCTCTCATGCCCGGACCGCCCTTGGGGCCTTCATAGCGAATCACCAGCACATCGCCGGGCTTGATCTGGCCGGATTGCACGGCGGCGAAGCAGGCCTCTTCCGTATCGAATACGCGCGCCGGGCCGCGATGGTCGTATTTGTCGGCGGCGGCGATCTTCATCACCGAACCCTCGGGGGCCAGATTACCCTTCAGGATGACCAGGCCGCCGTTGGGCTTGATGGGATCCTCGAAGGTGCCGATGACCTGCTGACCTGGCGTCTCGACGGCCAGCGCGGCCTCTTCGCCCAGCGTCTTGCCGCTGACGGTCAGCGTCGATCCATCGGCGTGGCCCGCGTCGATGAGGCGCTTGGCCAGAAGCCGCGAACCACCCGCGGCCTGGAAGTCCGATGCCACAAATTTGCCCGCGGGCGTGAGGGAGCAAATGTAGGGCGTGCGCTTGCTGATGATGTCAAAATCGTCGATGGAAAGCGGAATGCCCATTTCGCGCGCGATGGCCAGCAGGTGAAGAACGGCGTTGGTCGATCCTCCGCTGGCGGCCACGCTGGCAATGGCATTCTCAATGGACTTGCGGGTGATGATCTGCGAGGGGCGGCGGTTGGCGCGGACGGCGTCCATCAGGATGCGGCCGGCCTCACGCGTTGCGGCGTACTTGTCAGGAGAGGTGGCGGGAACGCCGGAGAGCTGGATGGGCGAGATGCCCAAGATTTCGCCGCTCATGGCCATGGTGTTGGCGGTGAACTGGCCGCCGCATGCGCCCGCGCCGGGACAGGCGTTGGCTTCAAGAGCTTCAAGTCCGGCGTCGTCGATGCGGCCGGCGGCGCGGGAGCCGATGCCCTCAAAAACATCCTGAATGGTGATGTCCGCGCCATTCAGTTTGCCGGGCGCGATGGAGCCGCCGTAGAGCATGATGCCGGGAATGTCAAGGCGGCAGAGAGCCATGATGATGCCGGGCATGTTCTTGTCGCAGCCGCCGATGCCGACCAGGCCGTCGAAGAGATTGCCGCGGGCGACTAGTTCGATGGAATCGGCGATGACTTCGCGCGAAACCAAGGAAGCCTTCATGCCTTGCGTGCCCATGGTGATGCCGTCGGAAATGGTGACGGTGTTGAACTCCATTGGTGTGCCACCGGCTTCGCGAATGCCTTCCTTGAGCGCCTGGGCGATTTCGCGCAGGTGCATGTTGCATGTGCCGATCTCGGTCCAGGTATTTGCAATGCCGATAATCGGCTTGTGCAGGTCTTCCTTGCTGAACCCTGAGCCGCGCAGGTAAGAACGTGCGGCCGCCCGGTCGGGGCCTTCGGTCAACGGGATGCTTTGGCGCTTGCCTTCGATGATCATTGGCTCCTGTGTGCGCTGTTACTTTGCTTTCAGCCAACCCGCTTCGTCGTGCTTCTTTTCAAATGCGTCGAGCGCTGCGGCGTGGCGCAGGGTCAGGCCGATGTCGTCCAGGCCTTCGATCAGGCAGAACTTGCGGAACGGGTCGACCTCGAAGCTCGCCTTGAAGCCCTGGTTGTCGCTGACCGTCTGCGCTTCAAGCGAAACGGTGAGTTGATAGTTCGGAATCGTCTTGGCGTTGTGGAGAAGCTGCGCGACTTCCTCTTCGCTGAGGCGCGCCAGAACGATGCCATTCTTGCCCGCGTTCGAGAAAAAAATGTCAGCGAACGTGGGCGCGATTACGGCGCGGAATCCGTAGTCCGAGAGCGCCCAGGCAGCGTGCTCGCGGCTCGATCCGCAGGCGAAGTTCTTGCCGGCGATGAGGATTTGCGCGCCCTTGTAGCGCGGATCGTTCAACTCGAACTCCGGGTTCGGGTCGCCGGACGGCATGCGCCGCCAGTCGAAGAACAGGAACTCGCCGTAGCCGGTGCGCTCAACGCGCTTCAGGAACTGCTTGGGAATGATCTGGTCGGTGTCGACGTTGGCGCGGTCCAGAGGCGCGGCCAGTGCCGTCAGTGTGCGAAAGGGTTCCATTAAGCCTTTCCTCCTTGCAGCGCAGGCTCGCGTACGGCCCAGTTGCGAATGTCGACGAAGTGCCCGGCAATGGCGGCTGCTGCGGCCATCTCCGGCGAAACCAGATGGGTGCGCCCGCCGCGTCCCTGGCGGCCTTCGAAGTTGCGGTTGCTGGTCGAGGCGCAGCGTTCGCCGGGCGAGAGAATGTCGGGATTCATACCCAGGCACATGGAGCAGCCGGGCTCGCGCCAGTCGAAGCCGGCTTCGCGGAAGACGCGGTCCAGGCCTTCCGCTTCAGCTTGCGCCTTGACGGCCTGCGAGCCGGGAACCACCATCGCGCTCACATGCGTGGAAACCTTGTAGCCGGAGGCGATGCGTGCCGCGGCGCGCAGGTCCTCGATGCGCGAGTTGGTGCAGGAGCCAATGAACACGCGGTCGATCTCCACTTCTTCCAGCGGTGTGCCGGCCTTGAGGCCCATGTATTCAAGCGCACGCTCCAGGCCCTTGCGCTCCTGCTCGTTGGCCGTGGCGGCGGGGTCGGGTACGGCTGCGGTGATGGGCGCGACCATGCCGGGACTGGTGCCCCAACTGACATAGGGAACCAGTTTGGTGGCGTCGATGACCAGCTCGCGATCGAACTTCGCGCCGGGATCGGTCGGCAGTTTGCTCCACTCGGCTACGGCCTCGTCCCATGCGGCGCCCTGCGGTGCGAAGCGGCGACCCTTGAGGTAAGCGAACGTGGTCTCGTCGGGAGCGATCATGCCCGCGCGCGCGCCGGCCTCGATGCTCATGTTGCAGATGGTCATGCGGCCTTCCATCGAAAGCGCGCGAATGGCGGAGCCGGCGTACTCGACCACGCAGCCGGTTGCGCCATCGGTGCCGATCTGCCCGATGATGGCCAGGATGATGTCCTTGGCCGTGACACCCGTGGGCAGTTCGCCCTCAACCGCGATGCGGAAGGTCTTGGGCTTCGATTGCGGCAGAGTCTGCGTGGCCAGCACGTGCTCCACTTCGCTGGTGCCTATCCCAAACGCCAGCGCGCCAAATGCGCCATGCGTCGAGGTATGCGAATCGCCGCAGACAATGGTCATGCCCGGCTTGGTGATGCCCAGCTCGGGACCGATGACGTGGACAATGCCCTGCTCGCGCGAGTCGACGTCGTAGAGTTCAACGCCGAAGTCCGCGCAGTTCTGGCGCAGCGTGGCGATCTGCTTGGCAGCGATCTGATCAACGATGTGCAGGCGGCCCTCGATGGTGGTGGGCACGTTGTGATCGACTGTGGCGATGCTGCGGTCGGGGCGGCGCACCGTGCGGCCGGCCAGGCGAAGGCCCTCAAACGCTTGCGGCGAGGTCACTTCGTGCAACAATTGCAGATCGATGTAGAGCACGGTGGGCTCGCCTTCTGGTTCAACCACCACGTGTTGCTGCCAGACCTTTTCAAAGAGTGTTTTCGGTTCAGTGCTCATGGAACTCCTGTTTAAACTACTAGCTGCTAGCCTCTAGCCTCTAGCCTGTCTTTACCGAATTGTTGAGACTCCGCAATAAGTAGTTTCCTGCGCTCGTGCCGGCCAATGCCGCTTGCTCCAGCACAGTGCGCTAGCAGCTAGCGGCTAGTAGCTAGAAGCTGCTCTTTCACCGTCTCAAGAACCTTGGCGCCCATTTCCTTTGTTGAGAGCACCATAAAGCCCTGTGCATTGGCGCGGGCCAGGTCCGGCGTGCGGAAGCCCTGCTCGAGCACCTTGCGCACGGCGGTTTCAATGGTCGCGGCCTCGGCCTCAAGACCGGCGGAGTGGCGCAGAATCAATGCGCCGGTGAGGATTGCGCCCAGCGGATTGGCCAGACCCTTGCCTGCGATGTCGGGCGCGGAGCCGTGAACCGGTTCGTACAGATTCACCTTACCGCCAATGGTGGCCGAGGGCAACATGCCCAGAGAACCGGTGATCACCGCGGACTCGTCGGTAAGAATGTCGCCGAAGAGATTTTCCGTCAGCACCACGTCGAAGTCGCGGGGGCGATTCATGATGTGCATGGACATGGCGTCCACATACTGATGTTCGAGCGTCACGTCAGGGAACTCGGCGGCAACCTCTGTGACCGCGGCGCGCCATAGTTGCGAGACCTCAAGCACGTTGGCCTTGTCCACGCTGGTCAGCTTCTTGCGGCGCTTCTGCGCCAATTGGAACGCGATACGCGCCACGCGGGCCACTTCGTCCCGGGTGTAGCGCATGGTGTTCCAGGCCTCGCCCGCGGCCTTGTTCCACTCGCGCGGGTGGCCGAAGTAGAGGCCGCCGAGCAGTTCGCGCACGAAAAGAATGTCTGCGCCGTCGATGATCTCGGGACGCAAGGGGCTGTTGACCGCGAGTTCCTTGAAGGCGAACGCGGGGCGCAAGTTGGCGAAGCCGCCGAGCGCGGAGCGGAGTCCAAGCAGGCCGGCCTCGGGACGCTTGTCGGGAGCGAGCGAGTTGAACTCGTTGCCGCCAACTGCGCCGAGCAGAACCGCGTCCGATGCGAGCGCCGCTTCAAGGGTCTCCTCAGGCAGCGGCGTGCCGTCGTGCACAATGGCCACGCCGCCGATGCGGCGCTCCATGAAGGAGAACTCGTGGCCGCCCTGGGCCGCCACTTCCGTGAGAACTGCAACTGCTTCGTTCGTAACTTCGGGGCCGATGCCGTCGCCGGCGGTGACTAGAATCTTCAGGTTCATGCTTCTCCAAAGAACAGGGGTCAGGGGTCAGGGATTAGGGATCAGTTAGCCGCCTTTGGTTGGCGCGGCGGGAAATGCGTGTTCAATCCAGTTCCGAGACAGGCACATGCCGCCGCTCGCGAATCTGGTCGGGCAGCAGGCCTACCAGGTCCTGGTCGTAGATGTTCTTCTTGCGGTCGGCCAGGGCCACAAAACGATAATACGTGTGCTGCAGCTCGTCGCGGTCGAGGGCGAAGCCCAATTGCTCCAGGCGATGACGCAGCGCCGCGCGGCCGGAGTGCTTGCCGAGAACCAGGTGCGTCTTGGCGACCCCCACCAGCTGCGGCGTCATGATCTCGTAGCAGAGCGGGTTGGCTAGCATGCCGTGCTGGTGAATTCCGGACTCGTGCGCGAAGGCGTTGTCGCCCACCACGGCCTTGTTGGGGGAGGGCTTGAAGGTGATGATCTGGCCCAGGACCTGGCTGGTGGGGTAGAGCTGGTCCAGCTTGATGCCAGTGGAAACGCCATACCGGTCTCCGCGGACATAGAGGGCTGCCGCAATCTCTTCAAGTGCCGCGTTGCCCGCGCGCTCGCCGATGCCGTTGATGGTGCACTCCACCTGGCGGGCGCCGTTTTGAATGGCGGCCAGGGAATTGGCTACCGCCAGGCCCAGATCGTCGTGGCAATGCGACGAGAGAATGACGCCCTGCTCGTCGATGGCCGGAATGCGCTCTCGCACCTCGCGAAACATCTGGCCGTACTCCTCGGGGGTGGAATAGCCCACGGTGTCGGGCATGTTGATGGTGGTGGCGCCGGCCTCGACGGCAATGCGCACCATTTCAACCAGGAAGTCGCGGTGCGAGCGAGTGGCGTCCTCAGGCGAGAACTCGACATCGTCCACCAGCGAGCGGGCCAGGCGCACCGATTCGCCGGTCAGGTCGAGAGCCTCCTGACGGCTGATCTTGAGCTTGTATTCGAGATGCAGATCGCTGGAGGCAAGGAAAACGTGGATGCGGGCGCGGTCGGCGAACTGGATGGAGCGCGCGGCCATTTCAATATCTTCCGTTTTCGCTCGGGCCAAAGACGCGATGCGTGGCTTGCGAACCGCCTGCGTAATGGTGGCGATGGCCGCGAAGTCGCCCTCCGAGGCCATGGCAAAGCCGGCCTCGATGATGTCTACGCCCAGATCCTCCAGGGCATGAGCCATGGTGAGCTTTTCCTGCGTGGTCATGCTGCAACCGGGAGACTGCTCTCCGTCGCGCAACGTGGTGTCAAAGAAGACTACGTGATCTGAAATCATGGTCCTGCCTGTCAGGGTATCCACTTGCGAATGTTGTCAGTGTCTCGCATCGATGCGATATAAGGCAAAGTTATTCTTTTTGGGTGATCGATTAGAATTGCTTATAGGGCTGTTGCCAGTGGTCAGTTTTCAGTTGTCAGTTGAAAGCAGGCCGGTGACCTACTGACAACTGAAAACTGACCACTGAGAACTGATATGGAACTGAATCAACTCGAAACATTTTTGGCGGTAGCCGAGGAGCGGAGCTTCTCGCGGGCGGCGGTGCGCCTGCACAGGACGCAGCCGGCGGTGAGCCAGGTCATCCGCAAGCTGGAGGCGTCGGTGGGCGAGACGCTCTTTGACCGCGCGGCGCGGGACGGGTCGCTGACGGCGTCCGGGGTGCTGCTGCGCGACTACGCGCTGCGGCTCTTGGCGCTGCGCCGCGAGGCCGCCAGCGCTCTCGACGAGTTGAAGAGCCTGGAGCGTGGCCGTCTGCAACTGGCGGCCAACGAGTACACCTGCATGTACCTGCTGCAGGCCATGGACCGGTTCCGGCGAGAGTTTCCTCACGTCAGCGTAGCCGTGCACCGCATGCTGGCCTCGCGCATTCCCGAGGAGCTGAACCTGCGCACGTTTGAGCTGGGGGTGATCTCTTTTCGTCCCGACCCTGCGCAATTCCGGACGATTGCTGTGTACTCTGACAGCCTGGCATTCATCGTGAGCCCCAACCACCCGCTCGCCGGGGCCGAGCGCGTCTCCATCAACGACCTGGGCAAGGAAACTTTTATCGCTCACAACGTGGCCTCGCCACTGCGTCTGAAGGTGATCGAGGCTTTTCAAAAGTACCGCACGCCCTTGAACATGGGCATCGAGTTGCCAACTATTGAAGCCATCAAGCGATTTGTGGCCATGGGCAACGGCGTGGCGCTGGTGCCGCACCTGACCGTGGCCAGGGAGTTGGAGACCGGGGACCTGGTGCGGGTGACGGTGGACGAACTGGAGGTGAAGCGCGTACTGCGGCTGGTCTACCGCCGCCAGGCCTCGCTCTCCTACGCAGCCAAGGCATTTTTGCGGACCGTGAGGGCACTGGCGCAGGAGCAGGGGGCCCCCTTCCACTACCAGGTGGAGCGAGCCGGCTGAAGGGCGTGTTTCTTGTGGATTGGCGCGGGGCGCGACGCACTCAAACACGCTTAATTGCAGGACTTCAGCCGGGCCAAAACGCCCGATTGAGCTCTGCCGCGTCTATAGCCTCAGATCGTTCCGCAGCTTGGAGTTCCGCCACGGACCGCTCCGGCCAGTTACAATGCTGAGAGTGGGGCCCGGCTCGAACCGGAGCACCGGAATCGACAAGCTCGTTGCCAGCCGGACGGTTGAGCAGTCGTGAGGTTCAGGACCGAATGAAGAAGATCGCCATCATTGCATTTCTGCTGGCCGTGTGCGTGGCAGCAGGCCGCGCTCAGGAAAGCCGCCAGGACATCAGCATCAGCGGAAACGGCTATATTGAGCCGTTCATTGCCTCGTCCACCGACGTTCAGGTGAGCGCGAACCGCGCCTTTGGCGCATTGGTGAGCTACCGTTTCATGCTCACACCCTCCAGCGCCATCGAGGCAAACTACGGCATCACCTACCAGAACACGATTCATTACGTGATCAGCAACACCAACCATTACGACGTGCTGACCCGCACCCAGGAAATCTCGGGCGCCTATGTCCGCAGCTTCAACTTCCGCAAATTCAACCCATTTGTCGAGGCCGGTCCGGGCGCGCTGATCTTCCTGCCCATCCGCAACTCGGGAACGACCGATCTGGACGTGAAGCAGGCAACCGCAATCGGCGGCATGTACGGCGCCGGCGTGGCCTACGAGATCAGCCCCAGCTTCGATATCCGCGCGGAATACCGCGGGTTTGTGACCAAGGTGCCGACCTTCGGCGTGACCGCTTACGCCACTAACAAGTGGTACAACATCTACGAACCGACGATCGGCGTGGCGTACCACTTCTGATCCCGGCCGGAATTGCAGTTGAACAGAAAGGATGGGCTGAGGCCCATCCTTTTTCGTTGGGGTGAAGTGTGCGCATGGATGGGTGGAGGCGCATAACCTCTGCAAAATCAACGCGGATTTGGAGCCATACAGGAAGGTCTCGGGCGATTGCAAAAGCCAGGAGGCTCTAGGGAGCCTCTGCATAAGTCAGCGATTTGAAGGGTACGGGCCTTTGCATGCTGCGGAAAAACTCGATCCGGAGGGAGGCGGCGGTTTCAACCCCCGCATAAGGCTAGCAGAATCAACGCGAGCTTTAGCCCCGGAGGATCGCTTGTCACCAAACTTACCCCAGATCCCGTGTTTTTCCGCAGTCTGTATAGCCCGTACATAAGTCCAGCCAAATCAGTCGGGCTGTAAATATCCCCGGCAGTGCCGGGGGATCTCCTCACCCTTTAGCGTAAGCGCAAAGCCCTCAACCGGAACTTTCTCAATGCAGCTTATATTGGTTCAAACCTGTGGACTGTGCAAGTGGTATCGCACAACCGAGCCCTCTATCTTTGATCGCCGCCCCGTTCGGCGTTTCGCCAGCACTAATCCAGTTTCGTTCCATGAGATCGAACTTCCCCGTTGCGCTAGCTCGCTCAATTGGTGAAAACCACGATGGTCGAGGACCATCTTTGGGGAACGGTAGGATTACAGACGAGAATTGGCGCCTCACCACCAGCGTGCGACCGCACATGGTTTTCCTGCAGCCGTTATGATCGAAGGTGAAGGTCAAGATTGACTGTAAGGGAGGACCGCTGATGCCAGCTTCCGCAAATCGTGTCTGGCGACAATTGCCTGAAGAGATTCGAGTCTCAGCCAGCAAGATATTTTTGGCGAAGTCAACGAACGGACAGAGACAGTTTATTTTTGCCGCAATCGCGAAAGCAAAAAGCGTTCGTGAGATCACTATCCGCCGCGCCCCGCTTGAGCGCCTGGTCAACTGGACGGCGGCAACACTGACTCTTCCTGAACAGATAGTGAATGAACTGCTACAGAACTATTTGCTTCACGAACATCGCGCCGTGATTGTGAGCTATCTTGATTTGCTGGCCATTCCGCATTCCGATGGAATGATCGAGGAGAACTTTGACCTCGCCTCCTTGCCGAAAGAACGCGTCCTGGATGCTGCTCGAGCCCTGCTCGCATCGACAGATCGCCCAGCGGCAGAACTTTACCTGAAGTACCTCGTGGTTCAAGGTGGGCCTTGGTCAGTGATTGAAGAATCCCTGCCCACCGGGGAGTGAAGCATTTGAACTCATCTCTTGGCAGGTGAACCAGATCCCTGACCATTAATCCTTGGCGCGATGCGAGGCGCACCAGGTCTCAATTTTGAGACTTGGGAAAGTTCAGAAGCTTCAGCCCGCACGCTACTCCTGAAAAGTCGCCTCCCCGACTGCTTTTCCGCAATTCTCGCGCTCCCAGCAGTTGACGGCCAACTGGACAATCAGCAAAAAAGGCCACCCCTTCCGGGGTGGCCTTTTCGCTGAATCCGGTTCAGTGTTATGCCGGCGAGGGAGAACCCTCGGGGTAGTTGGGGCCGCCGCGAGCCTCGGGCTTGAGCACCTGCTGTACGCCACCGGTATCGCTGGGCGAGGCCAGGATGGAGCGCATCGGGGGCAGCGTCTGGCCCTCGATCAGCATCCTCACCTCTTCGGCGTCGATGGTCTCGCGTTCCAGCAGGGCCGCCGCAATGCGGTGCATGGGGTCCTGATGGGCTTCGATGATGGTGTGGGCCGACTGGTAGGCTTCATCGATCAGGCGGCGCACTTCCAGGTCGATCTGGCGCGCCGTCTCCTCGCTGAAGTCGCGATGCTGGGCGATTTCGCGGCCCAGGAAGATCTGCTCTTCCTTCTTGCCGAAGGTGAGCGGACCCAGGCGGCTCATGCCGTACTCGCAAACCATGCGCCGGGCCAGGTCGGTAGCGGTTTCAATGTCGCTGCCGGCGCCGGTAGACATCTGGTTGAGGAAAATCTCCTCGGCCACGCGTCCCCCGTAGGCCGTCGCCAGGCGGGTTTCAAGATACTCGCGGGTATAGTTGTGCCGGTCGTCAGGCAGATAGATGGTGACGCCCAGGGCCATGCCACGAGGGATGATGGTGACCTTGTGGATGGGGTCGGAATGCTCGCGCAGGAACGACACCAGCGCGTGGCCGGCCTCGTGATACGCAGTCACCCGTTTCTCTTCGTCGGTCAGCAGCATGGACTTGCGCTCGGCGCCCATGAGCACCTTGTCCTTGGCCAGTTCGAAGTCGTACATGACGACCTGCTTGCGATTCATGCGCGCTGCGCTCAGAGCGGCCTCGTTGACCATGTTGGCCAGGTCGGCGCCGCTGAAACCGGGTGTCCCGCGAGCCAGGACGTTGAGATTGGTGTCTTCGGAGACGGGAACCTTCTTGACGTGGACGCGGAGAATTTCTTCGCGGCCGCGCACATCGGGCAGGCCCACCACCACGCGGCGGTCGAAGCGGCCGGGGCGCAGCAGTGCGGGATCGAGCACGTCGGGACGGTTGGTGGCGGCCACCAGAATGACTCCGTCGTTCGATTCAAAGCCGTCCATCTCGACCAGCAACTGGTTGAGCGTCTGCTCCCGTTCATCGTGTCCGCCGCCCAGCCCAGCGCCGCGATGCCGGCCTACGGCGTCAATCTCATCAATGAAAATGATGCACGGAGCGTTCTTCTTGCCTTGCTCGAATAGGTCGCGAACGCGGCTTGCGCCCACGCCGACAAACATTTCCACAAAGTCGGAGCCGGAGATGGAGAAGAACGGCACGTTGGCCTCACCGGCCACGGCGCGGGCCAGCAGGGTTTTGCCGGTTCCCGGAGGTCCTACCAGCAGCACGCCCTTGGGAATGCGTCCGCCCAGCTTCTGGAACTTCTGCGGCTCGCGCAGGTACTCGATGATCTCCTTCAGCTCTTCCTTGGCCTCATCCACGCCGGCCACGTCCTTGAAGGTGATCTTCTTCTGCTGCATCGAGAGCAGCCGCGCGCGGCTCTTGCCGAACGACAGCGCCTTGTTCCCGCCCGACTGCATCTGGCGCAGCATGAAGAACCAGATAAGGCCCAGCAGAATGAACGGCCCCACGTTGAACAGAATGGGCAGCAGCATGTTGTTCTGCGGTTCCTTGATGGCGAAGCTGACCTTGGCGGCCAGCATGGCCTTCTCAAGTTCCTCGTAGTTGGCAGGAATCGTGGTGTGGAACTGATCCTTGGAGTTGGTGGTCAGGTGGCCGCGCAACTCGTTGCCCTGGATGGCGGCATCGAGCACCTGATGATTTTGCACCTTGTCGAACAGGTCGGAGTAGGGGATCTCCGTATCTTTCCCGCTCATGCCGGAGTTCTTTGACACCACGCCCCACAGCAGCATGAGGCAGATGAGGATGAACACCCAGAACATGATGGTTTTAACGGTCGAATTCACCAGGATTCCTCTTTTCCCGGCGGGGGAGAAGTCGACGAAAAGACCTCCAACACCGCCTACATCATCTTTTAGACGCCGGTACGTTCATCAAAGTCACAGAAAATACAGGCCGCCCTGACGACAGAGACAGGTATCCCGTCGTCCGGATGAGCAGTAGTTTAGATTGTACTCCCAAGGCAGGAAAACTGGCAGCAAACGAGGCCTGATCCGGCGTCGTCCTCGAAGGGGTTAGCTCGCTTTGGGAGTCGGCGCCAGGAAGGAGTCGCAGGCAGCGGCGTCCAGGCTGGTTGTCGCGATGCGGATTCCCTGCGCCGGCTCCAGTTCAACACCGCGCATCCAGATGATTTGTCCATCGAATTCGAGAACCGGCCAGAGCGCCCGGCTGGAGCCGGTAACCTTGAGGCGCTCCAGGACTTCTTTGACCTTGTGCGCACTGGAGGAGTAACGCAGCCGGACTCGGTCGCCCGGCCGCCAGTTGCGCAGGGTGGCGGCGGACGGCGCGGTCGAATGTTGAGGGTTGGCGGCAAGTTCGATCCGTAGCAGCAGACCAAAGGCCGGGGCGGACACCTCGCCGGGAACATCCACGGAATATTCGGGCACTGCGAGGGCGGAGGGCGCTGCGGAAGAGGAGGCTGAACCCACGGCCATTCGAAGTTCGCGCGGGGTTCGCTCGGCGAGGAGCCCCTGGGCCAGTTCCAGCTTCTGCCCGGCGCGGCCATGCAGCGCCATCGTGCGCAGGGCCTCGGTGGCGGCAAAATCAGGCGCCGCGCCCAGCTGCTCGGCGCAGTAGCGCAACAGGCGCCGCTGGAGAGCCGGGGCGAGCGCGGCCAAACGGATGACGTCGAGAGCCAGGCCTTCGCTGGCGGCCCGTCCACCTCCCCGCACCGGACGGCCGGGAAGCAGCAACTGCGGGGCCAGGCGGACCAGTTCCGCCGCCCACCAGGCTTCCTCGTCGCGAGCCAGCGCGGCCATCTGCGCCAGATGCTCGCGGAGGCGGGGATTCCAGCCTTCCAGAAGCGGCAGCAACTCGTGGCGAATGCGGTTGCGGGTGAAGGTGAGGTGTCGGTTGGAGGAGTCCTCGCGCCAGCCCTGGCCAAGCGCGGCCAGATAGGCCTCGACCTCGGTCCGCGTGGCGTTGAGCAGCGGACGCAGAATGCGGCCCTCGGGGAACTCGACCACCGGATGAATGCCGCTGAGCCCCTCGGTCCAGGCTCCGCGCAGAAACTTGGCAAGCACCGTCTCTGCCTGGTCGTCGCGGGTGTGGGCGGTGGCCACGGCGTCCACTTCGCCCGCGGCCAGGAGCTGCCGGAACCAGCCGTAGCGCACGCGGCGGGCGGCTTCTTCAATGGTCTCGGCAGATTTGCCTGGCTGGCCCGGTTTGCCGGTTTCGGCGCGGGCGCGGGCTTCGACCGCCGTGTCCACGCGGGCCTCGTGGAAAGGCAGGCCAAGTTCGGCGGCGAGATCGCGGACAAATGCCAGGTCGTCGTCGGCTTCCTGGCCGCGCAAGCCGTGGTGCAGGTGGGCGGCATGCAGCACCAGCCCCAGTTCCCTGCCCCGCTCGAGATTTTGTTCGGCCAGAACGCGCAGCAAGGCCACCGAGTCCGCCCCGCCGGAGACGCCGACCGCCAGGCGCAGTCCCGGCTTGAGCAGCAAGGTGTCAATCGGCAGCGTGGGAGACGGCGTTGGGCGCATCCCAAAATGATACGAGGCGATGCTGCAATTTGCAGGGAAGGTCGGAATTCGCCGGGATACCGTCCCGCCTGGTGTCTCTCCGGACCCAGCCGCCGCAGAGAAGGCCGCGCGCAAGGCACCGTTCGTTGTATACTCCAGCCGGTATGCAAGTCTTTGCGATTCTTCCAGCAGCAGGGCTGGGAACCCGGATGGCCGGGCCACAGCCCAAGCAGTTTCTCGCGCTCGATGGGATTCCCATCCTGATTCATTCGCTGCGCGCCTTTGCTTCCGTGAAGCGGGTGACGGCGATCTACGTGGCCGTCCGCAAGCCGGAGATGGAGCGGGTCGAGGCGCAAATCGCCGAATACGCCGCCGGGTACGGCTTTGCCCAGCGGGTGCGGGTGGTGGAAGGCGGCGACAACCGGCAGGAGTCGGTGGCGCATGCCCTGGCCGCGGTGCCCGCCGAACCGGACGACATTGTGCTGGTGCACGACGCGGTGCGCCCGCTGATCGACGCGGCCACCATCGATCGGACCATTGACGCGGTGATCGAGCACGGGGCGGCGATTGTGGGAATGCCCGCCGTGGACACCATCAAGCAGGTGGAGCGAACCGCGCACGGAGCCCTGATTACCTCGACTATTCCGCGCGAGTTCGTGGTGCTGGCGCAGACGCCGCAGGGCTTCCGCTACGGGTTGCTGCAGCGCGCCTTTGCCGAGGCCACGGAGGATGGGTTTGTCGGGACCGATGAGGCGTCGGTGGTCGAAAGAGCGGGTCATCCGGTAGCCGTGGTGCCCGGTTCTCAGGTTAATCTGAAGATCACGCAGCCGGGCGACCTGGAACTGGCCGAGTTTTACCTGCACAAGCGCGCCCGCTGACCCCGGATCGGCGAAGATTCATCTTCGCCGCCGGTAGATAAATTTTCAGGACAGGCACGGAGACCCACGCACTTATGGATACACGTATCGGATTTGGCTTTGACTCTCACGAATTCAAGCCGGGTGTGCCGTTGCGCATTGGCGGCCTGACTTTGGACCACCCGGAGGGCCTGGCCGGCCACTCCGACGGCGACGTGCTCTTGCACGCTATCACCGACGCTCTGCTGGGCTCTGTGGCCGCCGGCGATATCGGCAGCTTTTTCCCGCCGGGCGACCCACGCTGGAAGGACGCCGACTCGGCGATCTTCCTGAACCTGGCCATCGAAGAACTGGAACATGCCGGATACCGCATCTCGAATGTGGACACCACGCTGATTCTGGCCGCGCCCAAGATCGGACCGATCGCCAGCGAGATGCGTGCCCGGGTCGCCGACCTGCTGGGCGTCGAACCGGACCGGGTGAGCATCAAGGCCAAGACTCCGGAGGGACTGGGCCTGGATCACGTGGCGCAATGCCACGCCGTGGTGCTGGTCGAGCGCGTTCAGGAAGTGGAAGACCTGAAAGCTATGACCGCCGAGATTGAGGCCGAACCGCCGCTGGACGACGATGTCGTCGAGGGCCTCCTCAGCTCTGTCCATGGTTCGCCGAAAAAGCGCGTGGCGCCGGTCTACGACACGGAAGACATTACGTAAAGGCAGGGGTCAGGGGTCACGGATCAGGAGTCAGGGGCTGGCACGAGGGACCTCCTTACATGGAGAATCACGCGTTGAAGCAAACCACGGTCTTGGTCGCTGTGTTGGTCTTGATAGTCACCGGTGGCCAGGTCCGCGGTCAGCAGAACGATGTAAGCGGGTCGAAGCCCCTCATTTCTTCGGCCGAGGACTTGCAAAAGCCCGCTGTCGAAGTTCGGAGTCAGTCTCAAGTTCCGCCAAGATTGCCCAGTTTCTTGCCATATCTCGACGACAGCGCGCACGTGTACCTAACTTCAAAGGACATCGGTCCTTCAGGATATGATCTTGAGCTTGGCTTCGACCGGAACTGCGAAGGACAGCATGTTTGCTTTTATGCCTCATTCCAAGGCAGAAATGCCTTGGTCAATCTCTCAGAGGTGAAGCCCGTTCGCGTAAAGCTGCGCAACGGAATTCGTGGATGGTTCTACCCACCGCAAATCGGCGCTTATTGCAGCAATTCGTCGATTCGATGGGCAGAACGCGGCTTCTATTATTCAATTGAAATGAAATGCGAAAACCGCGGAACGCTGGTCAAACTTGCAAACTCCGCGATTTCAGTACGCCAACAATTTGCCCACGGAGGCTCACGATATTGATTCGGCTTAGGCATCTGCCCGCAACAATCCTTCCTCTCCTCCTTGCGTGCAGATTGATGAGCCAGTCGTCTTCCCCCGACTGGCGCACCCCCGCTGAAATCTCCGACTACCGCACCACGCCCGACTACGCGGAGACGGTCGCATACCTTGAACGCATCGCTGCCGCAAACCCCGCCCAGGTGAGGATCGAGAACTTCGGCAAGACCGGCGAAGGGCGCGACCTGAAGATCGTCATTGCATCGAAAGACGGTGTCTTCGATCCCGCTTCCATCCATGCTTCGGGCCGCGCCATTCTGCTGGTGCAGAACTCCATCCACGCCGGCGAAATGGACGGCAAGGACGCGTGCCTCGCTCTTCTCCGCGACGTCGTCCAGGACAAAAACGGTGCGAAGCACCTCCTGGACCATGCCGTCTTCGTCTTCATTCCGGTCTACAACATCGACGGGCACGAGCGCCGCTCGGCTTACAACCGCATCAACCAGAACGGCCCGGAGTTGGCCGGATGGCGCGCCAACGCGAGCAACCTCAACCTGAACCGCGACTACATGAAGGCCGACGCGCCGGAAACCCGCGCCTTCCTCCAGATGTTTCACCGCTGGCTGCCCGACTTTTTT